>JAMFTA010000083.1 GCA_026225565.1 Caulobacter sp. | reverse complement strand
TGTCGAAGCTATGAAGGTTGTTCACCCGGGGCTGGGTTGAGAGAGTGGGGTTGCGAAGCACCAACCTCACAGCCCGCAGGACCCGGATGAACGTTCGCAACAATGCCCGACTGCCCCCTGCGGGTCGAGCGCTGCTGGCCTATCGGTATCGCACGGCTGGACGGCGCAGGCGGCTGCGGATGCGGCCGGGGTGTCGCTGAGGACCGCGCGCAAATGGATCGGCCGGCATCGGCGGGGCGGCGAGCGCAGGCATCACGACCGTAGCTCGGCGCCCCGCCGATGTCCGCGCAGCACGCCTCCGCCGCTGGTCGAGCGGATCGAGCAGCTGCGGCGCCAAAGGATGACCGGCCCAGCCATCGCCCAGGCGCTCGGCATGGCCCGCTCCACCGTGGGCGTCATCCTCCGCCGACTGGTCTGGGCCGGCTGTCGGCGCTGCAGCCCAAGGCGGCGATCATCCGCTATGAAAGGGCGCAGCCGGGCGAAATGATCCACCTGGACATCAAGAAGCTGGGCAAGATCAACGGCAGCGGCCACCGCTTCAAGCCCCGCGGGCCCGGCATGCACGCCAACCGGGGCCATGGCTGGGACTTCCTGCATGTCTGCGTCGACGACGCCTCGCGCCTCGCCTACACTGAGATCCTGCCCAGTGAGCGCAAGGAGGACACCACAGCCTTCCTGCAACGCGCCCTCGCCTGGCTCGCAGGGCGCGGCGTCACCGTCCAGCGCGTGATGACCGACAACGGATCGGCCTATCGCTCAAAGCTCTTCGCAACCGCGCTCAAGGCCGCCGCTTTGCGCCACGTGCGCACCCGGCCCTACACGCCGCGCACCAACGGCAAGGCCGAACGCTTCATCCAGAGCAACTTGAGGGAATGGGCCTACGCCAGACCCTATCCATCTTCACAGGCCCGCATCCAAGCCGCCAGCGACTGGACCAACACCTATAACCTTCACGCCCTCACGCCGGCATCGGAGGCCGCACACCTTGGCGAAGGGTGAACAACCTTCTTGGAAATGACACCTAGGTGTCTAGCCCCGCAGCTTCCTGGATCAGTCGGGCGATCTCGTCGGGGTGGGAGATCAGCGACAGATGGCTGGACTTCACCTCGATGGTCTTTGCGCCCATGCGTTTGGCCATGAAACGTTCAAGGTCGGGATCGATCGTCCGGTCTTGCGTCGAGACGGCATAGAAGCTCGGCTTGGACCGCCAGGCCGCCTGGGTCGTCTTGCCGGTGAGCAGGGCTTTGTTGAACGGCTGCTGGACCGCATAGAGGACCCTCGCCGTGGCTTCCGGCAGGTCGCCGGCGAAATCGTGCAGGAACGCCGCCTCAGCGAGGCGCCCTTCATCGCCGTCGAACACGATGCCGGCGGACGCCGGCGGCGTGGGAAAGGTCTTGGCCAATGCCGTGTAGTCCTCACCCGCGTCCGGCGCCCGCGCCGCCACATAGACGAGCGCCGAGACATTGGGATGCATCCCCGCCTCGGTGACGATCATCCCGGAAAAGGAGTGGCCGACCAGAACCGTCGGGCCATCCTGTCGCGCGAGCACACGCTGGGCCGAGGCGACCGCTTCAGGCAGCGTCGTCAGGGGATTTTGCACGGCGGTGGCGTTGAGGCCCGCCGCCTGCAAGCGCGCGATCACCTCAGACCAGCACGAGCCGTCGGCAAACAATCCATGGACGAGGACCACGTTGCGGGCGGCGACCGGGCCCGCGGTGGCCGCCTTGCCTTGAGCGGAAATCAGCGACGCGGCGGCGCCGGCGACCATGGCAGTCGAGAAGGTACGCCTGTTCACTATCATGAGGTGTCTTCCTTTCACGGTCGGGGCTCTTGGCGGGGTTTCCGCCACGCGAGGGAGCGGCGGTAGCGCCGGCCGACCCGCGCTCACCGACAATGAAATCATACGTGGCCCGAAGAGCGTCGCGGAATCGGCGCTGGCTATCCTCCGCCTGACGGGCGAAATCAGGGCCAAGCTGCTCAAGAGGCGCTGCATCGCTCATACGGTCTGCCGGCGATCGGCTAGGCGTCCAAGAAGGCCCGGACGTGGCTGACGAAGGCGTCGTGGTGCTGGAAGAGGGCTCCGTGGCTGGAGTCCGGGTAGAGGACCAGCTGAGCGTTCTTCATGACCTTGAACATCATGTAGGCGTTGTCCACGGGCAGCATCGTGTCGTTGCCGCCGCAGACCACGAGGGCGGGCTGGGTGATCGCGTTCAAGATGGCGTGCTCGGGGTCGGGCGTGGCGCACCAGGCGATCAGCGCCTTGGCCTGCGGATCGGTCACGGCGGCGCCACTGTCGGTGTCCCGATCTTCCTGACGAGCATAGACCCGTTTCAGGAACGCCTTGCCGGCGGCCTGACTGGCGGGCGACTGGGTGAAAAATAGCGGCAGCCGCGGATCCGGCGTTTCGGAATGGGAGAAGGCCTCTTGGAGGACCGCCAGCAGGTGCTCCTCACCGCCCTGGGGCGCTGTGCCGACGAGAACCAGCTTGCGGACCAGCGGCCCGTGCTCGGCCGCCATCTGCTGGGCGATGCAGCCTCCCAGGGAAAAGCCGAGCAGATCAACCTTGGAGAGGCCGAGCAGGCCGGTGAAGGCGACGGCGTCGCGAGTCATGGCCGCGATGTTGTCGGGGGTTTGGCCGGACGAGCGGCCGACGCCGGCGTTGTCGAAGGCGATCACCGGACGGTCGGCCGCCAAGGCGTTCACGACGGCGGGGTCCCAGGCATCGATGTTGCCCGAAAAGTGCTGCAGTAGCACCAGCGGGATTCCCGTCGACGGGCCGAGCCGACGATAGGCGAAACGGATGTCGCCGCCTTCGACATACCGGGTGGGCGCCGTTTCCAGCGTAGCGTCCTGTCGGATTGCGGTGTTGAGTTCGGTCATGTGCCTCTTCTCCAGACGCTTGGGGAACCGCCCACGCGGGGCCACAGCCGAAAGATGGCGGACAGCCGCGGTGGAGGATTTCAACAAGGAGTCCAAATTCCCTAAGCACACGATAGACCCGGCCGGGCGCAAGATAGCGCCTTGGGCATCGAGATCGGGGCCAGAGCCGGCTTTGGGCCCGGCGGGTCGCCAAGTCAGCCCGTTGACAGCGGTTAACGCCCTCTAACGGGACGTTACGTTCGATATCGAGCCACACGTCTCGGGCCCCGCTAGCGTGATCATGTCGCCGCCCCCGCGCAGCCGCGCAGACGCAGGCGATCGGTATGATCAGGCGAGCCCAACGACATGACGATTCCCTGCTCCTCATCGGAAACCGGCGGCCAGGCGTCCGCCTGGTCTTCGCCCGACGCGAATAACGAAAGCCTGAGGTGCGAGCCGCGCCGCCGCCTTGACGGTCAGTCCGAAATCAGGGTGACCCGCTGGATCGACGAGCGCGCGCAACCGTGGCGCGAGACGATCACAGCGCCTGAAGGACAGTTCCTGCTGGCCGTCGCTCTGACGCCGATACGCATCCGGTTGCTGAACGGCCCCGCCTTGATCTTCGACGGCATGATGATGTCGGGCATGACCTATGTCTGCCCACCCGCCCAGATCCTGCACGCGGAGTTTACGGCTGCAGCGGACTTCCTTCATCTTGACGTCTCCGCCGAAGCCATCTGCGATCCACTGGCCGCGGACTCCCGTCTTGGCGTCCTCGACGCAGCCGTGCTTGCGACCGTGATTTCCCGCGACGCCCTGATCGACCAGTTGGCGAGGGCGCTGCAGATGGCCCGAGAGGGCGCCGACGCTCGCTATATCGAGACGCTGGCCCGTGCGCTTGTGATGCGCGTGATCCAGATCGGCCGGGGGCGGGGCCGCGTATCGCCCTTACCGAAGTGGCGACTGAAGCGCGTGGTCGACTACGTCGACGCCCATTTCGCCGAAGCGATTTCGCTCAACGACATGGCGGCCGCGGCCGGGTTGTCGCGGATGCATTTTGCAGCGCAATTTCGCCTCGCCACCGGTTCCAAACCGCACGACTTCATCCTAATGCACAGGATCGAGGCCGCGAAGGGCCTGCTCCTCAATACCTCCAACGACTTGGTGGATGTCGGGCTGACCGTAGGATTCCAGGCACAGGCCCACTTTTCGACCGTATTCAAGCGGTTCGTCGGCGAGACGCCTGGACGTTGGCGTCGGGCGAGACTCGCTTAGGCTTCCCAACGGCTCGATGCCGCCCGCCGATCTCGGCCGCCCTGGCTTAACAGCGATTGACGCCTTGTAACGCACGGTCCGCCGGCCGCCGTGGCAGTATCTGGAAGTCGCGCCGGAAAAGGCGAACCACGCCCTCGGGCTCGGGCTCGGGATTGGACAAACGAAAGCCGCATCGGAGATCGCCGTGAACTTCGAAACCAAGCGCCCTATGGGCGGTGATGGGCAGGTTCTCGTTGCCTGGGATCAGATCCGTCCCGTCCTCCCAAACGGATCTGAAGGGCCGCCCCCGTCCCCCCTCCCCCGGCGGTGGGCGGCCCGCCTCTTCCCCCGGTGCGGGCGCTGGATGCTGGCGTTATTTAATTCCTCTAGACGCCAGACTCCGGACTGACCCTTCTCTTCACTCGCAGACTTGCTCGGCGGCGCACATGAATACGACCTCCCTTGCCGTGGTTGCTATGATCGCAGCGCTGGCGCTGTGCGCGCCGGGCGCCTCCGGCGCGGACGAGGGCGCATCCACCTTGTCGCCCCGCGCGCTCCAGGAAATAGCCCAGGTGGAGGCGGAGATCGACCGCATGGAGGCGCGGACGCTCGACCGGCTGGCGACGCCGCCCGACAATGAGGTCCAACAGGTCGAACTTCTTGGCAAGCTGATGCTCTACGACAAGCAGCTTTCCGTAAATCGCAACGAAGCTTGCGCCTTCTGCCACATGCCCGAAACCGGCTTCACCGGCCCCGTCTCGGAACTAAACCGGACAATGGGGTCCTATCCCGGCTCGGTGCGGACACGCTTCGGCAACCGCAAGCCGCAGACCCACAGCTACGCGCCGCTCTCGCCTGTCCTGCACTACAATCCGGGCCAGGGCGATCTTGTCGGCGGGAATTTCTGGGACATGCGCGCGACAGGCCGGCGTCTGGGCAATCCGGCGGCGGAGCAGGCGGAGGGGCCGCCGACCAACCCGGTCGAGATGGGCCTCGCCGACGCCGCCTGCGCCGTCTACCGCGCCTCGCAGCGTCCCTATCGGGCGATGTTCGAGCGCGTTTGGGGGCCCCAGGCCTTCGCGATCGCCTGGCCGCGCGACGTTGAAAAGGTCTGCGATCGGTCCGGATCGCCGCCCGCAGCCGACCCTCGCCCGGTTCATCTGAGCACGCTCGACCGCGGCCGGGCCGGCGCTACTTTCGACCAGATGGCCCAGTCCATCGAAGGCTATGAGATTTCCACCGAGGTGACCGCCTTCACTTCGAAATATGACGCGGTCCAGGCGGGCAAGGCCCAGTTCACACCCCAGGAAAGCGAAGGCTACGACTTGTTCCGCGGCAAGGCTCAGTGCAACGCCTGCCACCGGGACGGCGGACCTGGCGAGGATCAACTGTTCACCGATTTCACGGCCAGCAATATCGGAACCCCCGCCAATCCGAGGCTTCCCTACTACCGCGAAAGCAAGCCCGATGCGGGCCGCTACACGGCCAATCCGGAAGGGGCCGCCTTCGTCGATCCGGGCGTGGCTGGGTTTCTCGCAGCGCGCAATCTGCTCAGCCAGCCCTCGGCTGTGGATGCGCGCTGGCTGAAACTGGAGCCCGACAACCTGGCTCGGATCCAGGTCCCGACCCTGCGCAATGTCGACAAGCGGCCCTATCCAGACTTCGTGAAGGCGTATGGGCACAACGGCTATTTCACCAGCCTGAAACAGGTCGTGCACTTCTACAACACGCGCGACGTCCTTTCGCCGTGCGCGCCCAACGCCCCCGGCGAGGGCAAGACCTGCTGGCCTGCGCCGGAGTCGAAGAAGAACATGAACACCAGCCACATGGGCCGTCTCGGCCTATCGGACGAACAGGAGAACGCGATCGTGAGCTTCCTGCGCACGCTCTCGGATGGCTACTGGACGCGATGACCCTGCCAGCCACGTCGCGATCGGGGAGCGCACAGTGAGGAAAGCTCAATGGAGCGGAGATGAGGCTAGATGTGGCGGGGGTTGCATCCCACAGCCGTGTTCGTAATGATGGGATCAGGTGTTCGAGTCACCTAAGCGGCACCATTTTCTAGAGCCCCGGACTTCCCAGGGCGGCGGCGATCACTAGACCTCGCCCCATGGGGTTGAGAAGGGCTGCAGCATCGAACGCATCGAACTTCCCACGTCGTCCGCCGTCTATGGGACGCCGCCCCGCGCCTTGGCGGAGCCCCCCCTCGGCGCCCGGCAGGTCTCGCCCCTGATCCCCGGCGCCGCTTCGCTGGAGGCGATCACCGCGGAAACCTTGGCATCGTTGGTCATGCTGGCTCCACCGGGCACGGTGGAGCGCCGCTACGGTCTGGCCCTGGCCCTGCGCGCCCTAGTCCCCGGCGGGACCCTGACCGCCCTGGCGCCCAAGGATCGCGGCGGATCGCGGCTGAAGAAGGAACTGGAAGCCTTTGGCTGCGACGTGCGCGAGACGGTGAAAAGTCATCACCGCATCTGCGCCTGCGAGCGGCCGGAGATCCTCATCGGCATCGACGCCGCCGTCGCCGAGGGCGCGCCGCGCCTCTTGCAGAGCATCGGCCTTTGGTCCCAGCCGGGGGTGTTCAGCTGGGATCGGATCGATCCCGGCTCAGCGCTCCTGGCCAAGAGCCTTCCCACCTTTTCCGGCCGGGGCGCGGATCTCGGCTCTGGCGTCGGCTATCTGGCGCGGGCGGTCTTGACCTCGCCGAAGGTGGAGCGACTGGCCATGATCGACATCGATCGGCGGGCGGTGGAGGCCGCCGCGCACAATGTGCTCGATCCCCGCGCCGATCTCTCCTGGGCCGACGCCACCGGCGCCGCCGTCCCCCTGTCGGGGCTGGATTTCGTGGTGATGAACCCGCCCTTCCACGATGGGGGCTCCGAGGACAAGGCCCTGGGCCAAGCCTTCATCAAGCGGGCGGCGGGGGCGCTTCGCAAGGGCGGGGTCCTGTGGATGGTGGCCAACCGGCACCTTCCCTATGAGACCACCCTCACCGGCCTCTTCGCCACCGTCGAGGTGCGCATCGAGCAGGGGGGCTATAAGGTGTTCGAGGCGCGGCGATGAGCAAGCGCCCGGCCACCCTGCGCCTGGACCGGCTCTTGGCCAACCTCGGCTATGGCTCCCGGCGCGAGGTGCAGCAGATGGCCGCGGCCGGCTGGGTGACCCTGGACGGCGTCGAGGTGGTCGACACCGACGAGCATGTGCCGATCACCCCCGATCTCGCCAGCCGTATGCGCATCCAGGGCAAGGCGCTCGACCCGCCGCCCGGCGTCGCCGTGATGATGCACAAGCCGCTGGGCGTCACCTGTTCACACAGAGATACGGGGCCGCTGGTCTATGACCTCCTGCCGCCGCGCTGGCGGCGGCGGGAACCGCCCCTCTCCACCGTCGGCCGGCTGGACAAGGAGACCTCGGGCCTCTTGCTGCTCACCGACGACGGGGCCCTATTGCATCGGGTGATCTCGCCCAAGAAGCATGTGGCCAAGCGTTACCTGGCGACTTTAGAGCGTCCGCTGGAGGGCGGGGAAGCGGCCGTATTCGCCGCTGGAACCCTGATGCTGGAGGGAGAGAGCAAACCTCTCTTGCCCGCCGAGCTGGAGGCGCTCTCGCCCACCACCGCCTGGCTGACCGTACACGAGGGCCGCTATCATCAGGTTCGCCGCATGTTCGCCGCCGTCGGCAACCACGTGGCGGCCCTGCACCGCGATCGCATCGGCGGCCTTTATCTGCCCGACGACCTGGCCCCCGGCGCCTACCGGGCGATGACCGCTGCCGAAACTGATGCAATCTTCGCCCCAGGAGCGGAGCCGCCGCCGACGCTGCTTCGGTAGTCGACTCAAGGTCCGCCATGGCTGTCGCACTGGCGTTTTCGCCCTAAAGACGCCGTTAACCCCTCCAGTAGCGTTTAGCGATACTGTCCGTAGACGGTCAAAAACTCGGTTGAGCGCGCGATACAGAACAGCGACGACTGCCTACATTCTTGGGGGGACTGACATGCATCATGAACGCTCAATTGGGGGGGCTCGCCGTTGGCTCGCCGCCACAACGTCCGTCGCGGCGCTTTGCGCGGGCGCAACACCGGCCTTCGCGCAGGCGGCTGGACAGGATCAATCGGCGCGAATCGAGCGCCTGGAGGCCGAGCTGAAGTCGGTGGAGGCCGAGCTTTCGGCCATTCGGGCTTCACAGGCCGCCGCGCCCATCGCCGCCTCCGCCGGACCGGCTTCGGGCCAGTTGGCCGCCGCGCCGCCCATTCCAAGCTCCAAATCGGCCGGCGGCGACGACGGCGGCGCAGCCTCCGTGGCCTTGGGCGGCGGACGGCCCACCTTCCGCACCTCGGACGGCAATTTCACCGCCACCTTGCATGGGGTGGTGCAGTTGGACGCCGCCCAATACGATCAGGACAAGGCCGGCCCGATCGCCACGGACCTACGCCGCAGCGGCCCGGCCCTGGGCGCCTCGGCCAGCAATATCGACCTGACCCACGCCCGCCAGCTTAAGGACGGAGACGTGTTTCGCCGCGCCCGCATCGGCCTGGACGGCACGGTCTATGGGGACTGGGATTACCGCCTGCTATTCGACTTCGCCGGCTCGGGCGTCGAGAACACCGGCCAGCTTTATGAGAGCTGGGTGCAATATTCCGGGTTGCGGCCTTTCAAGGTCCGCCTGGGCGCCTTCGCGCCCTCGATCGGTCTGGACGATCAGGGCTCCACCAACGGCATTCCCTTCCTGGAGCGGGCCGTCTCCTCGGATCTCGCCCGGGGCCTGGCCGCCGGCGACACCCGCACCGCCCTGCAGGTGTTCGCCACTGGCGACCACTGGCTGGCGTCCGCCGCCGTCACCGGGAAAACCATCGGCGTGCTCAACACCGGCACCGCCACCGCCGTGGCCCAGACCTATAGCGACCAGCTGGGCTTCGTCGGCCGCCTCGCCGCCTCGCCCTTCCACGGCAAGGACTGGCTGATCCATGTGGGCGTCCACGGCAGCTATGTGGATCGCGCCGCCAACGCCTCGGGCCCCGGAACCAACGGCGCCACGGCCCTGACCAGCGCGGTCATCGCCCTCAGCAACACCGAGGAGCTGCGCGTCGACGGCACCAAGCTGATCAACACCGGCAACATCGACGCCCATCACGCCGACACGGTGGGCGTCGAGTTCGCCGCCCAGAAGCAGAACTTCTTCCTGCAGTCGGAATACGAGCACTTCGACGTGAAGCGGTCGGACGGAATCGCCAGCCCCAACTTCAATGGCTATTACGTCTACGGGACCTGGATCCTCACTGGCGAGGCTCGCAAGTATAATAGCCAGACCGCCGCCTTCGACGCCCCCCCGGTCAAGCATCCCTTCAGCCTGAAGAACGGCGGCTGGGGCGCATGGGAGGTCGGGCTCCGCTATTCCGAGATGGACCTGAACTACGATCCCGGCGCCCCAGGGACCTATCAGACCGGCAGCGCCATCCGCGGCGGTCAGACCAAGGACATCAACGCCGCGCTCAACTGGTATATCAACCCCGTGGTCCGCTTCATGCTCGACTATCAGCACGTGAAGATCGGCCGCCTGTCCCCCGCCGCCAACGCCGCGCAGGCCTCGACCCTCTGGTTCACGCCGGAAGGCGCTCAGATCGGCCAATCCTACGACGTGGTCTCCGTTCGATCGCAGGTCGCATTCTGAGCCCAGAGCCCGTCACGCTAGATCAACGTGGATCAATGTAAAAAGGCCGGTCACCCCAAGGCGGCCGGCCTTCTTGCCGTGGGACGGATGCGGCGCGGCAAGGCCCAAGTGCGATAGGGCTCGAAGTGAGATCCGCTCCAGCCCATGGCGGTGACGGTGATGGTCTCGGCGTCGGCGTCGATGCAGTTGAATCCGGTCGGCGTGCCGCGGAGCCGGGTGGAGAGGGTGCCGGCGCCCACCGCATAGGTGCGCTTGTCGTCCACCTGCAGGGCGGTGGCGAAGGGATTGTGCACATGGCCGGTGAGGATCAGATCCGCGCCGCCCTTGGCCAGGATACAGGCCGCATCCTCCCCCCGATGGACCCCGCCGGTCACCGGCGTATCCAGGGCCTCGACCAGGGGGTGGTGGCAGGCGATCACCCGCAGGGCGCTGGGCGCCGCGCAAGCCAGATCGGCGACGGTGGATCGGCAGAGGTCCAGGTCGATGGCCCCCTTGGACCAGTCGGGGCGAGGCTGGGCGCCGCGGGCGGTGTTGATGGCGCGGGCGGAAACGGCGGCGTTGTCCAAGCCCTGCCCTTCGGATTCGCCAATATAGCGGTGGTAGCGTGCGAAGGGGGTCAGGGCCCGAAGCACTAGATTCCAATAGGGGGTGTCATGATTGCCCGGGGTGACCAGCCGGGGGTTGGGCAGGCGATCCAGCCACGCCGCCGCCGCCTGAAACTCCTTGGGCAGACCGTTCAGGGTCAGGTCGCCGGTGACCAAAACGAGATCGGGGCGGCGCTCCTGCACAAAGGCCGTCGCCGCTTCGGTCGCCGCCACGTTCTCGCCGCCGAAATGCGGATCGCTGAGCTGGATCAGGCGGGTCATCGATGAGGGGCGGCCGCTGTCGTCTGGATCGCCGCCCGATCATCGGCGGCGACCTCCGCCGGCGCCAGGGCGCGAAAGGCGATCGGCAGATAGCGGAAATTCACCCGCGGATTGAGCCGGCAGGGCTCGCCGTCGAGCACGGCGGGGATGCGCCCGCGCGCCCACGCCACGCCCCCCCTGGTCAAGGTGGCTCGCACCGAGGGGTCGTGGCGCCAATCCCCGGTCACGGCGTTGAAGCCCAGGCGCAGCGCCTCGGCCGCATCCTTGGGATCGAGCGCCGCCGCCTCCAGGGCGTTTTGCACCGGGCCATGCGACACCAGGGGACACATCAGGGTCAAGGCTTCGGTCGTCTCCAGGGTCCCGTCTCCCAGGGTGTAGTGCAATTTATGGGAGAAGGCCCGCGCCAAGGCCCGGCGCGCCCTTGAAATCGCCAACTTGAGATGACGCGCCCGCACCGCTTCGCGGGCGTCCGCCCAAAGAGCCGGCGCCCCGAGGATCGCCGCCACGTAAAAGCTCTGCCCATCGACCTCGCCCCCGGAAATGGGCCGCACCACCCCATCCGACAGGGTGGCGTTCAAGGCGTCGCGCCAACTGACCGGCCCATAGAGGGCGTGAGGCAGCATGTTCATGGTGCCGCCGGGCAGGGGCGCGATCAGCGGTCCGTCCGGCCCCGCCAGCCGCGCCGCCAGGGCGGCCGTCCCATCCCCCGCCAACACCACCAGAAGGTCGGGCTTGGCCGCCACCGCCGCCCGCACCGCGCGGCCGATCTCCTTGGGTTGGGCGTTGGCGACGCGGACGGCGAGGCCATAGCTGGCGATGATCCTTTCCAGGGCTTCAGCCGCACCGGGTCCGACGCTGCCCGACGCCGCATTGACCACCGCCTCAACGCGCCGCACCTTGACGCCCAATGGCGGCGGCGCTTGGATCGCTTGATCTCCGCCGCCGTCCACAGGCGTCAAAAGCCTTGCTTGGAAAGAGCGTCCGGATTGGCCCTGGACATCGGCATTGCCATTGCTCCGCACGCCGCGCACTGGAAAGACGGCGTAGGCCTATCCAACGGCGCGGGGGGCGCCCGGTTCCAAGACAATTGCGGTTGATCCTTAGCGCCGCTTGACGGAACCTTGGCCATGGACGCTCGTTGCCATGGTGGATCTAGGTCGGGACGGCGGCATGTTTTGGAAGTTGGGTGCGTTTGCGGCGATCGGATTGGCGGCGGCGGGGTGCGCTTCGGTCCCCCTGCTCGGCCATCCCCAACCCTCAACCCCGCCGCCGCCGCCGCCCAGCGAACACGTCGGCGCGCGATGCGGGCCGGGAAGCCCCTGCGCGCCAAAGACGAAGTCCCCGCAGCGGCAGTATTTCGACCTGCGCCATCAGCGCTACTATTATTACGACCCCATGACCCGGCGCTACTATTGGGAAGATGGACAGCCCAAGGTCTAAAGCCCTAGGACGCCCGATGAAACACCTTCAAGACCGCACCCGCCAGGCCAACGCGCGCGCGCCCACACGCGCCCTTTGCCGCAAGACGCTGATGATGGGCGTCCTCGCCGGCGCCGGCGTCGTCGCCTGCTCCACGCCGCCAAAGCCCGCCACCATGGCGTTTGCCCCTGTGGTCTGCGCGGATTTCAACTTTCCGATCTATTTCGAGAAGGGATCCGACCAGCTCAGCGCCCCAGCGCAGCAGGAGCTCATCTACACCGCCAGCCGGGTGAAGGGCTGCAAACTGGGCTCAATCGCGGTCCTGGGCTTGGCGGACGCGGACGGCGCGCCGCGCAGCAATCTCGCCCTCTCCCGCAAGCGGGCGGCGGTGGTGGCCCACGCCCTGGCCGCCGCCGGCCTGCCGACCCCGACCTTCGACATCGAAGCCTTGGGCGAATCCGGCGCGGTCTCTCCAGGCGGCCAGCCCGAGCCCCTGCGCCGTCGCACGGAAGTGGTGATCCACGCCTCGGCGCCAGACGCCGCCCGGCCGTAACAGGACGGCCCGCCACAGGGACGCACGCGACCGGGAGTTTGAGAGGGTGGGGGGCGGAGACGGCAGGCTGAAAACTAGCAGCCTATGTCGGGGGGGCGTCGCCGCCTCCGCATACATACAACGGCCGGTTGGTTAGCCGGTTCCCCCTCTCGACAAATATTTTCCTCATGGCGAATATTTGCGCGTCAGAATTTCAAGCCCTTGGCGAGGGCCAGAGCGACGCCCCCCGCCAGCGCCAGGCCCGCCCAAAGCCGCCACCGCGCGGCGGGACGAAAGCCCTCGCCCCTGGCGCCGACGCCCGTCAGCATAGGTCCGATGAGATTGTCCCGCTTGACCGCGGCATAGAAGGCGATGGCGCATAAATGCAGCCCGATCAGCGCCAAAAGGCCGTTGAACAGCAGGTGGTGCCAATGGGCGGCGAAGCGGCCGGCGTCGAAACTCACCCGGTCCGCCAGCGGGCCTGATGCCTCGCCGTCCACATCGACGCTGAACAGCCCAAGCCCAACCTCGGCGATCAGCAGGGTCAGGAGGGCGAGCACGCTCCACCCGCCCATCGGGTTATGGCCAGGGGGCCCCGGTTCTGAGCCTCGAAACAGGCTCGCCGCGTAGCGGGCGACCGTGCGGGGGCCCTTGACGAAGCCGGCGAAGCGCGCGGTGGAGCCGCCCGCCACCCCCCACCACAGGCGAAACGCAAGAAGGCCGGCGATGGCGTAACCGATCAGCCGATGCCAGCCCATCTGCCCCTGCTGCGCCGTCCACCAGGCTAGAGGCAAGAGCACCGCCAGCGACCAATGGAAGATGCGGATCGGCCCGTCCCAGACGCGCACCGTCGCGGTTTCGCCGGTCAGCCGCCGGGGGGCCGGCGCCATGCTAGTCCTCACGCTCGCGGAAGGCCTGGTGGCAGGTCTTGCAGGCCGCGCTCACCGCCGGCGCCTGCGCCGCCACGGCCGCCAGGTTTCCGCTAAGGGCCGCCACGTTCAGCTTGTGGGTTTGCGCGGCGAAGGCGGCGGCGTCCTTGGCGAATTCGTCGGGCTTTTGCCAGACATCGGCCTTGGAGTGGGTCTTTTGCCCCGACTCCGGTCCAGAGCCTTTCGGAAACCAGCTGGGCAGCTGGGGCGCGAGTTCGTCCAGCCGCTGAGCATAGCCACGCACGTCCGCCAGGGACGGAGCGGGCGATTTCATCTGTTCGGAGAGCCCCTTCATGGCGACGCCGATTTGCTTGAAATGAGCATGGCGCGCCTGGACGGTGGCGGCGACGTCTTGTGCAGCGCCTGGGTAGGCGGCCCCGATGAGCGCCAAGCAGAGGGGTCCAGCGACCCAGAATCGTTTCATACGCGCCTCATGTGCAGATTTAGGCCCCCCGCTATCAAGCCTTTGCCGCGCCCGGCGTCCATACGGATTTGGCGATGGGGCGCTATTTCTGTTCGGCGAGGAAGGCGACCGGGGTTTGGCGATCGGCGGCGTCGGGCGCGAAGCCTCTGCTGACCGTCATTCCACCACCCTAAGCCTTGGCCGACGCGACGGCATCGGCCGGTCGGACCCCGCCGCGCCTCCCAAAAGGGGCGACGCGGGATCGAACAGCAGCCTCACCACCGCCGCCCCGTCCGCCTGGGGCCCCACCACGGTCAGGCGGCCGGCGGCCAGCTGGCGGGCGGTGGCCACGGTCTGGCCGCCCTTGGGGCAGAGGTCCAGGCAGCTCACCTCCACCACCCGCACGGTCTTGCCAAGCCCATGATGCTTGAGGGCCTGTTTGATCTCGCCGCGCAGCTCGGTCTTGCCCCTATGTCCCCGCCCCAGCTTGGCGGCGCATTTGGCGCAGACCAGCACCACCTCCGACCAGGGCGCAGGTTCGGTCCGCTGGTCTGCGCGCTTGTCGATGGACATCGGCATCTCCTGTGCCCCTTAACGCTCGAACGCGCGGCAAGCTGCGCCACCCACGCCGGGCGCCCTTGTGAAGGCCGCCGCCGTGGCCTTAGTTTGCCGTTTCGCCAAGGGAATTCGCCTGCATGTTCGACCGTCGCCAACTTCTCCTGGCTACCGTAGCCGCTGTCTCCACCCCCGCCGCCCTGGCCCATGCCGAAGCGCCGTCCAACGCCGACGCGGCCCTGGACGGCCTGTTCGATCGGTTCATGCAGGAGGGGCTGCAGCAGCGGCCGGAAAACGCCACCCAGCTCGGTCTCGACAAGGGCGATCTCGCTCCGCTGAAATCTCGGCTCAGCGACGAATCCGCCGCCGGCCGCGCCGCACGCAAGGCTCTGAACGCCGGCCAGCTTGCACGGATGAAGGCGGTGGACCGCAGCGGGCTCAGCCCCGCCGGACAGGTGAACTACGACACCATCCTCTACACGCGGGACTCGGCTGCGCGCATCTTCGCCTTTGACTTCGGCGGATCCTCCTACGGTCCATCGCCCTATGCGATCAGCCAGCTCACCGGCGCCTATCAGTCGGTTCCAGACTTCCTCGACACCAAGCACAAGATCGACGCGGCGGCTGACGCGGACGCCTATCTCCTGCGGCTTCAGGCCTTCGCCGGGCAGCTGGACGACAATACCGAGCAGCTCCGCCACGACGCCGGCCTGGGCGTCGTCCCGCCCGACTTCCTCCTCGACACCACCCTGGCGCAGATGAGCGCGGGCCGCAAACCGGCGGATCAGGCCACGGTGGTGACATCCCTGATCAAGCGCGCCGCGGCCAAGGGCCTGGGCGACCGCTACGGCCGCGACGCGACGCGCATCTACGGCGAGAAGGTTGGACCGGCGCTGGATCGTCAGATCGCGGCGGTGAAGGCGCTCCGCGAGCGCGCGACCCACGACGCCGGCTGCTGGAAGTTCAAGGGCGGCGACGACTTCTATCGGGCGGCGCTCCATTCCACCACCACCACCGACATGACGCCCGAGGAGGTGCACCAGCTCGGTCTGGACCAGGGCAAGGCGATCCTGGCGCGGCTTGAGCCGCTGCTCGCCAAACAAGGCCTGACCCAGGGGACCGTCGGCGAGCGCATCCGCCACCTCTATGACGACAAGAGCCAGTTCTATCCCAACACCGACGCAGGCAAGGCGGCGTTGATCGCCTATTGCAACGGCAAGCTCGACGCCATTCGCCTGCGCCTGCCCCAGGCGTTCAAGCGTCTGCCGCCCTATAAGTACGAAGTGCGCCCGGTGCCGCCGGCGATCGACGCCGGCGCGCCCCTGGCCTATTCCCAGGGGCCGGCCATCGACGGCTCCCGCCCGGGCCTTGTCTACTTCAACCTGCACGACACGGCCGAATGGCCCCGCTGGAACCTGCCCTCCACCGTCTTCCACGAGGGCCTGCCGGGGCACCAGCTGGAAGGGGGTCTCGCCCTCTCCGACAAGAGCCTGCCTTTGATCCGCAAGACCACCGGCTTCTCCGCCTACGCCGAGGGCTGGGCCCTCTACGCGGAACAGCTGGCCGACGAACTGGGCATGTACGAGGACGATCCCTTGGGCCGCATCGGCTGGCTGAAGGCGCAGCTGTTCCGTTGCGGGCGCTGCGTGGTGGACACCGGCATCCACCACATGCGCTGGAGCCGCGAGCAGGCGATCGCCTATCTCACCGCCCTGGACGGGGATGCGGTGGGCTCCACCACCCGCGAGGTCGAACGCTATTGCGCCACCCCCGCCCAGGCCTGCAGCTACAAGATCGGCCATACGGTGTGGACCAGCCTACGCGCCAAGGCAGAGGCCGAGCTCGGTTCGAAGTACGACATCAAGGATTTCCACGAGGCCGGGCTGAGCTGCGGCCGCGTGCCGCTCGACGTGCTCTCCAGCGTGATCGGGCGCTATATCGACGCGCGCAAGGCGATGTGAGTGGGACCGGCGCAGCGCGATGATGACAAAGGCTTCATCCGCCGCGCCCTTCCGCCTGCGCGGGGTTCTGCTAAGCTCCGGCCGCGCCCAATGACGGCGCGTCTCCATGAGGCTCTCCCCTTGAAACCCTCGCATTCTCGCCGCTCGGTTCGCGGCCTGGCCGTGGTTGCGGCCCTTTTCGCCTCGGTCTCCCTCGCCGGCTGCGGCGTCAACGTCATCCCCACCAAGGAGGAGGCCGCCAAGGCCCGCTGGGCGGATGTGCAGAACTATTACCAGCGCCGGGCCGACCTGATCCCCAATCTCGTGGCCACCGTGCAGGGCTACGCCAAGCAGGAGCGGGGCGTGCTCGACGAGGTCACCCAGGCCCGCGCCAGCGCCACCCACGTCTCGGTCGACGCCTCCACCATCACCGATCCGGCCAAGTTCCAGGCCTATCAGCAGGCTCAGGACAAGCTCTCGGGCGTGCTCGGCCGCTTCACGGCCATCCAGGAGCGCTATCCGGACTTGAAGTCCAACGGCAACTTCCTGGCCCTGCAGTCCCAGCTGGAAGGCTCGGAAAACCGCATCGCCGTGGCCCGCCGCGACTACAACGAGGCGGTGCAGGACTATAACACCACCCTGCACACCTTCCCCGGCGTGCTTTGGGCCTCGACGATCTACAAGGCGGAAAAGCCCATGCTGCCGTTCGCCGCCGCCGCCGACGCCCAGTCGGCCCCGAAGGTCAACTTCGACATCGCGCCGCCGGCCGGATCGACCCAGACCACCAACACCACGACCTCGACCTCGACCACGAAGTCCTAAGCCCGATGATCCGCTCCGCCGCCGCTCTCGTCGCGGTCTTCGCCCTCGCTTTCGCGGCGGCGCCGGTCAGCGCCGCCATCACCTTCCCGGCCCTCACCGGGCGGGTGGTGGACGACGCCCATGTGCTGCCCGCCGACGTGCAGGCGTCCCTGACGGCCAAGCTGGCGGATCTGCAGACAAGGACCTCGCGCCAGTTGATCGTGGTCACCCTGCCGACCCTGCAGGGAGACGACATCGCCGACTACGGCTATCAGCTCGGCCGCACCTGGGGGGTCGGGCAAAAGGGAACCAACAATGGCGCCCTCTTCATCGTCGTCCCCTCCGAGCACAAGGTGCGCATAGAGGTGGGCTATGGGCTGGAGCCCATCCTCACCGACGCCCTGACCAGCGTCATCCTGCAAGACAAGGTGCTGCCGAAGTTCCGCGCCGGCGACGTGCCGGGCGGGGTGGTGGACGGAACCGACGCCCTGGTCGACCAGCTGGGCGCCGACACCTCCACCGCCGAGCAAAAGGCGGCGGAGGCTGAACAGCAGCAACAGGCGGCGGCGCAGGCGCCGGTCGGTCGCCATCGGGGCAGCATCTTCGGCCTGATCTTCCCGGCCATCATCGTCTTCTTCGTGCTGGGCGGCCTGTTCAGAGGCGGTCGTGGCGGTGGCGGCGGCTTCTTGCCGGCCCTCTTGCTGGGCGGATTGCTGGGCGGCATGGGCCGGGGCGGCGACGATGACGATTTTGGCGGCGGCGGCGGGGGAGGCGGGGGCTTTTCCGGCGGCGGCGGCGGATCGTTCGGCGGCGGCGGATCGTCGGGGAGCTGGTGATGCTGAAGCCTGCAGACCACAGGCGCATCGCCGCCGCCATCGCCGACGTGGAGAGCCGGACCTCGGGCGAGGTCTTTTGCATCGTCGCCGCCGAGGTCTCCAAATATCGCGAGGTGCCGCTGGCCTATGGGGCCGCCGCGGCGCTGCTCCTGCCGCCGGCGGTCCTCTTGCTGGGCCTGCATCCCTGGACCCTGGGGGAATTCGGCGGCGGCTGGGCGGAGGCCCCAAATCTCGGCGACGCGATCACCGGCGCCCTGACGACCTATGCCGGGCTGCAGGCGATCCTCTTCGCCCTCACCGCCTTCATCGTCGCCATCCCGCCGGTGCGCCGGGCCCTGACCCCGCGCTTCCTGAAGCGCCACCGGGTGCGCCGCACCGCCTACGCCCATTTCGCCTCCACCGGGCTGATCCACGCCGAGGCGCGCACCGGCATCCTTATTTTTGCCTCGGTGGACGACCGGCAGGTGGAGCTGGTCGCCGACGCCGCCATCCATAAGGAAGTCGGCGACACCGCCTGGAACGCCGCGGTGGCCGCCCTGGTGGCGGGCGTCAAGGCCGCCGACCCGGCCTCGGGCTTCGTCCGCGCCATCGAGATCTGCGGCGCCGCCCTGGCCGAGCACTTCCCCCCGGCGGGCGCCCACGCCCCTCACGGCGACGGGGTGGTGGAGCTTTAGCAGCCCTTCGTTGCGCGGCGCCGATTTATGACTATAATGACGGTCATAACGGGAGTTGGGGATGGCAACCTATAGCGTCGCCGATGCGAAAAGCGGCCTACCCAAGCTGATCGACCGGGCCTTGCAGGGCGACGAGGTGATCATCTCTCGCCATGGCAAGGCGGTGGCTGAACTGCGCGCCCTGGCGGCCGGCGCGCACGGGGCGGCGCCGGCGAGCTATGCTTGGTTGAAGGCCCGTCGCCAAGGTCGCACAGCAGTCGACGTCACCTCTGTTGAACTCTTGAATGAACTCTACAACGAGTAGGGCGTGACGGCCTATCTCGACGCCAGCGCCATCCTGCCGACCCTGATCGAAGAATCCGGCAGCCGGGCGATCGACGCCTTCATCGCTCAACTCGACGAACCCCTGGTGATCGGGGAATTCGCCGCCGCGGAAGTGGCGTCGGCGCTGTCACGTCTGGTCAGGACCGACCGGCTCACGGAGCGAAACGCATTTGACCGGCTGGCCGACTTCGACGCCTGGCGGGCGGTGGCCGCCGGCGATGTAGACATTAAACAGGCGGATCTGCGGCTGGCGCATATCTTGGTGCGGCGGTTCGACCTGATGCTGCGCGCGCCCGATGCGCTCCACGCCGCTATCTGCCGCCGGGAGGATTTTCGCCTGATCACCTTCGACAAACGTTTGGCCGTCGCCGCCGGACAGCTCGGGGTTCGGACCACCCTGCTGGGCGCTTAACCTACCCGCACGCCCCGATCTCGTGATCCAGCGCCGTGGTGGTCAGAAGGATCAGGGCGTGCAGGCGTAAGAGGGGATCCAGCAGCACCGCGTGTTCGTGGGCGTAGCCCTGGCCGGCGCCGGGATCGTAGGTGGCGACCTCGCCGAAATCTCCCTTGGACTTGGAGTCTTCATGGGCGGGGAAGATGCCCTTTAGCGTCGCCACCGCCGCCTTGACGTCGAGCCGCAGCAGTTGCACCTGCACGTCCTCGCGGGTCAGGCCCGACTGGGGCGTGAACTGGGGGATGCGGGTGGCCAAGAGGGCGATGCGCTGGATCAGGGCGATGCGCAGGGCGTGCAGCAGCCGCACCCGATCCCGGCGCGGGCTCTCTTCGATCGGCAGGGGGAAGGCCGGTTCGGAGCGGATGCGGCGCAGGGTCCGCGACAGATGGCTGGTCAGCCCTGTCCGCTCGGCCAGCATGGTCAGGCTCTCCAGCATGGGCAGCTCGGCGGCGGGCGCTCCGGCGCGGCGGTCCAGCCAGAGGCTCGGATTGACCGTGGCCCCATAGGCCCGCATGGCCGGAAGGTCCCCCAGCATGGCCGCCGCGCAGGCCATTTCCAATGCCTGACGGAAGCGCGGCGAACGGGTCATCATGTCGGCGAAGGCGTGCGGATCCTTGGCCGCCGCCCGCGCCACGCCAAAGGTGGTGTTGGCGAGATCTCCCAGCCCCTGCAGGATGCCGTTGTTGGGGATGGCCCGCAGTTCCGACACATGGGCGAAGGTGCGGACCTGGGCCGAGCCCTCGCTCTGGCGCTGCTCGGGGCGGGAGCCCGTCTTGTTCAGCACACGGGTGCCAAAGAGGCTCAAGAGGGTGGCGTAATCCCGGTCCCCGGCGAGCGTATCGAAGCTCTGCTGGATGGTGGCGAAGAAGTCGGCGGCGAAATCGGCCCGCTCATAAATCAGGTCCGGCGCGTCGTCGATGGGGCTGAGGGCGAACTGCAACAGCCCCCGCAGGGTGGCCCGCGCCGCAGCCGGCGTGAAGAAGGGCAGATAGCCCTCCCCGCCCTGAAAGCTGTCCTCCTCCCGCACGCGAATGCCGCGCCGGACGAATTCGGCGCGGTTATGGGGCGGGGCCACATAGGAGAGGCGGTCCTGCAGGCTGGCGGGATGGCCGCCCCGGCCCATGGATTCCCCGTGGGTGTTGAAGAAGACGATCTCGATATCGGTCATCCCCGCCCGCTCCATCAGGATGGCGAGGTTCAGGCGCAGCCGCTCGATACGGAAGGTGGCGGCCAGCTGACCGATGAAGCGGCCGGAATCGGAGAAGCCGAACTCGATGCACAGCCGCCCCTGGCGTTTGACGTAGTCGCGGAAATGCGGGCTCTTCAGCGCCTCGTCGATCACCGCCTCGCCCCGCACCAGGGCCTCTTCGGTCTCGAACAGGGGGGAGATCTCGACGATGTCCTCCACCCCGAACAGGCGCGCGTAGTAGAGGGCGGCCAGGAGGGTGAAGCCGCTCTCGGTTTCGGCGATCAGGAAGCGCACGGGCGCCTTGGCGTCGATGTACTTCTTCATCTGGGCGATGGTGATGAAGAGGCGCTTGGCGCTGGTGGACTCCTCCAGAAGGCTCTGGAAACCCACCGCCTCAGACTTGCAGCCGCCGATCAGCCGGTTGATGGCGGCGAAATAGGCCCGCCGGTTGGCCGGGTCGGCGGGGGAGGTGTCCAGCCCCACCTCGCGGCGAACGGCGTTGTGCAGCTGGGCCGAGTTCAGCCGTACATGAATGTGGGCCAGGCAGACCCCGTGGGTCTCAAGGTCCGCTCTGAGGGTGACCAGGGCGCGGCGGGTCTCGTCGTCCTTGGCGGCGGCCAGGGCGGTTTCCAGATCGTCCAAAAGGGGCGAGACGTCGGCCAGGGAGGCGCGTCGCCCGTCCACCACCAGGCGGGAGAAGGCGGCGATCTTGGCCGGATCCTCGCCCATGGCGTAGAGGGCGTCCAGCTGGCCGGTGACCTCATGGCGCGCCCGATCCAGCCGCGCCGCCACCTCGGGCGCCGCGCCGGGGGCCAGGCCGGCGACCCGGCGCACCATGCGCAGCAAAGCCTCTTCCTTGAGCTGCAGCCGCTTGCCGATGCTGATCAGCCAGGTGACGTCGGTGCGCCCGTCCTGATCGAACCCCACCCAGGTGGCCAGGGTCAGGAGGTTTGGACGAAGCTCTGTCCACCGCTCGGGCCAGCGGGCGCGGCCGACCTCCAGCGCGATCAGGCGGGCGTGGTGGAGCGCGTCCAGCGCATGGCCGAGCGCGCGCACCGACCAGGCGTGCTCCACATCCAGGGTCAGGTCCGGCGGCGGTCCTTGCGGCCTTGCCAGGGCGAGCGCGCGGCGGCCCTCGCGGCCGGCCTCGTCCAACAGCGTCCCGTCGGCGGCGCGGCCGACCGCCAGCTCCACCAGGGCCTTGGACAGGTCCTCGGCGAGCGCGAAGGTGGGGTGGCCGGTGGTCACCACCCCAAAGGACGGATGGGCCAGGGCGGCGGCGTAGGCCTCAAAGCCCCGGTCGGCCAGGTCTTCGAACAGGGCGCTGAGGGCCGCGTCCTCGTCGGCGCTCGGCGCGGCGTCGAGATAGGCGCCCAGACGCTCGGCGCGAGCCCCAAAGCCGTCCGCCGCGACCTGGCGGATCACCCCCTCGACCCCGTCGAGGTCCACCTCCCCCGTCTCCAGCCGCCGGGTCAGGTCCAGGGCGAACAGCAGATAGGGATTGGTGAAGGGATCGCTCCCAGCCACTCCCCGATAGCGGGCGAGGCGGTTGTCGAGATCGGTGCGCAGCGAGGGCTCGGACATGGGGAAGTTGTAGCAGCCTCGCGGCCGCTCGCCAGTGTTTCCCGGACTGTCGGCGGCGACGTAGCGCTCGCCGCTCCTATTGCCATCCCGGAAAGCGCGCAGCGCTTATCCGGGACACAGATTCATAGCCAAAGCCCTGGGTCCCGGCGCTCCGCTCCGCTACGCCGGGATGACAGCTTGGATTGGCGCTACCCCAAGAACCCGCTGAGGCGTCCTTTGATCAGCCCCTCGGCTTCGGCGACGATCCGCTCCACCAGGTCTTTCACGCTGGGGATGTCGTGGATCAGGCCCTGGATCAGGCCGGCGGACCAGATGCCGCCGTCCGGGTCGCCCTCGCCCAGCAAGGCGTCGCGGCCGCGCGAGCCCGCCACCAGGGCCTGCACGTCGGCGAAGGTGGCGCCGCCTCGCGCCTCGATCGCCACCACCTCGTCAGCCACCACATTCTTCATCACCCGGGCGGTATTGTGCAGGGTGCGCAAGATCAGATCGGTCTGGCGCTCGTCGTTAGCCACCATGCGCTCCTTGAAGCTTTGCGGAATCGGCGCCTCCTTGGTCACGCAAAAGCGGGTGCCCATGTTGATCCCGTCGGCGCCCAGGGCGAGCGCGGCCACCAGCCCCCGCCCGTCGCCAAAGCCGCCGGAGGCCAGCATGGGGATCTTCACCTTGTCGGCGGCGGCGGGGATCAGGATCAGGCCGGGGATGTCGTCCTCCCCCGGATGTCCGGCGCACTCGAAACCGTCGATGGAGATGGCGTCCACCCCCATGCGCTCGGCCGAGAGGGCGTGGCGCACGGCGGTGCATTTGTGGATGATCTTGACCCCGTGGGCCTTGAAATCGTCCACGTGCTCTTGCGGCTTATAGCCTGCGGTCTCCACGATCTTGATTCCGCCCTCGATGATGGCCTGGCGGTATTCGGCGTAGGGCGGCGGGGTGATGGTGGGCAGGATGGTCAGGTTCACCCCGAACGGCTTGTCGGTCATCTCGCGGGTGCGGGCGATTTCTTTCGCCAAGGCTTCGGGGGTCGGTTGGGTGAGGGCGGTGATGAAGCCGAGCGCTCCGGCATTGGCCACGGCGGAGACCAGCTCGGCCTTGCCCACCCACTGCATTCCCCCCTGTATGATGGGATGCTCGATCCCAAACATTTCCGTAAACCGCGTCTTGATCGCCATGCTCGCTTCCTGAGTTCCTTGTCGCTGCGCCTATGGAGCGAGAAAGGCGGGGAAGGCAAGGGGGTGATGGCGATGTCTTCATCGACGGATATTCACGATACAACTGAATACAAAAGCCAGACAGGCGAGACGATCTTCTCCCCCTCCCGCCGGGCGGGGTTATAATCGCCGGATGACCCCTGCCCCCGCGCCGCACGCGCGCGCCGCCCTCAACGCAGCCCGGAAACCCGGCGTATTCAGGCGCTTAGCCCTGCTTAGAGTTTTGCGTCATGGCCTGCGCCTCGCTGGCGGCGCATCCATGGAGAAACGGTGCAATGTGAGAGAAACGATCGACTTTGAACAGGAATGGAAGGGCGGGCTTTCGCTCATCGCTCACTTCACGCAAAGCCGGCCTATTCATCCATTTGTCGCGCGCCTATCGCGAAAAATGTCTCGCCGACCATTGGTGGACAAATCGCCGGCCCCGCCTCTTGCTTTCCCCTGGGTCAGGAGGCGTTTATGAAACGCGAATGCCCATTTTGAGGTCTCAAAGGATTTCCCATGGCTGAAGCCTACATCGTCGCCGCCGTCCGCACCGCCGGAGGCCGCAAGGGCGGCCGGCTCAAGGGCTGGCATCCGGTCGATCTCGCCGCCCAGGTGATCGACGCCCTGATCGATCGCACGGGCGCCGATCCGGCCCTGGTGGAGGACGTGATCCTAGGCTGCGTCAGCCAGATCGGCGAGCAGGGGGTCAATGTGGCGCGCAACGCCGTCCTGGCCTCAAAGCTTCCCGAAAACGTGCCCGGCACCTCGGTGGACCGCCAGTGCGGCTCGTCTCAGCAAGCGTTGCACTTCGCCGCCCAGGCGGTGATGTCCGGGGCCATGGACGTGGTGATCGCCGCCGGCGTCGAGAGCATGACCCGGGTGCCCATGGGCCTGCCGGCCGCCCTGCCGATGTCTAACGGTTTCGGCTTCTATAAGAGCCCGCAGATGGAGGTCAAATACCCCGGCATCGAGTTCAGCCAGTTCACCGGCGCCGAGATGGTGGCCAGGAAGCACGGCTTCAGCAAGGACGAACTGGACGCCTTCGCCTTCAATTCCCAGAAGAAGGCCAAGGCCGCGACCGAGGCGGGGGCGTTCAAGACCGAAATCCTGCCCCTGACCATCGCTCTGGACGACGGGACCCTCCAGACTCACGAGGTGGATGAAGGCATCCGCTTCGACTCCTCCCTGGAGGCCATCAAGGGGGTGAAGCTCTTGATGGAGGGCGGGTCGCTGACAGCCGCCTCCTCCAGCCAGATCTGCGACGGCGCCTCGGGCGTCATGGTGGTCAACGAGAAGGGCCTGAAGGCGCTGGGCGTCAAACCCCTGGCCCGCATCCACCACATGACGGTGCTGGGCGGCGATCCGGTGATCATGCTGGAAGCCCCCCTGCCCGCCACCCAGCTGGCCCTGAAGAAGGCCGGCATGAAGATCGACGAGATCGACCTTTACGAGGTGAACGAGGCCTTCGCCTCCATCCCGGCCGCCTGGCTGAAGCACGTGGGCGCCGATCCCGAGAAGCTGAACGTCAACGGCGGGGCCATCGCCCTCGGCCATCCGCTCGGCGGCTCGGGAACCAAGCTGATGACCACCCTGGTCAACGCCCTGCACGCCCGCGGCAAGCGCTATGGCCTGCAGACCATGTGCGAAGGCGGCGGCATGGCCAACGTCACCATCGTCGAGCGGCTATAGCGAACCGCTCATCTCGCAAAGGCGGGGACCCAAATTTGAGCCGGCGCACCTTGCGGAACAGCGCTGGGTCCCCAATTTCGCAGGCATGGCGGCCTAGAGGAAACCCCGAGGCTCTATCTCGCCGAAGGATCGGCCGCGGGACGGCGGTGTGGCTGGTTGATCAATATCTATCCGGCGAGGTCGAAGAGAATCCGATCCACTGGGCTGGAGGTGAAGGAGGATGGCGCGTGGTGCTGAAGAGCGCGTGGCGATCTCGTGGGGTCTCTGCTCCCCCGGCCTCACTACGCGGGTATCGCCAGCGGCGGTGACTGAGCCGATCCTCAGACCCCGCCCCATTGGCGCACGGGGCCCACGTCCATGTGCACGAAATCGGAGGTGGGATAGTAGCCGACGCCGCCGCGACCGAGGCTGAGGGCGGCGGCGTGCAGGTGAGAGAGTTGCACATCGGCAAAGCGCAGATCGATGGCCTGGCCCTGCAGGTGCAGGCTCTTCTTGGCGACGCCGGTGGCCTCGCCACCCTCAGCGCGCAGCATCGAATTGGTCTGAGGCGAGCGATAGCCGGAAATCACATAGACCGGCGAGCCGGTCTCCACCTTGGCGGACACAGCGACCATCAGGTCGAGCAACGCCGGGTCCATCATGTGGATGTCGCCAGTGCGAAAATCGCGCAGGACGTGGTTCACCGCGTGCAGGGCGCTCGGCACATACTGGCCGTTTTCCCAGTAGAGGGCGTCTAATTTCTCGTCGGTGTGGAGATTGTGGAACTTTAAGCGCCGTGGCGCGTCTCCTAACTGCACGCTGGCTTGCTGCACCGGATGGGCGGGGCTGCGGCCATGGGAATGTCCGTGAGCGTGCAGGGTCTGACGCGCAAGCCTGTGGCTGCTATGGCCGGCCTTGTGCGCGGCGGCGCGGTGGGCGTGGCCCTTGGCCCAGCTGGTGGCGGGGAGGGCGAGGCCTGTCGCCGCCGAGGCGAGCCCAAGCTGAATCAGGCGACGTCTGGCATCATTCATACGCAAATCCCTTTGCCCGTGGGGGAGCGGGCCTGGAGAGTCCCAGTTACGCGTTACAGTGTGATTTTTTTATTACTTATCGGATTAATTCCCTAACGGTTTTCGCGGGCTGCGGCAATCAGACTCACCAAGGTTTGATCCCAGTCATAGACGTCGTCGCGAAAATTCACCCGCCCCTTCACGTCCAAAAAGGCGGTCCAGTACATCAAGAAGATGGGCATGGGCCGGTCCAAGGGCGCGCGTATGGTGTCGCCCTTGGCCAGCACCGCGTCGATGCGGTCGGGCTGCCAATCGGGATCCCCTTGAAAGATCAGATTCGCCAGTTCCAGCGGCCGCTGCAGTCGCACACAGCCGTGGCTGATAGTGCGCGAGGTGCGGCCAAATGCGGCGCGGCTGGGCGTATCGTGCAAATAGACCGAATAGCCATTGGGGAAGTCGAACTTCATCTTGCCAAGGGCGCTCTTGGGTCCGAACTTTTGCTGGATGCGCTTGCCGCCGTTTTCGTCGGTGGCGATGACGCGATAGCCGTGGCTGGCCAGATAGCCTGGATGCGCGGCCTCCTTGGGCCACAGCTCCTTGGTGGCGATCGAGGTCGGCACGTTCCACGGCGGATTGAACACCACCGACTGCACTTCAGAGCCCAGTATCGGGGTTTGATCGTCTGGGCGCCCCGGAGCCGCGCGCATTTCCAAAGCCAGGGCGTTGTCGGAGAAGGCGCTCATCTCCTGGGCGGCGATGTTCACCTCGATGCGACTTGCCGGCCACGCCCGCGGGACCCAGCGCCACCGCTCCATATTGGCTTGAATCTGTGCGATCCGCGTTTCCACGGGCACGTTCAATGCGGCGATGGCGGCCTTGTCCACGATGCCGGTGGCGTCGAGGCCGACATTGTGTTGGAAGGCCTGCACCGCTGTGGTCAGGGCATCGTCGAAAGCCGCGCTAGTAGTGTCCAGCCCAGACTGCGAATCTTCCGCCGCCAGCCGTTGGCGCAGCGCCACTACGTTCGGGCCGTTGGAATTCATATCCAGCCTGACCGTATCGAGGGAGGACCAACCGCCCCTGGCGGCGATGGCGCGATATTGGCCGAGGGCGGCGCGCAGGCCGCGATACCGGTCGAACGGCGGCGCCAGGCTGTCGAGCCATTGGGGCAGTCGATCCTGGACCAGGGCAAAGTTGAAATCCGCCTCTGCGTCATAGTGCGCCGGCCGCATACCCCAGTTCTTCAGGAAGGACGACGGGGGCAGGCGGCCCCCATGCTGGGCCTTGGCGTAGGCGACGATCGCACTTTTGAGCAACAGAGCGCCCCGCTGTCGATCGGCGACGCTCGACGCGCGAAGCAGGCTGTCCAGGCCCTGGGGCATGAACTCGTCTCGACCGAAGCCATGGCTTGGCGCATCGGCCAAGGTCTGCATCAAAAGCGCGATCTGATCGCCGCGCAGGGCCGGCGCCGAAATCGGCGTCGATAGCACTGGCGGCGGCGTTGCATCCGGCTGGGCGTGCAGGGCGATCGGCAGCAGGAAGACGCCCCCTGCGACCGAGGCGGCGAGCAGCCGCGCACGGCTCAATCCATGTTTAAGCTCGACCGTTCTCAACGCTGGCGCTCCCAAACCCCACCTCTCCTTGGACGAGGGACGCATGGGTGCAAAGTGAAATCCGACAGAAGCCGAGAGCGCCGCGCAACTTTGCCGCGGCCTAGTCCATGAACAGGGTGGCGGGGTGTTCCAGCAGACCCTTGAGGGTCTGGATGAAGGCGGCGGCGTCATAGCCATCCACCACCCGGTGGTCGAAGGAGGAGGAGAGGTTCATCATCTTGCGCACCACGATTTGCCCCCCGCGCACCACCGGTCGCTCGACAATCTTGTTGGGGCCGACGATGGCTACCTCCGGATGGTTGATCACGGGGGTGGTGGCGACGCCCCCCAAGGGTCCAAGGGAGGTGAGGGTGATGGTCGAGCCGCTGAGCTCCTCGGACGTCGCCTTGCCGTCGCGAGCGGCCTTGGCCAGACGCGCGACCTCTGTGGCGCTGGCCCAAAGGTCCAGGGTCTCTGCATGGCGCACCACCGGCACGATCAGGCCGCTTGGCGTTTGAGTGGCGATGCCGATGTGTACGGCGGCATGGCGATGCACCACGCCGGCGTCGTCGTCGAAGCGGGCGTTGATTTGCGGATAGGCTGGCAGGGCCTTGACCAGGGCGCGCATGAAGAAGGGCAGCACCGTCAGCTTGCCGCGATCGGCGTGGGTGACGTTGAGGTGGGCGCGCAGCTCCTCAAGGGCCGTCACGTCCACCTCTTCGATATAGGCGAAGTGGGGGATGCGGCGTTTGGCGTCCTGCATCTTCTCGGCGATCTTGCGGCGCAGGCCGATGACCTTGATCTCTTCCACCCCTGTGCGCTGGGCGTAGGTGGGTGGGTACGGGGCGGGGGCTCTGGCGGCGCGGGCGTCGAGGTCTGCGTGCCCGATACGGCCTTCGGGGCCGGAGCCGGAAACGTCGGACAGGCTGACGCCGAGGTCGTCGGCGCGGCGGCGGACGGCGGGGGAGGCCAGGGGCTTTTGGGCCTCAGACCGGGTGGGCGCTGTCGGCGCCTCTGGCTGATTCTGCGGCGAGAGCGGCGCGTTCACTTCCACCCCCGACCCTTCCCCCTTCGAAGGGGAAGGGAGGGCGCCCTCGCCGGCCACCTCGATCACCACGATGCCGGATCCGACCGGAGCCATGTCGCCGGGGGCGCCGTTCAGTTCCAGCACAACGCCGGACACTGGCGAGGTCATCTCCACCGTCGCCTTGTCGGTCATCACGTCGACGAGCGGATCGTCCTCGGCGATGGCTTGCCCGACGGCGACATGCCAGGCGACGATCTCCGCCTCGGCGGTGCCTTCGCCGACGTCCGGCAGCTTGAAGACGTATCGGGCCATCTTAAGCTCCTATAGCGCGGCGCAGGGCGGCGACGACCCGCGCCGGCCCCGGAAAATATTCCCATTCGAAGGCGTGGGGATAGGGGGTGTCCCACCCAGTCACCCGCTCGATCGGGGCCTCCAGGTGATAGAAGCAGTGCTCCTGCACCAGGGCGGAAAGCTCCGCCCCAAAGCCGGAGGTTCGCGTCGCCTCATGCACGATGACGCAGCGGCCGGTCTTCTCGACGGACTGGGTGATGGCGTCGATATCCAGCGGCACGAGCGTGCGAAGGTCGATCACCTCGGCGTCGACGCCGCTTTCCAGGGCGGCTTGTAGGGCCACATGCACCATGGCGCCGTAAGCCAGCACCGTGACCGCCTCCCCCGCCCGCACCGTCTTCGCCTTGCCGAGCGGCACATTGTAATAGCCTTGGGGCACGGCGCTCAGCGGATGCTTGGCCCAGGGCACGACCTGAGTTTCCGGCCGGCCGTCGAAGGGGGCGTTGTAGAGGCGCTTGGGTTCGAAAAACATCACCGGATCGTCGTCCTCGATGGCCGAGATCAACAGACCCTTGGCGTCGTAGGGATTGGAGGGGATCACCACCTTCAGCCCGGCCACATGGGTGAACAGGGCCTCCACGCTCTGGCTATGGGTCTGGCCGCCGAAGATGCCGCCGCCATAGGGGGAGCGCACGGTGAGCGGGGCCCAGAAATCCCCCGCCGAGCGATAACGCAGCCGCGCGGCCTCGGAGACCAGCTGGTCGTAGGCGGGATAGATGTAGTCGGCGAACTGGATTTCCACCACCGGACGCAAACCATAGGCGCCCATGCCAATGGCGGCCCCGATCAGACCGCTTTCGGTGATCGGGGTATCGAAGCAGCGATTCAGGCCGTACTTCTTCTGCAGCCCCTCGGTGGCGCGAAACACCCCCCCGAAATAGCCCACGTCCTCGCCGAAGATCAGCACGTTCGGGTCCTTGGCCAGCATCACATCCATGGCCGAATTCAGGGCCTGGATCATGTTCATGCGCGGGATGACCTCCGTGTCGGCGTCCATGTCCGGATCGATGACTTCGCTCCAAGGGGCGCTCATGACAGGGCCGCCAGTTCCTCAGCCTGCCGCCGGATATGCCAGGGCTGCTCCTTATACACGTCGTCGAACATGGTCTCGACGCTCGGCCGCTTGCCCTCGCTGAGGGTGCCGTTCTTTTCCGCCTCCTTGGCGGCGGCCCGCACCTCTTCCACCACCTCCTTATGCAGGGCGTCCTGCTCAGCGTCCGACCAGACGCCCAGGGCGATTAGGTGACGATTCAGCCGCTCGATCGGGTCGCCCAGCGGCCAGCCCTTGGCCTCTTCGGCGGGACGATAGCGGGCCGGATCGTCGGAGGTGGAATGGCCCTCGGCCCGGTAGGTGAAGAGTTCGATCACCGTGGCCCCGAGGTTCGCTCGCGCCCGCTCCGCCGCCCACTGGGTCGCGGCATAGACGGCGAGGAAATCGTTGCCGTCCACCCGAAGCCCCGGAAGATTGTAGCCGATGGCCCGGCTGGCGAAGGGCGCATCCTCGCCCCCCGCGATGCCGTGGAAGGAGGAGATGGCCCACTGGTTGTTGACGATGTTGAGGATCACCGGCGCGCGATAGACCGAGGCGAAGGTCAGGGCGTGGTGGAAATCCCCCTCGGCCGTCGAGCCGTCGCCGATGTAACCAGCGGCGATCTTGTCATCGCCCTTGTAGGCCGAGCCCATGGCCCAGCCCACCGCCTGGCTGAACTGGGTGCCAAGGTTGCCCGAGATGGAGAAGAAGCCGTAGTCCTTGGAGGAATACATCACTGGCAGCTGTCGGCCCTTCATCGGGTCCGCCGCATTGGAATAGACCTGGTTCATCATATCGACGAGGGGATAGCCCCGGGCGATCAGGATGCCCTGCTGGCGATAGGTGGGAAAGCACATGTCGTCCCGATGCAGCACCATGGACTGGGCGACGGCCACCGCCTCCTCCCCTGTGCACTTCATATAGAAGCTGGTCTTGCCCTGGCGCTGGGCCCGGTACATGCGGTCGTCGTAGGCGCGGGTCAGCATCATGGCCTCTAAGCCCCGCTTCAGCATCGCGATATCGAGCTTGGGATCCCAGGCGCCGACGGCGCGATCCTCCTTGTCCAGCACGCGGATCAGGCCGTAGGCCAGATCCCGCGTCTCCTTGGCCGAAACGTCGATCGGAGGCCGTGGGGCGACGCCCGCCTCAGGGATGTTAAGGTTGCTGAAATCCACCGTGTCGCCGGGCCGAAAGCGCGGCTCGGGAATACGCAGGCTAAGGGCGGGGCTGTTCTTCATCGCGAAGAGCCTTTGCAAGCGCCGAGAGGCTACCCAGCGGTATATCTTGTTATAGATATGCGCTTTTTAGGATCAAGCCAACCCGTGAGGTGGCGTCACAGCGCAATGACGGTAGCCAAAATACCAAGATTGAGGGATATCTGTGCCGCACCAGCGCCAGCCGTTGAGGCCCGGGTCGGGTCGGCGTAACAGGAATGATGCGCCGGTCCACGCTGGACCCCTGCCGGAGACCTCGATGGCCCTTTCGTTTTTGCGTCCCTTCGCAGCCGCGCCAGCTGTGGCCCTCGCCTTGATGTTCGGCGCCTCCGCCCAAGCTCGCCCGTTGACCGCGAACGACCTCGTGGGTTTGGATCGGGTATCGGACGCCCATGTTTCCCCAGACGGGCGGCGGGTGGTCTACGATCTGGCGACCCTGGACACAGCCGCCAACAAGCGCACCCACGTCATCTGGGCGGTGGACACCGAGGGGAAATACAGCCCCGTCCGTCTGGCCGCAGGCTCAAGTCCGCGCTGGTCGCCGGACCGAGGCGCGATCTATTATTTGGCCCCGGCCGGGGACCATCAACAAGTCTGGCGGCTTTTTGTCTGCGTCTTGGGCGCCTTGTGCAGATCAGAGCCGCATCCAGTCCAGATCACCGACCTGCCCCTCGATGTGGATACCTTCCGCATCGCACCGAACGGCAAGACCCTGGTGGTCTCAATGGCCGTCTTCCCGGACGCCGACGACCCGGCGGCGACAAAGGCCCGGCAGGACGAGCAGGCCAAGAGCAAGGCCAGTGGCAAGCTCTACGACAAGCTCTTCATCCGCCACTGGGACACATGGGCGGACGGAACCAAGAACCACCTGTTCGCCCTGACGCTCGACGGCGTCGGCCGGGCGAGCGGCGCGCCGGTTCCCCTAACCAAGGGTTTCGACGGCGACGTTCCCTCCAAGCCCTTCGGCGGCGACGAGGACTACACCATCCGGCCCGACGGGAAGGATGTGGTGTTCTCCGCCCGCCTGGCGGGGCGCACCGAGCCATGGTCGACCAATTTCGATCTCTATACGGTTCCACTAGACGGCTCAAAGCCGCCCGAGGATCTGACTCGCGCCAACAAGGCCTGGGACGCGGCCGCGGTCGCCTCCCCCGACGGCAAGTTCGCCGCCTATCGGGCGATGAAGCGGCCGACCTTCGAGGCCGACCGTTTCGGGATCATCCTGCACGACGCAGCCACCGGCCAGGAGCGCGAGATCGATCCGAAATGGGATCGCTCCGCCGACAAGATGGCCTTCTCAGGCGACGGCAAGAGCCTTTACGTCTCGGCCACGGATCAGGGCTTTCAAAAGCTGTTCATTATGGACGTGGCCACCGGCGCCGTGCGGCCCCTGACCACCACTGGCCATGTCTCCGATTTCGACGTGGCGCACACCGCCCGGGACGACGTGATCGTCTATACCGCCGACGCCATGAACGCGCCGAGCGAAGTGTTCGCCCTCACCCCCGGCCACTCCCCCGTGCAACTCACCCACGTGGACGCCGCCGCGTTAAAGGACGTGCAGTTTTCCGCCTATGAGCCCTTCACCTTCCCCGGCTGGAACGGCGATACGGTGCATGGCTGGGTGGTCAAGCCCTATGGCTATCTGGCCGGGAAAACCTATCCGGTGGTCTATATGATCCACGGCGGACCCCAGGGCTCGTGGGAGGATAGCTGGTCCACCCGTTGGAGCCCGCAGGTCTGGGCCGGCTGGGGCTATGCGGTGGTGATGGTCGATTTCCACGGCTCCACCGGCTATGGCCAGGCGTTCACCGACGCCATTTCCGGCCACTGGGGCGACCGCCCGCTTGAGGACCTGCAAAAGGGCTGGGCGGCGGCGCTGGACAAGTACAAGTTCATCGACCCGTCTCGCGCCTGCGCCGCGGGAGCCTCCTACGGCGGCTTCATGACCTATTGGATCGCCGGGGTGTGGAATAAGCCATGGAAATGCCTGGTCGATCACGACGGGGTCTTCGACAACCGGATGATGGGCTACGAGACCGAGGAGCTGTGGTTCTCCGAATGGGAGAACGGCCACACCACCGTCTGGGAGGACCCGGCCAAGTACGAGACCTTCAACCCGATCAACCATGTGGCCGACTGGTCAAAGCCCATCCTGGTGGTGCACTCGGGCAAGGACTTCCGCATTCCCCTGGATCAGGGGATCGCCGCCTTCACCGCCGCTCAGCGCAAGGGCATTCCCAGCGAATTCCTCACCTTTCCCGATGAGAACCACTGGGTGCTGAAGCCGGCCAATTCCCTACAATGGCACGAGACCATCAAGGCTTGGCTGGACAAATGGACGGCGCCGGACGGGGCGGCCGCCCAATAGCGCCTTAGCCCTGGCGCATGGGCGCGCCCTCCTTCAAAATCGAAGGAAACGATTGAGGCGCGTCCATGACCACCCGCCCCGAAGCCCTCGGTCTGTCGTCCGAGCGGCTGGCCCGCATCGACGCCTACTTCCACGAAAAGTACGTGGCGACGGGCAAGCTGCCTTTCGCCCTGACCCTGGTGGCGCGCCGGGGCGAGGTGGCGCACCTGGGCTTCTCAGGCCTGATCGACGAGGCGCGGGGGACCAAGGTCGAGCCCGACAGCCTGTTTCGCATCTATTCCATGACCAAGCCGCTCACCAGCGTCCTCTTCATGATGCTGGTGGAGGAGGGCAAGGTGGCCCTGGACGATCCGGTGCATGGCCTGATTCCGGCTTGGAAGGGGCTCGGCGTCTATGCCGGCGGGTTCGACGTGATGCGCGCCACGCAGACGGCGCGGCCGATGCTGATGGTGGATCTGCTGCGCCATACCTCGGGGCTTACCTACGGGTTTCAACAGAGCACCAATGTGGACGCCGCCTATCGCCGGGAGAAGATTGGCGAGTTGGACAAGGCGGGTTCGCTGGACACCATGATCGACGCCCTCTCCCGCCTGCCCCTGGAGTTCTCGCCGGGCGATGGCTGGAACTATTCGGTAGCCACCGACGTGCTCGGCTACCTGATCGGCCTGATCGAGGGCAAGCCGTTCGCGGCGGTGCTGCAGGATCGCCTGCTCACCCCGCTTGGCATGAGCGACACTGGATTCCATGTGCCGGAGAGCGAGCGGGCGCGCTTCGCCGCCTGCTGGGCCATCGACGCCAAGGGCGAGCGGGTGCTGCAGGACGATCCGCAGGCCAGCCCCTATCTGCAGCCGCCGAGTTTCGTCTCCGGCGGCGGGGGTCTGGTGTCCACGGCCGGCGACTACCTGAAGTTCTGCCAGATGATGCTGAACGCAGGCGAGGCCGGCGGCGTGCGCTTCCTCAGTCCCAAGACCGTGAGCCTGATGACCGCCAACCACCTGCCCGGCGGCAAGGATTTGACGGAGATGTCCATCTCGCTGTTCAGTGAGGCGGCCTATTGCGGGGTCGGCTTCGGGCTCGGTTTCTCGGTGACTATGGACCCGGCCAGGACCCTCCTGCCCGGCACGGCGGGGGAATATGCCTGGGGCGGCGCCGCCTCCACAGCCTTCTGGATCGATCCGAAGGAGGCGCTGATCGTCATTTTCATGACCCAACTGATCCCCTCCAGCTACTACCCGATCCGGCGTGAGCTGCGCACCCTGGTCTATTCGGCGATCACCGAGAGCTACGCCTAGAGCGCGAGGCGTTGGATGCGCTCGGCGTGGCCGGCGCCCGCCGCTCCGACCGAAATGTATCGCCCTGATACGCGCGACATTTTCGCCGGCAAAAGCGAGGAGAGAATGGGGAAACCCGGCGGCGGCGGCATCGGCGGCGTGACCATCGCTACACCGAAATCATCTGCGAAATCGGTCGCCAATCTCTCTCAAATCGACCGCCACGTCTCTCACTTCACCTCTGCACGTCCTGCAAAGTCTATCGCTTCGACACGAAAGCCTGCGCTTTATCCCACTACGCCGCTAGGGGTGTTGACGCGCGGGGGAAGTGCAACGGCGGCGACCCAACCCGCGGCGACCTGGACGGCTCGCCGCAAAATCCAGCAATTTCAAAGACCATAGGGGACGGCGAGCCTGCCTAACCTCTATTATCACCCCGTTTTGGCGGGTGGGGAGAGATTGAGGATAGATTTGGATCGACAGTCTACTTTTGGGGTCGAATGTAGAGTGATTATACGTCTACGGAGACATGCCGCTCAGCTGCCGCCGGCTTTCCCCTAGCGGCGGGCGCCTTCGCCGTATCGTTCCACCATGGGCCTTAGGGGCTATTGGAACTGCGGCTTCAGAATCAGTTCCGCACGCCGTCTCGGCGCCTCTCTAGCCGAACAGCACGCTGGCGCCGGTGTCCGGCGTGCCCACCTCGCGGCGAAACAGGCTGAACAATTCGCGCCCGGCTCCAAAATGCTGGTTAGCGAGGTCGGCGGTGGCGGGGGGACGATCCATCAGGCCTTCGACCAGAATGTCGATCCCGCCGGCATGGGCGTCGATGCGGATCATGTCGCCGTCTCGCACCCGGCCGATGGGACCGCCGTCCAGCGCTTCCGGAGAGATGTGAATCGCCGCAAGCACCTTGCCCGAGGCGCCGGACATACGCCCGTCGGTGAGCAGGGCCACCTTCTGCCCCCTGTCCTGCAGATTGGCGAGCAGCGGCGTCAGCTTGTGCAGCTCGGGCATACCGATAGCCTTGGGCCCCTGGAAGCGCACCACCGCCACAAAATCGCCAGTCAGCTGGCCCGCGCGATAGGCCTGGTCCAGCTCCAACTGGCTAGCGAACACCCGCGCCGGCGCTTCGATCACATGCAGTTCCGACTTCACCGCCGAGGTCTTGGCCACGCCGCGCCCCAGGTTGCCGGTCAAGAGCTTCAGCCCGCCGGTGGGGTGGAAGGGCTCCTCAAAAGCACGCACTACGGTCGTATCCAGGGAGGCCTCGGGTGGGTCGCGCCAGGCCAGCCGGCCGCCGTCCAGCCAGGGCTCTCGCCCATAGATCTCCAGCCCATCGCCCCAGACCGTCTTCACATCCGTATGCACAAGGCCTGCGCGGATCAGCTCTTTGATCACGAAGGCGGGTCCGCCCGCCGCCTGCCAGTGGTTCACGTCCGCCTGACCGTTGGGATAGACCCGGGCCAAGAGCGGCGTCACGTCCGAGATCGCCTCGAAATCCTCCCAGGTCAGGGTCAGTCCGACGGCGCGGGCCATGGCGACCAGATGCAGGGTGTGATTGGTGGAGCCGCCGGTGGCCATCAACCCAGCGATGGCGTTGACGAAGGCCTTGGCCGAAGCGACCTCGAAAAACGGCGTATAGTCATTGCCGAGCGTCGTGCTGCGCGCCGCGCGAACAGCGGCGGCTTCGGTGAGGGCGGCGCGGAGCGGCGTCCCGGGGTTGACGAAGGCTGAGCCCGGCACGTGCAGGCCCATCATCTCCATGCACATCTGGTTGGTGTTGGCGGTGCCGTAGAAGGTGCAGGTGCCGGGCGAGTGATAAGAGCCGGCCTCCGCCTCCAGCAGCTCTTCCCGCGTCGCCTTGCCTTCGGCGTAGCGCTGGCGCACCGCCGCCTTGGCGCCGTTGGTGATGCCTGACGGCATGGGTCCCGCCGGACAAAAGATCACCGGCAGGTGCCCGAAGGCGGACGCCCCCATGAACAGGCCGGGCACGATCTTGTCGCAGACGCCCAAGAGGATGGCGGCGTCGAAGGCCTCGTGGCTGAGCGCCACCCCGGTGGAAAGGGCGATCACATCGCGAGAGAAGAGCGATAGGTCCATCCCCGCCGCGCCCTGGGTGACCCCGTCGCACATGGCGGGCACGCCGCCAGCCACTTGCGCTGTCGCTCCGGCCTTGCGCGCCGCCGCCTTGATCGCCGCCGGATAGGTCTCGAACGGTTGGTGGGCGGAGAGCATGTCGTTGAAGGCGGTGACGATGCCGATGTTGGGGATCGCCGGCGCCTTGAGGGCCGGCTTATCCCCCTCCGCCGCGGCGAACACGTGGGCGAGATTGGAGCAGGCCATGGCCGCACGCGCGGGGCCGCGCAGGCGGGCGGCGACCATGCGCGCTTCATACTCTGCCCGCGCCTCGCCGGAGCGAAGCTCTATCGCTTGGGTGACCGAAGCGATAACGGGATGAAGGACGGGCATAGGCGAGTCTCCGGCCGCAAGGAACGCCCCCTTTAAGCAGATAGACGCGCGCCGGTCCTCACCCCCATCGAATATCGAGCGCGCAAACGCCGATCACGTTGGCTACTGACGGGGCGGCCGAGTGGGATTTATGAAGGCCCTCATCACCGCGGTCACCAAGGCTGGATTGGCCAAGGCGAGCAGGCCAGCCGCTGTCGCCGCCCCCGCTGCAATGAAGGGACGCTCCCGTGCGATCGCAACGACACGGTCGAGCAGTCCTTCGGACGAACGCTGCTCGCTCAAGGGAATAGGCCGCTTCAAACGAAGGCCCTTGGCCCTTCGGCCGACGATCAACGCCGTCAAAGCCGCGAAAACAGCGGCCGCCAAGGCGACTGCCGCCGCCGCACCCGCTGGCGTCAAGACATCGCGAAGAAGCGCGTAAAGCGCGAAGGCCATGGCGAAGACGGCGATCGCCGCCGCCGCCCCGAGCGCCGCGAGCGCGGCAACTGCGAAAACGATACGCTGAACGATCAACGTCGCCGACCAGACAAGATGACGCCAAGTGCAAAACCAACGCCGAGAGCGGCGAAAGTGGCGGTGAGGGGCCGCTGTTGCATGTTCTCCGAAAGATAAAGTCGCGCCGCATCCAACTGCTCCGCCGCCAGCAGGCGAGCCTGTTCGAGCTGCTCGGAGGCGTAGTCCGCGGCTTGTCCCGCCTGCGCGCGCGCCTGGTCGGCGCGGGAATTAAGCGCCTCCTTCGTTTCGCGGACGATTTCAGGCGCTTGTCGCCGACCGGTTTTCACCGTCTTGCGGGCGTCCTCAACAGTCTTTTTTGCATCGTCCAAAGTGCGTTTGGCGTCGCTTATCGCTGGATCGATGGCGGCGGTCATGGCCTTGTTCTCCACGGTAGTTATATCCACTCAAATTCCCCGAACGTCGGCGACCGCCCGGGGGTCTCAACGGCGGCTTAAGCCGCGGCCTTAGCCCGGGTGGGATGGAAAAATAGCGCCTGCCCAATCGCAGCCTTCACCGTTTCCGGTTGGAACGGCTTGGTGATCAGGAAGGTCGGTTCAGGCCGCTCGCCGGTCAGAAGGCGTTCGGGGAAGGCGGTGATGAAGATCACAGGCACGTCGAAACGGCCGAGGATGTCCTTGACCGCATCGATCCCGGAGGACCCGTCGGCCAACTGGATATCGGCGAGCACCAGGCCCGGCGTCGCCCGGCCCACCGCTTCCAAGGCTTCGGTGCGGGTGGCCGCGACGTCCAACACTTCATGACCCAGTTCACGCACCAGGGCTTCGATGTCGGAGGCGATGACCGGCTCATCCTCAATGATCAGCACCCGAGTGGCGAGTTCGGCGTCGATCTCGGTCTGGGCGGTCTTGATCAGGCGTTCGATCTCATCGGGACTGGCCTCGAGAATCTGACCCGCCTCTGAGGCGTTGAACCCCTCAAGGGCGGTCAACAGAAAAGCCTGCCGGGAACGGGGCGGGATTCTTAAGAGTCGACGAGCGGCGTCTTCGCCCTCGAAACCCTGTAAAGACGAAGCCTCCAGCTTGGCGCCGGTGGTTCCCCAAATCATATGGAAAACGCGATAGAGCGCCACACGGGGCGTCAATTGAGGCGGTAGCGACGCCTCGCCAGCGGCCAGAGCTTCCAGAGACGCGCGAACGTAGGCGTCGCCGGCGGCCTGATTGCCCGTCAACGCGCGGGCATAGCGCCGGACATAAGGAAGGTGCGGCGCCAGACGTTCAAGCAAGCCCATAGATCTAAACTCCGGTGCAGCAACTCGCGACCTCAAGGCCGCCGCATATGTGGTGACGAAACGACGCCGCGACTGCGAGTGTTCGACGCTTCCCCAACGCGAAACAACGCAGGCCGCCGGCCAAAGTTCCCAGCCGACGGCGGTATTATGTCATGAATGTCGATCGTCGTGGAACCCTGTGGTTCACGCGACGTTCAGCTACCGAATTGGGCCGCTTGGGCTTCATGACGTGGAGCGCTCCACTATGACAGATCGGGCCGGTCGAAAGGAAGGGCGAAAGCCGGGTGAGCCAAACGTGGAAGAAGCCAGATTAAGACAACAGGCGATCGGCGTGAAATTGCGTCAGATGTTCGATGACGTGGTCAACGAACCGGTGCCCGATGATTTTTTAGATATATTGCGCCAAGCGGATAACCGTGGCGGCGCGGGCGGCAATTCGGGCGACCGTGATTGATGACCGAACGCACGGCGATGGACCCAGCGTCCGAAAAGCAGTTTAAAAAGGACTTGGTAGGGTTGATTCCCCATCTTCGGGCTTTCGCTCGAACCTTATGCGGCGACGCGGCGACGGCCGACGATCTGGCCCAAGACGCCATGATGAAGGCGTGGGACGCGCGGTCCAGTTTCCAAATGGGTACGAACATGAAGGCTTGGACCTTCATGATCCTGCGCAACCAATTTTACTCCGATAAGAGGCGATCTTGGCGCCAGACCCAACTGGACCAAGAGGCTGCCGAGCGAACCCTGGTGGCCATCGACGATCCCGCCTCTCCCCTCGCCCTGGATGAGATGCGGCAGGCGTTGAAGATGCTGCCGTCTGAACAGCGTGAGGCGCTGATACTCGTTGGCGCGGGCGGCTTTGCCTACGAAGAGGCCGCCGAGATTTGCGGTTGCGCGGTCGGCACGGTGAAGAGCCGCGTCAGCCGAGCCCGACGAGCGCTTTCCGGTGTTCTCGAAGCGGGCGACTACGATCGCGACGGATCCCCCGCGGGCGACGCCATGCGCTCGATCCTCGCCGACGCGGAGCGCCTGAGCGGCTCGCGGTGAGACCACCGCTTTTCAGCCGAAGACGGTCCAGCAAACAGGTCACGATTCGTTTTCGCCTTGGTTTGGCGGTGGCCTTGGCGCTTTCGCCCGTGCTCATGCTTGGCGTCCTGCAAGCTGGCCTGGGCTATACGCACGACGCAGAGGTGCATCGCGAGAGCCTCATAGAGGCCGCCCAGCGGGGCGTCACGGCGACCCGCGCAAAAATGCAAGCGACGGCGGCGGTCTTGCAAACGCTGGCGCCTCAGACCGTCGGGCCTGATTGCGCGCTGCGCCTCGCGAGCCTCGTGGGCCATCTTCACGGCTATGAGAACTTCATTCGCTTGAACGCCGCGGGCAAGGTTCAGTGCGCCGCCATTCCCCTTCAGACCAATCCACACATCCAAAATTCGGAATGGTTTTCCCGATTGCGCCGCGGCGCCCCTCTTGTCGCCGCGGCTGCAGCTCCGGATTTTTACGCCCAACGACCTGCTATTCTGACGGCCATTCGCACGGGCGATAAAGCCTCCGACTTCGACGGCGTGCTCGTGGGCCTGATGGCCATCGACAGTCTACGGCCGGCCGTGGCCGATCCTACCCTGTCCAAAAGTACGGAGGTCGCCTTACTCGACGGCCAGGGAAGAATGGCCGCATCGACAAACGCCCGCGCCTTTGCCCCTCCCCAACCGGGCTGGGCGGCCCAAGCGGCGACGTCTGACGGCTATCTTTTCACCGGCAAGGATGGCTTTGGAGCCTCGCGCGTGCAGGTGATCGCACCCTTGGTCGACCACGATCTTTTCGTCATGTTGTCCGCCCCTGCGCCGCGGTTCCTGTCCTGGGCGCGGCTCAACGCGATTTACAATATCGTCTTCCCGCTGCTCGGATGGCTCGCGGCCTGGGTGGCCGTTTGGGTGGCGACCGATCGCGTGGTCATCCGCTGGCTTTCCTATCTCGATCGCATTGCGTCGATCTACGCCAAGGGGCGCTTTTCGGTCAGGCCCGTGCAGGCTGAAAACGCTCCCAGAGAAATTCGCGCCTTGGCCCAAACCCTGGACAGTATGGCGGACGGCATCGTTGCTCGCGATCTCTCCCTTCGCGAATCCATCGAGCACAAAGACACGCTCATGCGGGAGATTCACCATCGGGTGAAGAACAACCTACAGATCATCACCTCGCTCTTGAACATGCAGCAGCGCGTTCTAACCGATCCCGCGGCTCGCGAAGCGATGTCCGATACTCGGCAACGTATCACCGCCCTCGCTCTGATCTATCGGGCCCTCTACCAAAGCCCCGATCTGCGGCGCGTGGATGTACGGCAATTTCTTGAAGAGTTGATCGGGCAAATTTGCGCCGGCGATGGGGCAAGGCCGTCCCCTATACGGACCGAACTCTCCGCTGACGATCTCGATATCGACCCCGACAAGCTCGCTCCACTGGCTCTGTTTGCCGTTGAAGGCATCGCAAACGCCCGCAAGCATGGATTTGTCGAGGGAGAGGGCCTCATCAAGGTCAACTTCGAAGTCACGGCGGACCAAATCACCTTGGAAATATCCGACAATGGCAAACGTGCGACTGGGGACCAAGGGAATGAAGGCGTTGGGCGCACGCTGATGAGCGCCTTCGCGCGACAACTGCGTGGGCGCATGGAGTTTACCCTGACCGAGGGAGGGGGCGCCGTCGTTCGTCTTATCTTTCCGCCGCCAGAACCACCGAAGACCGACCCGCCGCCGCCCTTTCAGCTATCGACGACACGACGCCATTTCGACCATCAAGTCTGAGACCGGCGGTTGCGGCGCGGTCGCGCAAAAATGCTGCTATTGGAGCGATAGAACGGATAATATTCGCCCGGATAACCATAGCCTCGCCGGCCCATGTCGCGCGGGTCCACCTGTGTCAAAACAGCGCCTGGAAGATAGGCCCCAGCACTCTCCAAAATCCGAATAGCGGCTTTCGCAGCGGCAACAGGAGTCTTCCGCCACCGCGCGAGGAACAGCACCCCGTTCGATATTGGCAACAGGCTCCGCGTTTCAGCCACCAACAGCAGTGGGGGCATGTCGAGAATGACGACCGCGAAGCGTTGGCTGAGAGCCTCCAACACATCGGTCATCGCCTTCGAGGCTAGGATATCGTCGGGCGCGCAGAGTTGATCGCCGATTGGCAAGAACTGCAAACCCGTAGCGCCGTCTGAAATTAAGGCGTCGTCGACCTGGGCGTCGCCCAAGAGAATATCGAGCAGACCCGCGCGAACGGGCGCAGCCAGCAACCGATTGATGGTCCGCCGCCTCAGATCGCAGTCGACGACGACGACTGGCGTGCCGGCCCGCGCTAGGATCCTCCCAAGGCATATACAGGTTGTGGACTTTCCCTCCCCGGACAGGGCTGAGACGACCGCAAGCCTATAGGGAACGGCCGTTTTGGCGGCGAAGAGCCCCGCCTTCATCGCTCGAAAGGCTTCTGTGAAATCGGAGAACGGCGCCTCAACGATCTGGTCGATGGGCGCGACATCGGGTCCATGCCTTCGGCGTCCCTTTGTCGGATCCGCCAAAGGAACCATAGACAGGCAGTTGAGCCCCAATCTACGTTCAAGGTCGTTTGGAGCGTACAGTCCGTCTTCGCGCGCTTCAGCAATCCAAATCGAGAGCAGGCCCGTCATTGCAGCGCCTAAAAAGGCCATGCCCATCAACAACGGTCTATTGGGGAAGGCTGGCGATAAAGGCGCCCTCGCGGGCGAGACGAGGCGGGCGTCCGATTGCGCCATCCCATCTTGAGCAGAGGTCTGTTTGAAACGGTCCAAATAGGACTGGTAGAGGCTTCGGACCGACTCAAGGTTCCGCTCAAGCTCCTTCAACTCGACCGAAGCGGCGTTACTGGTGCTTAACGCCCGCTTGGCGTTCGTAAGAGCCGATGCGACAGCGGCGCTTCGGCTGCGTCCAACCTCAACCTGAACCTTAAGATTTGAAACGATGCGTGAAATTTCCTGGTTTATCTGATCGTCGATTTCGGCCCTTTGACGCTTCGCTTTCAGAAGCTCCGGATGTAGCGGTCCGTAGCGACCCTCCAATTGGGCGATATTTTGCGCCGATTCCGCTCTCTGCTTACGCAGCTCCTGCACGACCGGCGAATTCAGCACCTCGCCCAGATCATCGCCCTTCCCCCCCATGGCCATCTGAGTTTCAGCGGCGGATAGTCGGGCCTCGGCCTCAGCGCGCTCGCCCCTGGCTACAGCGAGCTGAGCATCCAGATTGGAGATTTCACGCTCATTGATGGTGGCCCCTTCCGCATCGCTCAGGGTCATCAGCCCGTGATCGCTCTTATATCGCTCGACCTCCTGCTCAGCGCTTTCGACCTGGTTTCTCAGCCCGCCCAGTCTGGCGTTGAGCCAATCGGATGCACGGTGTGTGGCCAGGAATTTCGCGTCCAGTTGCTGCTGCAAATAGGCGGAGGTGAACGCGTTGGCGATCGACGCCGCCTCGGTCGGCGATCGCGCGGTGAATGAAATGGCGATCACGTAGGTAAAGCCAACCCGCGCGACCTTCAGGCGGGCCATAATGCGCGCAACCACCAGGTTTCGGATATCCGTGCCGCCGAGGGCGGAAGGGCTGGAAAAAAAGTCCCTCCAGCGCCGAGTAGAGGTCATCTTTGGATTGAACTCTGCATCCCCCTGCAGTCCGAGTCTGTCCACGACCCGCTCCGCCAGAGTGCGGGACTTCAAAATCTCGACCTCCGTATCGATCGCGGATGTATCGGCCGGCAGATCGGCCAGCACCTGTTGCACATCGACGACCCGCTCGCGCCGAGGATCGATCATCACATCGGACGTCGCTCGATAGCGAAGGGGAATGGCCAAGATCCCGATCGCCAACGGGATGAAAACGATCAGCATCACCCTTGAAAAGAGACTCCTCCAACGGCGGAACAAAGCTGCCTGCTGGCGCCAATCCGGTAGCGGCTCAACGTCAGACTCGATAAGGCGTGCGTCCACAGGCTTCCCCAACGACACACGCAAAGGGAGCTATTTTTACGATTACGTCTATAGAAAGATATGAAGCTTGTCCCTTACGGACGGCGAGCCTGTGAAATCAACCCTTAAACGGTGATCTGGGCGCCCAACTCCACCACCCGGCCCGGCGGAATCCGGAAGAAGTCCGTCGGATTGGCGGAGTTCTTCAGCATGTAGATGTAGAGTTTATCCTGCCACATAGGCATGGCCGTCTGGGTGGCGGGCACCACTGACCGCCGACCGAGGAAGAAGGAAGTGGCCATGATGTCGAACTTGATTCCCTGCTTGCGGCAAAGCGCCATGGCCTTGGGCAGGTTCGGCCGCTCCATGAAGCCGTAGTTGATCACCAGCTTCTTGAACACGTCGTTGATCGGCGTGATCTCGATGCGCTGAGATTCCGGCACCCGCGGGGTTTCCGCGATGCGGACCGTGGCGATCAGGTTCTTCTCGTGCAGCACCTTGTTGTGCTTCAGGTTATGCATCAAGGCGACGGGCGCCATATCCACGTCGGAGGTCAGGAAGATCGCCGTTCCCGGAACCCGGTGGGGCGGGCGGGCGCGAAGCATTTCCGTAAGATCGGCCAGAGGCACAGCTTCGCGCCGGGTCTTCTCCGTCAGAATCTGCGAGCCGCGCACCCAGGTCCACATCACCATGAACAGGCTGAAGCCAATCAAAAGCGGCACCCAGCCCCCGGATGCGATCTTTAAGGCGTTAGCGATCAGGAAGACC
>JAMFTA010000011.1 GCA_026225565.1 Caulobacter sp. | reverse complement strand
CTCTGGCGCCCCGGGATCGCCGCTGGCTCTGGGGCGCCCTTATCGCCCTGATGGCGGTGCAGATTGGCGAGGCCGCCGCCGCCGAGGTGCGCGGGGCGCTCACCGCCTATTCCGCCGGGCCTGCGGCCGCCCAGGCCCTAATCGAACATCGCCGCATCCATCCGGGAGAGAGCATCGGCGTCGCCGGCTTCAAGGGGTTCGCCGTGCAGCCCTATGCCCCCGACAACCTCTTCGCCAACTACGAGGGCGGCGCCCCCAGCCCCGCCTACTACCTGTGGCGGCGATCGGAGCGCCCCATCCCCGGCGTCAGCGAGGCCCAATGGCGCGAGACGTTGGCCGCCGGTTACGACCGGGTCTTATTATCGTCCTTCAACCTGATGGGCTGGAACGGCCCCGCGCGCTTCATGGCCGACGCCCACCGGGCCGGCTATTGCCCCACAGCGCTTTTCCCCGGCGCCATGGTCTGGAAAACCTATGTGCTGGAGACCGACGACATGATGATCTTCGACCGCTGCCCTCCGATTTCGCCCCGACGCCACTCGCCGCGCTAGCGACAGGATTTGACCGCGTGCGCCCGCGCTGCGAGGGTCGCGGCACGCATGTGCGGCGGGCGGATAGACACCGATGAAGCAGTTCCTGATCACCATGGCGGGGGTCTTCGCCGGCCTCATCCTGTTCTTCGTCGGCGTGCCCTTCCTGGTGATCGCCTCGCTCGCCGGCGCAGCCAAGCCGGCGGCGGCGCCGGCCGAGGCGCTGCTGACCCTCGATCTGCGCCAAACCCTGCCCGACCAGGCGCCTATGAGCCCCTTCGCCTTCCTGCAGGGAGGCGGCCCTTCGGTGGTTTCGGTGGTGGAGAGCCTGCATCGCGCGGAGCGGGACAGCCGGGTCAAGGGCCTGTTGATTCGCTTGCCCGAAGGGGGCGTGGCGCCCGCCGCGGCGGATGAGTTGCGCCTGGCCATCCTGGCCTTTCGCGCCGCCGGCAAACCGGTGATCGCCCACAGCCAAGGGATCTACCCCTCCGGCTTCTCGACTTCCGCCTACATGCTGGGGGCGGCGTCCGGCCAGTTCTGGATGCAGCCCGCAAGCTCCCTACAGGCGGTGGGCGTGGCCAAGGAAGAAACCTTCTTCAAGCGCGCCTTCGACAAGTACGGGGTCACCGCCGACTACGAGCAGCGCTATCAGTATAAGAACGCGGTCAATCCCTTCCTCTACGACGACTTCACCCCCGCCCACCGGGAGGCGGAGCTCGGCTATCTAACATCGATTTATGGCAGCGAGCTGGCCGAGGCCGCCACCGACCGCAAGCTGAGCCCCGGCGTCCTGAAGACCACCCTTGAGGCCGGCCCCTATTCGGCCGAGGACGCCGCCGCCAAGGGGCTGATCGACCGCGTAGGCCAGGAGCATGAGGCGGAAGCGGCGCTGAAGGCCCAGACCGCCGCTTCCGCCAAGTTCATCGATCTGAACGCCTATCGCAACTCAGCGCACACGGCTGTGACCGCCGGCGGCGCGACGGTGGCCGTGATCGGGGCGGAGGGCGCCATCGTCACCGGCACGGCGCGGGGAACCGGCTTCGGCGGCTCGTCATCGGTCTATTCCGACGATGTGGCCAAGGCCTTCTATGACGCCATCGACGATAGCGCGGTGAAGGCTATCGTCTTCCGCGTCTCCTCCCCTGGCGGATCCGACACCGCCTCCGAACAGATACTGGCGGCCCTGAACGCGGCCAAGGCGGCGGGGAAGCCCGTGGTGGTTTCCATGGGGACCTATGCGGCGTCCGGCGGCTACTGGATCTCCTCGCAGGCGTCGGAGATCGTCGCCGAGCCCACCACCCTCACCGGCTCCATCGGCGTCTTCGGCGGCAAGTTCGTCACCGGCCCGGCGCTCGCCCGTTTCGGCGTCGACACCCGGGGGCTCAACGTGGGCGGCGACTATGCGGCGGCCTTCGGCTCCGGCCAGACCTTCAGCCCCAGCCAGCGGGCGGCCTTCTCCGGCTGGATGGACCATATTTACGCGGGCTTTGTGGATAGGGTGGCGGTGGGCCGCCGCCTCTCCCCCGACCGGGTGCGCGAGATCGCCAAGGGTCGGGTGTGGACGGGCGTGCAGGCCAAGGACCTGGGGTTGGTCGATAAGCTCGGCGGCTTCTCCCTGGCGGTGGCCGAGGCCAAGCGGCTGGCGGGGATGTCGACCGGCGACAACGTGGTGTTGAAGCCATTCCCCAGCAAGAAATCCCCCTTCGACGCCCTGCAGAACGCCATGGGGGTCAGCGCCGTCTCTCTAAAGACCCTGGCCGCCGCTGCCTGGGTCCTGGGCGACCCCCGCGCCCAGAGCCTGATGGACGAGATGATACGCGCGCGCGCCGGGGTGCAGAACGGCACGGTGATGGCACCTGGGACGATAAGGTAGCACGCCCTTCCCCTGAGGGAGGAAGGGCAACGACCCTACCCCCAGGGCTTGCGGGCCTTGGCTGTCGCGGCGCCCATAGGTGCGCCCACCCGGCCGGTGAGATCGCGGAAGATGGCCGCCGCCGGGGCGAACAGGATCACATAGACGAGGGTGCTGAGCAGGGCGTTGAACACCAGCTTGGCTATGCCGATGGGGGTCAGCATCGCCTGCACGCTCATCTCGTCCGGCTGCATCATGCCGAACAGGGCCGGAAGGTTGGAAAGCCCCCCCTGCGCTGCGCCGATGGCCCCAACCACGAAGACGAACACCACCGCCGCCAGAAGGCTGACCACCAGGGTCAAGACCAGGGCCAGCCCGAACGAGCCGAGCATCGGCCAGAACTGGCCCTTGGTCACGGGCAGGGCGCGAAACAGGGTCAGGCGGCCGTCGGCGAAGGTCATGGCCGGCGCCACCGACAGGCGCACCGCCGGATAGATAAAGGCGACGACGAGGGCTACGATCACCAGGATCTGCGCCGGCACGGCGGCGGGCCCGAGGCCCTTGGCTGCCGCGATCAGCAGGGCCGAGACCATCTCGATAAGGAAGACATAGCCGAGGAAGAGGGCGAAGACGAGCGCCGCCAGGGCGAACTGGCGCACCTCATCCATGCCCAGGCACAGATAGAAGTAGGCCCGGTCCGCCGGGCGCAGGATCGCGCGCAGCACCGCCGTATAGAGCACCGCATAGAAGATCAGGCTGACCACCAGCATCACGGTCAGGGCCGGCGCTAGCTGGGCCATCAGGGGCATCATCTGGGCCGGATCGGCCGGAGGCTGCGCCTTGGAGAGCGCCATCATCTGTGTGAAGGCTGGTCCGGCGGCGCCCCCGAACAACAGAAACAGCGCGCCCAGCCCATAGAGCAGGCGCAAACCCGCCCAGGCCAGGATTGTCAAGGGTCGCTCGCGCGTGAGGCGGAAGCCTTCCAGCGCAACGTCTGAGGGGGAAAATCGGCTCATGGCTCCGCGTGCTCTGCTTCGTCGGCGCCGTCAAGCGCCGGAGGGCGGAGCGGCGGCGTTTCAACCGGCGGCGGCGGTTCGAGCTCGGCTTCCGGCTCGGGCTCCGACGGATGCTCCTCGGCGAGCCAGGGCGAGAACAGGCGGGTGAAGCGACCGTGCTCCGGGGAAAATTCCACCAGACTGTGGGGATAGGTCTGATCGCCGGGCGCCTGTTCTTCGCCCGCGCCCGCGACGGCTTCGACGACGACGGGCTCGACCGGCGGGGTCGGCTCTGGCTCAAGGTGAGCCTGTTCGGCGGGGACCGGCTCGTCTTGGACATCGTCGACCGGCGTGGGCGGGACCTCCTCGGCTTCGACGGGATCGGCTTCGGCAAGATCGGGCGCGACGGGCTCGGGTTCCGGGATCGCTGCAGCGACATCGTCCTCCCACTCGACCTCCGGCTCGTGCGCGTCCTCCACCAATGGGGCGACCGGCGCATCCGCCGCCTCCGGCCAAGGCGCCAGCATATCGTAGATCACGGTGATCACCCCGATGCTCAGGGGCGCCTGCACCACCGCCAGGGCCGCGCCCGCCACGACGCCCGCGCCGATGGAGTCCCACACCGGCCAAGCGCCGTGCAGGCCCACCGGCGGCTCCCCCGGCTCGATCCAGCCGAACGCCTTTAGGCCTACAAAGACCAGCAGCATAGGCGTGTGTGCGGCGGCCAGGACGGCGGCGATGGTCCAGCCCTGAGCCTGGGTCAGATCCCACCCGTCCCAAGGCGATAGGCGGCGGCGCTCGACAGTCTGCGGCGTGGCTAAAACCAGCCGGCCGCCGAGATAGATCAGGCCAGCCAAGGCGGCGATCCACAGGATGGCGGCGAACAGGAACCACCACGCCCAATGGCCCAGCGGCCCCAGAGTCACCCCATTGAAGCGGCGAAGGATCATGTAGACGACCGCCGAGGCGGCGACCACGGGGGCGCAGGCGATCAGGAAAATCCCGAACAAGACGCCGTTGACCCCTAAGATGCGGCCCTCCACCCCGCCGATCTGCATTCCGCCGGGCCCCAGGCCTTGGCGCGCGCCGCCGCCCAGTCCGAGCCGGTAAAGCGCCCCCAAGAGGGGCAGATGAAACAGCAGCAGCACGAAACCCAGATTCTTCAGCGGCGCGGCATCGGCGGCGCGCAGCTCGGCGTGATTGCCGACCACGAGCAGGGCCCAGCCGGCGGCCACCAGCACCATGGGCGCCCAAGCGCCGCGCCAGGCGCCGCGCGCGAACTCCATCGCCTCGTCCAGGGCGTCCAAGACAGTGATCGGAGGTTGCGTCATCGAGCGGCCCCTCTCGGGCGTTAGACGGTGTTTCAGCGAGCGGCCCTTCGCCGTCGCCGATTTCACCGGGCAGCGCCACAATTTTCACCCATGCGGCGACGTCGGCTGGCGTTTCCGACGGGCGCGAGGTCGGTTAGACTGCGCCATGGCAAGCCCCACCCCTTCACCGCAACCGCCCATCCACGTAATCGGCGGCGGCCTCGCCGGTTCCGAGGCCACTTGGCAGATCGCCGAGGCCGGCGTCCCCGTCATCCTGCACGAGATGCGCCCGCTGCGCTCCACCGACGCCCACCAGACCGAGGGGCTGGCGGAGCTAGTCTGCTCCAACTCCTTCCGCTCCGACGACTGGGAGCACAATGCGGTGGGTCTGTTGCACGCAGAGCTGCGTCGCTGCAATTCCATCATCATGGCGGCGGGGGACGAGAGCCAGGTGCCGGCGGGCGGGGCTCTGGCCGTGGACCGCGACGGTTTTTCCGCGCGCGTGACGGCGCGGCTGGAGGCCCACCCCCTGGTCACCATCGTCCGTGAGGAGTTGACCGCCCTGCCTCCGTCCAGCTGGGACAATGTGGTGATCGCCACCGGCCCCCTCACCTCTCCAGCACTTTCGGCGGCCATCCTCGCACGCACCGGCGAAGGCGCCTTGGCCTTCTTCGACGCCATCGCCCCCATCGTCCACGCCGAATCCATCGACATGAGCAAAGCCTGGCGGCAATCCCGCTACGACAAGGAAGGCCCGGGCGGCGACGCCGCCGCCTACATCAACTGCCCGATGGACCAGGCCCAGTATGAGGCCTTCGTGCAGGCGCTGATCGACGGCCCCAAGGGCGACTTCAAGGAATGGGAGAAGGACACCCCCTATTTCGACGGCTGTTTGCCCATCGAGGTGATGGCCGAGCGCGGCCGCGAAACCCTGCGCTGGGGACCGATGAAGCCTGTGGGCCTGACCAATCCGCACACGCCGGGGATCAAGCCCTACGCCGTCGTGCAGCTGCGCCAGGACAACGCCCTGGGCACCCTCTACAATCTGGTGGGTTTTCAGACCAAGCTGAAGCATGGCGCGCAGAGCGAGGTGTTCCGCACCATTCCGGGGCTTGAGGGCGCCCAGTTCGCCCGGCTTGGGGGCCTGCACCGCAACACCTTTCTCAATTCCCCCAAGCTTTTGGACAGCCAGCTGCGGCTGAAGGCCGAGCCGCGCCTGCGCTTCGCCGGCCAGATCACCGGGGTGGAGGGCTATGTGGAATCGGCGGCCATGGGCTTGCTCGCCGGGCGCTTCGCGGCGGCCGAGCGGCTGGGCGCGCAGCTGGACGCCCCGCCGGCGGAGACGGCGCTCGGCGCCCTGATCGCCCACGTCACCGGCGGCCATATCGAGCAGGAGCCGGCGGAGGGCAAGGTCCGCTCCTTCCAGCCGATGAACATCAACTACGGCCTCCTGCCGCCCCTCCTCGGCGACGGCCCCAAGCACGACGGCGAAGGCAGGAAGCTGAAGCCTGTGGAGCGCGGCCGGGCCAAGAAGCGGCTGATGAGCCTGCGTGCGTTAGAGGCCCTGGACAGTTGGCTGCAAGCACGGCGGGCGGCGGCGTGATGCGACGGTGCGCCCAGAGGATCGTCTGATCCATGCAGCTCCCCCGGCTTTTTCGCACCACCACCTTTCGCCTGACCCTGTCGTTTCTGGCCCTGTTCTTGCTCTCGGCGGCGGCCTTCCTGGCCTATATCTATGTGGCGACGGCGGGCGAGGTGACCCGGCGGGCGGATGACGAGGTGACGCGGGAGATGGTCTCCCTGCAGACCGTCTATGCACGCGGCGGCCTTGACGCCCTCAATCAGGAGCTGATCGAGCGGGCCAGCGGGGACCAGCCGTTTCTCTACCTGTTGATGAAGCCCGACGGCACGCCGGTCACCGGCAATCTGGCCAAGACCCCGATCATGCCCAAGACCGCGTCCGAAGGGCGCACCGTTTTCCGCATCACCCAGACCGACCCCGATGGGGCGGTGATGCGCCATCACGGCTGGGGCCGCCAGCGGCGCCTGCCCTCAGGGGACTTGCTGTTCGTGGGGGCGGACACAGGCGACGCGCAATTCTATGTGCTGCGCATCGTGCACACCATCTGGGGCGCCATGGTGCTGGCGGTGGTTCTGGGGCTGGCCTTCGGCTCCCTGGTCAGCCGCAATGTTTCCCGCGGCATGATGGGGCTGAATCAGGTGGTCAACGCCGTAGCGGCGGGAGACCTCAACGCCCGGGCCGCCGTGCGCGGCGTGCGCGACGAATATGACGAGCTGGCCCAAGGGCTGAACGCCATGCTGGACCGGGTGGAGCGGCTGATGGGCGCGACCCGCCACGCCGGCGACGCCATCGCCCACGATCTGCGCTCGCCTCTCACCCGTCAGCGGGCGCGGCTGGAGGCGGCCCTGATCGAGGTGGAGGCCGGCGCCGCCGACCCCACCGCCGCCCTCGCCCAAGCGCTGGAGGATTCCGACCAGGTGCTGAAGACCTTCAACGCCGTCCTGGCCATTTCGCGGCTGCAGGCGGCGGGGCAGGCGCCGGATCCGCAACGCTTCGATCCCTCCGCCCTCGCCGCCGATGTGGCCGAGCTCTACGAGCCTTTGTGCGAAGACAAGAGCGTGGCTTTCGAGGCCGAGTTGACCCAAGGGCTCAGCATGATGGGCAATCGGGAGTTCATGGCCCAGGCCCTGGCCAACCTTCTGGACAACGCGGTGAAATATACGCCGGAGGGCGGGGCGGTGATGCTGCGCACCCGCAGGCGCTCCTCCGGCGAGATAGAATTTTCCGTCACAGACACCGGCCCCGGCGTGCCCGAAGAGGACCGGGATCGGGTGATCCAGCGCTTCGTGCGCCTGGAGCGCAGCCGCAACCAGCCCGGCGCCGGCCTTGGCCTCTCCCTGGTGGCGGCGGTGGCCGAGGCCCACGGCGGCCGACTCGAGCTGTCCGAAGGCCCCGGCAGCCTGGGCGACAACGCAGGCCCAAGCGGACCGGGTCTGCGCACCGCCCTGGTGTTTCCGGCGGCCTAGGAAAGCTGCGCCAGCGCCGCCTCGAAACGCGCGCTGCGCATCTGGTGCAGGGCCTCGCCCAGGAAGACGCAGCCGAAACGGCGGCGGCCCTCATAGGTCGCCAGGGTGGCCATCTCGCCGCGCACCGCCGCGAAGCGGGGCGCAGCCAGTTCCTCCGCTGTCACCGACAGGCCAGGCCGCTCAGCGGCAGCGGCGCTGAGCAGCATCGCCGCGTAAAAGAGCCGGTTCACCTGCTGCATCAAGAACAGGCGCGCCTGCACTGCCTCGTCCACCGCCCCGCCGAAATAGCCGCGGAGCACCAGAGCTTCCTCATCCTCGTCGGCGGCGAAAAAGTTGGCGATGGCGGCCAGATCGACGAAACGGTCGGCGGCGAAGGCGGACTCCCAGTCGAGGATCCATGCCCGCGCGCCCTGAAAGATGACGTTGGAGGGGTTCAGGTCGTTGTGGCTGGAGACCAGATTGGGGTCGCGCGGATAAACGCCGGCGATGCGGGCGTAGAGGGCCAGGGGCTCGTCCAGCGCGCCTTCCGGTAGGATGCCTGCGGCGGCGAACTGGGCCAGCAGGCCATCCATGGCGTCGAAATAGCTGATCAACCGGGGAAACAGCGGGGCGGCGTGCAGCCGCCTCAGCGTTTCAGTCACCGCTACGATCTGGCCGGCGCGGGTGAGCGGCGGATCGGCTAGGGCGGCGGCGATAAAGACGCTGATCGACACCCGGTCGCCCACGTCGGCATGGAGCAGCGCCGGCGCCGCCCCCACCTCAGCGGCGATCCTGATGCAAGCGTATTGCCGGGCCGGATCGCGCAGGCCATCGGGCGGTCCGTCCAGACGCAGGATGGCGGCGCGTCCGCCCACGGTCAACTTGAACACCCCGGCGCCCGACGCGCCCCAGGCCGTGGGCTCAGCCGCCTGCACCGCCTCGCCCGGAAAGGCCGCCGCCAAGGCCCGCTGCGCCGCCGCCCGCCGAGGCTCTGCAATCAGATCGTCGAGGGGCGTCCGCGTAAGGCCAAAGGCCGCCCCGGCCAGGGTCAGGGCGTGGGCGGCCACGTCCGCGGGCCAAGCGTGGACGAGGGCGGCGAAGCGAGGCGCGTCGCCGGCGAAGAGGGCGCGGGTCGCTTCCTCATAGCCCGGCGCATCTCCCGCCATGGCGGTGATGAAGCGATAAAGCGACTCTTGGCCGAGCTTCCTCTCGTTAGCGGCGCCGCCGGTCTGCCGCGCTCCATCCACCAGCCGCCGGATCGCCGCCGAGGCCCCGCCTCGCTGAGCCGCCAACCAGTCCCAATGCCGGGGCAGAAGGGTGATCTCCCGCGCCACCACCCCGAGCTTGGGCCGCCCCCGCCCACGGGCTACGTCTGCGGCGTCCGGCAGGGCCAGCCGAGCGAGGACGTCATCGAGCGCGCCGCGCAGATCCAGCTCGATCGGGCGGCTGGTCTCAGCGTCGAAGATCAACAGCGGCGCGTCGTCGCCCGCGCTCTCTGTCTTGGCCGCCGCCGCCACATCGACCAGAGGGCCGAAGGCGATCCGCCGCGTTCCGATAAAAGCAACGGCGTCATTCAATTGAGTCATCTGCATCTCCTGATGCAGATATTATCCGGGTAATAATTTAAGGTCAATATGACCCGGGTAAAATATATCCCATAGCCGCACAACTCAAGGTTTTTCAGTTACTTGAAACAAGTTTTGCCGATCATGCCGCTTGCCCTTACGCAAGGGAGAGAACCGGCCTAATTAGCGCCCGGCGAAACATGGCGGTCGATATCGCCAGATCGGGCGAGGAGGAGCGATGGCGGATCGGGTGCTGGCGGTGCGGGGTCCGCGCAGTCTGCTTCGGCAGATCCGCGAAGCCATGGCCGGCGGCGGTCCCGCGCAGGCGCGCCTGGACATGGTGGTGCGCACCATCGCCCAGTCCATGGTCGCCGAGGTCTGTTCCATCTATCTGCTCCGGGCGTCGGGCGACATGGAGCTGTTCGCCACCGAGGGCCTGTCGCCAGACGCCGTGCATGTCACCCGCATGAAGTCGGGCGAGGGCCTGGTGTCGGAGATCGTGCGCCTGGGTCGCCCGCTGAACCTCACCGACGCGCCGCTACACCCTAAATTCTCCTACCGCCCGGAAACCGGCGAAGATCCGTTCCACGCCTTTTTGGGCGTGCCGCTGCTGCGCGGCGGTCGGCCCATCGGCGCCCTGGTGGTGCAGAACCGCACCGCGCGGGTCTATGGCGACGACGAGGTCGAGGACCTGCAGACCATCTCCATGGTGCTGGCCGAGATGGTGGCCTCGGGCGAGTTGGTCGGCCTGACCGAGCTGCAGGATGTGGAGTTGGCTCCCCATCGCCCCGAGCGGCTGAAGGGCCAGCGCTTCGCCGAGGGCCTGGCCTTTGGCGTGGCGGTGTTGCACGAGGCGCCGGCCGCTCCGGAAAAACTGCTCACCGACGACGCTGCCGCCGAAGAGATCCGCCTGCAGATTTCGCTGGAGGCCCTGCGCCGCCAGATCGACGAAATGCTCGACGGCCACAGCCTGGTGGGGGTGCCGCGCGATGTCTTGGAAACCTATCGCATGTTCGCCGCCGACCGGGGCTGGAACCGGGGGCTGGAGGAGGCTGTGCGCTCAGGCTTAACCGCCGAGGCGGCGGTGGAGCGGGTGCGCTCCGAACAAAGGGCGCGCCTCTCGCAAGCCCGCGACCCCTATATCCGCGAGCGCTTGCACGATCTGGAAGACCTGGCGGACCGCCTCTTGCGGGTGCTGGCGGGGGAGACGCCGGGCAAGCGCATCTTGCCGGAAAACGCTATCCTGATCGCTCGCAACCTCGGCCCGGCCGAGCTTTTGGAGTACGACCGCACCAAGCTCCGGGGCCTGCTTCTGGAAGAAGGCTCGCAAGCCAGCCACGCCTCCATCGTGGCGCGGGCCCTGGGCATACCCTGCGTCGGGCGGTTGGCGCGACTGCGCGACCGGATATCGGAGGGCGATCCGGTGATCGTCGATGGGGAGCAGGCGGAAGCCTTCCTGCGCCCCCGGGCCGACATGATCGAAAGCTTTCGCGCCCGCGCCGACCTTCGCGCGCAGCGCTACGCCGAATTCGCCAAGCTGAAGGACACCCCCGCGATCACCCGGGACGGGGACAAGATCAAGCTTTTGATGAACGCCGGCCTGGCGGTGGATCTGGACAACCTGCCGCAAACCGGCGCCGAAGGCATCGGCCTGTTCCGCACCGAGTTTCAGTTCATGGTGGCCGAGCAGATGCCCCGTCTGTCTGCGCAGACAGAGCTCTACGCCAAGGTTCTGGAGGCGGCGGACGGCAAGTCGGTGGTGTTCCGCACCCTGGATCTCGGGGGCGACAAGGTCTTGCCCTACATCCAGGCCGACCGGGAGGACAATCCGGCCCTGGGCTGGCGGGCCATCCGCATGGGGCTGGACCGCCCCGCCCTGCTGCGGCTGCAGTTGCGCGCCCTGATCGCCGCCGCCGCAGGCCGTGAGCTTCGGGTCATGTTCCCCCTCGTCGCCACGGTGGAGGAGTTTCGCCGCGCCCGCGCCTTTGTGGACGACGAAGTGGCCTGGGCCCGGCGCCGGGGGCGCCCGGCGCCTGATCCCCTGCGCGTGGGGGCGATGATCGAGGCGCCGTCCTTGATCTGGCACCTGGACGCTCTCCTGCCGATGACCGATTTCGTATCGGTCGGCACCAACGACCTGATGCAGTATCTGTTCGCCGCCGATCGGGACAATCCGCGGGTCTCGGATCGGTACGATCCTCTCTCGCCGCCAGCCTTGCGGGCGCTGAAAGCCATCGGCGACGCCTGCAAGGAGAGCGGCACGCCAGTATCCGTGTGTGGAGAATTGGCCGGGCGGCCCTTGGAAGCCTTCGCCCTGATCGCACTGGGCTTTGAACGCCTCTCCATGCCGCCGGCGGGGATCGGGCCGGTGAAGCGGATGATCCTCTCCACCGATCGCGAGGCGGCCAGCAAGGGCGTGGCCGGACTTTTGAAGAGCGGTGGGGGATCGGTTCGAAACGAGATCGAAACCCTCGCGCGCAAACTAAATGTCGCACTATAGCGCGTTGTTTCGTCACACGTTTGCTGTTAATCATGAGGGCAGCGGTGAACTCCATCAGGCGGACGGAACGGCGAGCGGAGCCATTGAGCATCGGTATTAGGACGACGTCGCCCATGGCGCCTTTGGATACGGGCTATGTGATGAACCTGCGGCTGGTGGATCCGCTGGGTGATCGCGTCGGTCCCTCACCGACGGACTTCGAGCAGATCGGCGCCTATCTGCGCGCCGTGCGCGAACACCGCGGCCTCTCCATCGCCGAGCTGGCCGAAGTCACCCGAATCAGCAAGACCTTTTTGCAAGCCATTGAAGAAGCCGATCTTTCTGCCCTCCCCTCGCGCCCCTTCGCCATCGGCTACGTGCGCGCCTACGCCAAGCAGCTGGGCATCGACGGGGACGCCGCCGCCGCCCGCTTCAAAAAAGAAACCCCCGATTTTTCCGAGCCTCTGCGCAACCCCATCGGGGTCAAGCATGAAAAGACCCGCCGCAATCCCCTGATCTTCGCCATCGTTGCCCTTCTGGTGTCGGGGGTGGTGCTGTGGAATGTGGTGCAGCGCAGCCTGACGGCGGGCGAGCCGGCCGTGCCGATGGTGAACTTGGCCGAAGACGCCGGGCCTAAGGGACCGCAAGGGCCGATCGCGCTCGGCTCCGCCACCCCGCCGCCGGCGGACCAGACCATGCCGGTGGCCTATGTCACCCCGGGAATGGACATGGCCGGCTCCCAGAACGGCGAAATGACCAAGGTGGTGGCGGCCAGCGCCGCCCCGGCGGGCGCGGCGGCGACGCCGGCCAGCGGTTACGCCGTCAGCGCCACCTTCAGCCCCAAGGGCGCCATCTATGGCGCTTCGGCCCAGACGCCGGGCGTGATCCTGCAGGCCAAGAAGGCTGCGTCCCTGATCGTGCGCGGCGCAGGCGGAGCAGTCTATTTCGCCCGCCAACTCGCCCCCGGAGAAGCCTACCGCGCGCCGCTCGGCGCCGGCCTCACCGCAGATGTGGCCGATCCATCCGCCTTCGACATCTATGTCAACGGCCAGACCCAGGGCGCCGTCGCCTCGGGCCAGACCCTGATCGACAAGCTGGTGCACGCGGCGGCGTAGTCGCCGACGCTAACCGATCCGCGGCAAGTCAGCCAGCAGCCGCAGCTTGGGCAAGGCCCCCTTCAGATCTTCGCATTGGCGCAGGGTGGCCACCACCGCCGTGGACGGCTTTTTCGGCGCGCGCACAGGCTTCTCCGTTTCCGGATCGACGAAGCGCCACTCACTGGGCGCGCCGTAGGCGCCGGCCCCGCCTGCCCGCACCGCCTCGTACATCATCTTACTCTGCAGGGGCGGCACATGGGCCTGCTGCATGGCGTAGAGGAAGATGGAGTCCGCCTGTTCGCGCTGCCCCTTCTCGCCCACCGCGTAGAGCCAATCGTGCACCACCGCCGCCTCGGCGTCCTCACCGATGGGGTTGAACACGGCCGACACCCAGATGGGAATCGAGGCGAAGTCGGTCTCAAAGCCGCGCGGCACGCGGATCACCTGCCGGGTCAGGGGATAGCAGTAATAATAATCCTCGGTAATCACCGCCACCCGGCGAAATCCGTCCCGCCGCGCCCCCTTCTCGAAGGCCACGTGCAGGGAGGTGTCCTCCATGGTCTGGCAGCCGGCCAGGAGGATGCTCATCAGCGCTCCCGCCAGCAGCCCGACGCGCCGCACGATCATCAGGCCTCCAGCCGATACCCGGCGCCGCGCACGGTTTGTAGCATGGCGCGGGGAAAGCCCTTGTCGATCTTGCCGCGCAGGCGCGAGATATGCACGTCGATGACATTGGTCTGGGGATCGAAATGGTATTCCCAGACCTTTTCCAAGAGCATGGTGCGGGTGACCGACTGGCCGGCGTGGCGCATGAGGAATTCCAGGAGCTGGAATTCCCGCGGCTGCAGGTCGATCTCCTGTCCCGCCCTGTGGACGGAGCGGCCGAGCAGATCCATCTCCAGATCGCCGACCTTCAGACTGGTGGACACCGATCCGGTCTCCCGCCGGCGCGACAGAGCCTCCACCCGGGCGATCAGCTCGGCGAAGGCGTAGGGCTTGACCAGATAGTCGTCTCCTCCAGCCTTCAGCCCGGCTACCCGGTCGCCCACCTCGCCCAGGGCCGAAAGGAACAGCACCGGCGTCTGGTCGCCGTCCCGGCGGATCGCCTCCACCACCTTCACCCCATCCATCTTGGGAATCATGCGATCGACCACCAGGACATCGAAGCCGCCCTTACGCGCCGCCTCCAGTCCCGCTTCCCCGTCGCCGGCGATCTGTGTCTCAAATCCTGCGTCCAATAGGCCCCGCGACATGGCGTCGGCAGCCTCCAGATCGTCCTCGATGATCAGTATGCGCATGGAGCCCCCTCTCACCCCTGACTGGAGAAATCCAGCCAGGGCCTAGCCTAGCGGCGATCTACGGCTTATCGAACTTGACGGTGATGCCGACGTTGCGCCCTTCGTGGGTGACCAGCAGGAAGACGCCCTTGCGGCCCGCCTTCTTGGCGTCGGCCACAGCCGCCAGCACGTCGGCGGGCGTCGCCGCCGCCCGGTCGCCGGCGCGGGCGATCACGTCGCCAGCGTGCAGGCCGGTCTTGCCGGCGTCCGAGTCGTCTGTAACGCTTTCGATCACCACCCCATGGACGGTCGTCCCGAGGTTGAAGCGGCGGCGCGCGCCCTCGTCCAGCGGCCCAAGACTCATGCCCAGAACCGAGGGACGCGTCGCATGGGGGCGGCTGGGCGCGCCGGGATTGTCATCGCCCTGGTCGTCGTCGCCACCGTTGAGAACCAGCTGGCTTTCGGCTGGGCGGGTGCCGGACTTCACGTCCAGATTGACCCGCTTGCCGTCGCGCAGCACGAGGAGATGCAGCGCATCCCCGGCGTGGGCCATGGCCACCTGGCGGGTGAGGTCGGAGTTGGAGGTGACCGCATGGTCATTGACCTCCAAAACGAGATCGCCCGGATGCACCCCGCCCTTGTCGCCCGGACCGCCGGGGACGACATCAGAGACCAAAGCCCCTTGATCCGGCTTCAGACCGAGACTCTCAGCGATGTCGGGGGTGACGTTCTGGATGGTGACGCCCAGATAGCCGCGCGTGATCTTGCCGCCGGACATCAGTTGCTTGGTGATCGAGGCCACCACGTCGGCGGGGATATCGAAGCCGATGCCGATGGAGCCGCCGTTGGGAGAATAGATGGCGGTGTTCACCCCGATCACCCGGCCATAGATGTCGAAGGTCGGTCCGCCGGAGTTGCCGCGATTGATCGGCGCGTCGATCTGGATGTAGTCGACAAACTGGGACGAGCTGTCCTTCAGATTGCGGGCGATGGTGGAGACGATGCCCGCCGTGGCGGTGCCGCCGAGGCCCAAGGGGTTGCCGATGGCCAGCACCCAATCGCCCACCCGGGGCTTGGCGCTGGATTCGAAGTTGACGAAGGGGAAGTTCGTCCCATCCACCTTCAGCACGGCAAGGTCAGTGCCCTCGTCGCGGCCGATCACCCGAGCGGTCAGCTCGCGCTTGTCGTTCAGGGTCACCTTGATGGTCTCGGCGTTCTCGACCACGTGGTTATTGGTGACGAGGTAGCCGTCTGGCGAGATGAAGAAGCCGGAGCCGGACGCCTGCACTTCGGGACCGAGCTTCTTGGGGGCCTTGCCGCCCTTCTTGGGCGTCGCGTCAGAATCGTCGCCGTTGTCGTCATCCCCGCCCTGGCCGCGCGGGTTGGCCTGGAACGGCAGGGGCAGGCCCTGGAAGGGGTTCATCTCGCGCATTTCGCGCTGGCTGAGGTGGGTGGTCACATCGATAGAGACCACGGCCGGGGCCACCCGCTCGAAGATGTCGGCGAACGACAGAGGCGCGCCTGGCGGAGGGGCGAAGATCGGCGCGGTGGAGGCCTTGATCAGCGAGGCGTCGGCGGCCATCGCCGACGGCCACTGCACCCCAACCCCGACCGCCGCCGCCGCCGCTACGCCCAGACCCAGGACGGTCCCGGCGAAAAAGCCCTTCTTTCTATCGGCCATCTGTCTCTTCAATCCCTGGTCCGGGGCCGGGCGGATGATCCGCTCCAGGTCCACGCCCTAAAACAATCCTTGGCGGCGCATTCGGTTCGCCACCCGCGACGGTGTCGCTTTCGGTCCCCTTAGCACATCGCTCGGGGTCTTTCGTGAGGCGCGATCACGGCGGAACCTTGGCCGAGGCGACGGGTCATATCAGCTTAGAGGAAATCTCATCCAGCCGCGCCTGTTCTTCGGCGCTGAGCGGCGCCTCTGACGGCAGGGCCCGGCGACGGCGCGCCAGTATCACAGCTCCCCCCGCCAGCACGACGGCGAAGGGCGCGCCCCAGAGCACGGCGTTGCCGACGGAGAAGGCCGGCCGCTCCAGCACGAACTCGCCATAGCGATCCACCAGATAGCGCTTGATCTGGTCGTTCGATCGCCCCGCCGCCACCTGGCCGCGCACGATCTTGCGCAGATCCTCGGCCAGATCCGCGTCGGACTCGTCGATGGACTGGTTCTGACAGACCAGGCACCGGATATCGCGAAACAGGGCTCGGGCGCGGGTTTCTTGCAACGGATTGGGCAGCCGGTCAGCGGGATCGTTGGAGGCGGCGGCCATGAGGAGGACGGCGACGAATGGCGCGACGGCGACCTTGGCGGCGGCCCTCACCCGACGGCCTCCGGCAGCACTTGCGGCAGGGCGCGCCGCTTGGCTCCCGCCGCCAGCCGCAGGCGACGATCGGAGAGGGAGATCAGCCCCCCGAGCGCCATCAGGATCGGTCCGCCGAAGATCAACCGCGCCCAGGGGTTCCAGTAGGCGCGGATCAGCCAAGCGGGTTTGGCGCCGTCGCGCCGGTCGCCGACCACCACATAGAGGTCGCTGGCGCCATGGCGCTCGATGGCCACTTGCGATGTGGTCTGGCGGTTGGCGGGGTAGAAGCGGCGTTCGGGCGTCACGTCCGCCGCCGCGCCGTGGGGACCGGTGACGGATAGGGTCGCCCGCTCGGCGGAGTAGTTGGGGCCCTCGTTGGGGGCGACGCCCTTCAGGGTCAGCACATAGGCGCCGACCTTCAGGCTCTGGCCGATGCTGAGGGCCTCGGCGGCGTCGATGCGGCCGGAGGTCTCGAAGGCGGCGCCCAAGACGAAGACGCCAAGGCCCATGTGCGCGAGCGTCATCCCCCATTGGCCGCGCGGCAGGGCGCCGAGGCGTCGAAGGCTCTCGCTCACGGGCGCTGAACCGGCCTTCACCCGGGTCACCAGCTCCAGCGCGCTGCCGGCGATCAGCCAGACGCCCAAGGCCAAGCCGGTGGCGACGAAGATCTTCTGCGGCTGCAGCAGGAAATAGCCGATCAGGGCGGCGATGAGGGCCAGGGCCGCCGCGCCCCACAGGCGCTGCAGGGCGCCCAGCGCATCTCCCCGTTTCCAGGCCAGCAAGGGTCCGGCGGGCAGGATCAGCAGGCAGGCGGCCATCAAGGGCGCAAAGGTCAGGGCGAAATAGGGAGAGCCGACGCTGATGGCCTCGCCGGTCAGGGCCTGGCGGATCAGGGGATAGAGGGTGCCCAAGAGCACCGTCAGGGTGGCGGCCGCCAGGAACAGGTTGTTCAAAACCAGGGAGCCCTCACGGCTAACCGGGGCGAAGAGCCCCCCCTCCCCCTTCAAGGCCGGGGCGCGCCAGGCGAAGAGGGAGAAGGCCCCGCCCGCCGCGAAGGCCAATATGCCCAAGAGCAAAATCCCCCGCTTGGGATCGACGGCGAAGGCGTGGACGCTGGTCAAGACGCCCGAGCGCACCAGGAAGGCGCCGAGCATGGAGAAGGTGAAGGCGGCGAGCGCTAAAAACACCGTCCAACCGGCCAGAGCGCCGCGCTTCTCCGTCACGATGGCCGAGTGCAGCAGAGCCGTGCCGATCAGCCAGGGCATGAAGCTGGCGTTCTCCACCGGGTCCCAGAACCACCAGCCGCCCCAGCCGAGCTCGTAATAGGCCCAGAAGGACCCCAGCGTGATGCCGACGGTGAGGCAGCTCCAGGCCGCCAGCGTCCACGGGCGCACCCAGCGGGCCCAGGCGGCGTCCACCTTGCCCTCGATCAGGGCGGCGACGGCGAAGGAGAAGACCACCGAAAAACCGACGTAGCCGGAATAGAGAAACGGCGGGTGGATGGCCAGGAAGGGGTCTTGCAGGATGGGATTGAGCGAGGCGCCTTCCACTGGCGGCGTCATCGCCCGCACGAAGGGGTTGGAGGCGAGCGCCGTGTAGCCGATGAACAGCATCCCCAGCATCCCCTGGGTCATCACCACCAGCGCCTTCAGGCCGCTGGGCAGGCCCCGGCCGAACAAGGCCACCGCCCCGCCAAAGCCGGTCAGGGCCAGGCACCAGAGCAGCATCGAGCCCTCATGGCTGCCCCAGACGGCGGCGACCTTATAGAGCAGCGGCTTTTCGGTGTGGGAGTTGGCGGCGACGTTCATCACCGAGAAGTCGGAGGTGACGAAGGCGTGCATCAGGGCGAAGAAGGCCACCGCGATGGCCATGAAGGCGCCGAACGCCGCCCCCTCCCCCGCCCCGCGCAGAGTCGCGTCATGGCGAAGACGGGCGAGCCCCGACGCGCCGGCCTGCACCACGGAGAGCACCAGGGCGAGGATCAGCGCGAAGGCGCCCAGTTCGTCGGTCACCGCAACGCCTTAGAATAGTTCACAGGCCCGGCGCCGTCGCCGCGCCACTCGCCAGTCTTCTTCAGGGCGTCGGCCAATTCCTTGGGCATGTAGCGTTCGTCGTGCTTAGCCAGCACCTCGCGGGCGACGAAGACGCCGTTTGTGTCGAACGCGCCTTCGCTGACCACGCCCTGGCCTTCGCGGAACAGGTCGGGCAGGTCGCCCTTGAACACCACCTGGTCGGTGTCCACCCGGTCGGTGACGGCGAACTTCACCGTGCCGTCCGGTAGCTTGACCACGCTGCCGGGGGCGACCAGCCCGCCCAAGCGCACCGTGCGCCCGGCCGGCACATGCTTATCGGCGGCCATCTTGGGGCTATAGAAAAACACTGCCGCATCACCCATGGCGTAGAGCGACAGGCCGGCGGCCAGGGCCAGGATCGGCGCCGCCGCCCCCAACACCATCAGCCTGCGCCGCGCCTTGCGGGATTTTGGGAGAAACGCCATCCGCCGCATATAGCGAGATGCGCGGTCGAGCTAAAGGGCGACGTGTACGGCGCGCGCCGCGCAATCGCCGAAACGCCGGGCCTAACCAACCAGCAAGTTGTCGATCAAGCGCGCCGGTCCGATCTGCACCGCCAATGAGATCAGCGCGCCCTGGGGCCCCACGGCGTCAAGTTCCCGCAGCGTGTGCGGATCGGCGATGCTGACATAGTCCGTCTGCGCCAGGGGCTCGCTGGCGAGGATTCGCAGGGCGGCGGCGCGCAAAATCGCCGCATCCCGCTCGCCGGCCTCAAACAGCGCCTTGGCGGCGGTTATGGCGCGGTAGAGTACGGACGCGGCCTGGCGATGGGCGGGGTCGAGGTAGCTGTTGCGGCTGGACATGGCCAGGCCGTCGGCCTCGCGCACCGTATCGGCGATGACAATTTGCACCGGAATGTCCAGGTCGCGCACGAGCTTGTTAATCACCGCCGCCTGCTGGGCGTCCTTCTGGCCGAAATAGGCGCGGGTGGGCTGGACGATATTGAAGAGCTTGCTCACCACCGTGGCCACGCCGTCGAAATGGCTGGGGCGGGCGGCGCCCTCCAGCCCCTCGGAGACTCCGCCGATGTGGATGCTGGCGTCGAAACCGTCGGGGTACATCTCGGCCGCGTCGGGGGTGAACACCAGATCGATGCCCGCGCCCTCCAGCATAGCGAGGTCCCGCTCCAGGGCGCGGGGATAGCGGTCGAAGTCGGCGCCCGGGGCGAACTGGGTCGGGTTGACGAAGATGCTCGCCGCCGCCGCACCGTTCTCCGTCTTGGCTCGCCGCATCAGGCTGAGGTGGCCTTCGTGCAAAAAGCCCATGGTGGGAGCGAAACCCAGATCGCCGAAGCCGGCGCGGGCGGCGCGGAAAGCGGCCTTGGTTTTCAGAACCTGCATGTTCAGCGTTTGGCGGGCGGAAAGCTTTTCGCTCCCACCTCTTCCAGGTAGGATTTCAACGCATTTTCAATTTGTTGACCGATTTCGGCAAAGCGCTTGGCATGGCGGGGGGGCTTGTCGCCGTAGAGGCCCAGGATATCGTGCCAGACCTGCACCTGGCCGTCGCAGTCGGGGCCCGCACCGATGCCGATGGTGGGGATGGTCAGGCGCGCCGTGACCTCGGCGGCCAGGGCGTGGGGGATCAGCTCCAATACGATCCCAAAGGCGCCGGCGGCTTCCAGCGCCAGGGCATCGTCGATCAGGGTTTGGGCGCCCGCATCGTCCTTGGCTTGCACCCTTATGCCGATCTGCATGGTCGATTGCGGGGTGTAGCCCAGGTGCCCCATCACTGGCACGCCCAGCTCCACCAGCCGCTTGACGATGGGGACGATGGCCGCCCCGCCTTCCAGCTTCACCGCCTGCACCCCCGCCTCCTGCATCATGCGACGGGCAGCGAACACCGCGTCAGCCTCGCTGGCGTAGGTGAGAAAGGGCAGGTCGCCGATCACCAGGGCGGATGCGGAGCCGCGCGCCACGGCGCCCGCATGACGCACCATGTCGTCCAGGGTCACCGGGAGGGTGGTGTCATGACCCAGCACCACCATGCCCAGGGAATCCCCCACGAGCAGCACGGGCACGCCCGCCCGATCGGCAATCTGGGCCGAGGTGAAATCATAGGCGGTGAGCAGGGCGATCGGGGCCTTGGCCGCCTTCATCGCCTGAATGGCCTGGATACTGGTGCGCATCGTAAACCTTTTTCTGCTAATGGGAGCCGGTCGGCGGGGTGCAGCTAGGCCTTCGAACGCCCATATACAAGCGCCAGGCTGGGTTTTGGCCGCTGGCGGGACGGCGGCTGTGGTTGTATGGAGCGCGCCGACGGCTTGGTCTAGGGCGCGCCGCCAAGGGTGCGCCAGAGGAGAGTGCGATGCGGTCTGTGATGCGATCCAAGATTCACAACGCCCGGGTGACCGAGGCCAACCTTGCCTATGTAGGCTCGATCACCATCGACGAGGATCTGGTGGACATGGTGGGGCTGTGGCCCGGCGAGCGGGTGATGGTTGTGTCCAACACCTCGGGCGCCCGGCTTGAAACCTATGTGATCGCCGGCCCCCGCGGCTCGGGCGCCATGTGCGTCAACGGAGCGGCGGCGCACCTGATCGGCAAGGACGAGCAGATCATCGTCATGGGCTTTGAAATGACCGACAAGCCGATCGAGCCGAAGGTGATCCTAGTGAACGATGACAATCGTTTCGTGCGCTGGCTGGCGGAAGAGGCCTTTGTCGCGGCCTGACCTGCGTCCCAAAATCTAGACCTAAAAGGCGTTCATGATCTCGACGCGCCGTAATGTGAGACGTTAAGCCTGGGCCTGCAGCCACAAAAGCAGGGGAATGGGCGATGAACGGCGGAGCGATCGGGCGGCGGAGCGTCCTGGCGGGCGCCGGACTTCTGGCGGCTAGCGGGACAGGCGCCTTGGCCGCCGTCGCCAATCCGAAAGTGGCGATCAAGACCAATCATGGAGTGATGGTGGTGGAGTTGGAGGCTGGGCGGGCTCCAATCACCTCGTCCAACTTCCTGCACTACGTGGATACGAACCTCTACGACGGCGGCTTCTTCTACCGGGCCTCGCGAACTCCCGGCGCGCCCAAGGAGGGCACCATCGTCGGCGGACCGTCGCTGAAGACGCATCGCTATCCGCCGGTCGCCCACGAAAGCACCCAGAAGACCGGCATCAAGCACAGGACCGGAATCATCTCGCTCGGCCGCTACGCCCCTGGCACCGCCACCGCTGACTTCTTCATTTGCGCGAGCCCAGAGCCCTATCTGGACGCCCATCCCGGCGCCCCTGGCGACAACCTCGGCTATGCGGCCTTCGGTCAGGTGGTGGAAGGCATGAGCGTGGTGCGCGCGATCCTGGCCCTGCCCACCCCCGGGAAGTCGGCCTTTCCAGACATGAAGGGCCAGTGGCTCGACCCGACGGTGCCCATTTTCAGCATGAGGCGGACAGCTTAGGGCGGCGGCGCGGTCACCCCGGCCGAACGACCGTCATCATATAGTTGATGCTGACGTCGCTGGACTGGGACCAGCGGTTGGCCAGGGGATCGTAAGCGACGCCGAACGGCCCCTCCACCGCCACCGGCTCGCCCTCTAGGAAGCCACGGATCTGCTGGGGCTTCAGGAACTTGGTCCAATCGTGGGCCCCGTGAGGCAACCAGCCGAGCACATACTCCGCGCCGATTTTTGCGAACGCGAGCGCCTTGAAGGTGCGGTTCAGGGTGGCGACGATCATCAGCCCGCCGGGCTTCAAGAGGCGCGTGCAGTCGATCAGGAAGGCGCGGGGATCGGCCACGTGCTCGATCACCTCCATGTTGAGGATCACGTCGAATTGCGCCGCGCCGGCCTCCAGCAGAGCCTCGGCAGTGGAACAGCGGTAGTCGATATCGAGGCCGAGGCTGTCTGCGTGGGCCGAGGCGACACCGATGTTTTTGGCGGAGGCGTCCACTCCCGTCACCTCAAATCCCAACCGGCTCATCGGCTCGGACAACAGCCCCCCGCCACAGCCGATGTCGAGCAGGCGCAGCCCCTCGAACGGGCGAGGGGCGGCGAAGTCCCGCCCGAACTGCCGCAGCGCCTCTTCACGAATGAAGCTGAGGCGGATGGGATTGAACTTATGCAGCGGCGCGAACTTGCCCTTCGGGTCCCACCACTCCGCGGCCACAGCGGAGAAGCGCGCCACATCGGCGGGATCGACGCTTGGACCTGGGGCGGTGTCGCTCATGCCGCCTTGGTGAACGGTTCGGGGCGTTGGAGCAAGATGGCGAGCGGTCAGCAGGCGTGAAGAATAAGACAAGCCGATCCGGGAATATTTTCTGTCGGCGCCGGTCTTTAGCTGCACACGCACTGCGCACCCGCCGCCCGATCGGCGGTCGCCGGCGTGGGGAACTCGCCATGACCGACACAGACCTCGATCAAATGCACGCCGCCGAGCGCCCAAAGGCGCGGCCACGCCGCTTCGGCGCGGTCGTAATCTGGATGCATTGGACGACCGTTGTATTGATTGTCGCCTTGTTCGCCAGCGCGTTGAGCATAGGGCTCGCGGCCAACGGCGATCAAGCCGACCTTCTGTTGACCATCCATCGCTCCTTGGGCGTAACCACCTGGATCGTCGCCCTCTGCAGGCTGGGCTGGCGACTAACCCTGGCTTATCTGCCACCGTTTCCGGAGACGATGCCCAAGCTGCAGCAGAAAATTGCGACGCTTAGCGAGTATGCGCTCTATGCGCTGATGCTGACGCAACCTCTGACAGGCCTAGCGCAGAGCTTCGCCAGAGGTCGCCCCTTCCACCTCTTTTCCTTGGCGGTTCCCCAGGTGATGGAAAGGGACAAGGGGCTGGTGCATCTGTTCAGCCAAATCCATGAGATAACGGCCTGGACGCTGCTCGGCCTGATCTGCGTCCACGTTCTGGCCGCTCTATTTCACCGCTTCATTCTGAACGACGAAGTATTTCAATCCATGGCGCCGTGGAAACCAAAGGGCTTGCATCGCTAAGCCGACCAATCGGTCATCGAGACGCGATTCCCTGCCGTCCAAGCTATGCAGCAACTAGGGTGCGGACGCCTTCAGATGGAAAGGATCTCCGCGGCGCCTGGCTGCGATCGCCCCGGTCATGGGAAGTTCGAACGGCTGAGATTGCGGCGGCCAATACGCCAGCTCGATAAGCCTTGCACTCACCGGCCTATCCACTCCCGCATTGCAGCGCGGCGCATCGCCCGCTAGAAGGACGGCCCTTGCGTCGGGGGCGGTTGTTTTCGCCCTTTCGGCAAGATCAAACCCTTTAGGAGCCCCGCTTGGCCCGTCTGGTGATGAAATTTGGCGGCACCTCGGTCGCCGATCCGGAGCGGATCGCCCGGGTGGCGCGGCTGGTGGCGGCCGAGGCGGCCAAGGGCCACGAGATCGCCGTGGTGGTCTCGGCCATGGCCGGCAAGACCAATGAGCTGGTCGCCTGGACCGACGCCGCCGGCGCCAGCGCTCATAACAACACGCTTTCCGACGAGGAATACGACATCGTCGTCGCCTCGGGCGAACAGGTGACCGCCGGATTGCTGGCCCTGACGCTCCGCGCCCAGGGCCTCAGCGCCCGCTCCTGGCTCGGCTGGCAGGTCCCCATCCTCACCGACGACGCTCACGGCCGCGCGCGCATCGAAGACATCCCCGCCGATGCGCTCGGGGCCGCCATCGACGGCGGCGAGATCGCCGTCATCGCCGGCTTTCAGGGCGTGACCAAGGACGGGCGCATCACCACCCTGGGTCGCGGCGGCTCGGACACCTCGGCCGTAGCCATCGCGGCGGCGCTGAAAGCCATCCGCTGCGACATCTACACCGACGTGGATGGGGTCAATACCACCGATCCGAGGATCGAGCGCCGCGCCCGGCGTCTGGCCAAGATCTCCTATGAGGAGATGCTGGAGATGGCCTCGCTCGGCGCCAAGGTGCTGCAGACCCGCTCGGTCGAGCTGGCCATGAGCCAGCGCGTCACCGTGCGCGTGCTATCGAGCTTTGTTGAACCGGGGCAAGCCGCTCCCGACACCGGCACCATTGTTTGCGACG
>JAMFTA010000002.1 GCA_026225565.1 Caulobacter sp. | reverse complement strand
GCCTGCAACGACGGTTCGACCCGCGTCACCTTGGCCAGATAGATATTGCCTCGAAGCTGCTTCCTAGACTGGCTCTCGAAATCTAGTTCTTCAATTCGTGTCCCATCCACCACCACGACGCGGGTTTCTTCCGCGTGGGCGGCGTCGATCAACATTCTTTTGGTCATCAATTTCTCCACGGCGCGCGCCGAGCTCTAAGCTCGGGGGCCGATGATGACCGCGCGGCCGCCGCAATGCGTCGTGGCGCGGCAGGAGCCGCGCTTTCTCTCGACGATTTATGGTGAAGGCGACGCGGCCCATGGTTCAGGTCCTGCGCGCGGCCCGGACATCCAGACGGCGCGATTTAAAAAGCGGCGCCGTACCGCAGAGCGGCTCGGCGCGATGCGCGATGCTGGGTCCAGTTCGCAATCGAACGATCGGACCTTTCTTGTCGCGCGGGGGGAGTCTGCAACATTGCGGTGCGAAAGGAAAGGACGACGACGGCGAAAGAGTCGAAAGGCGTTGCGACCTTCGCGCCGGACCCCAAAGCGATCGGCGCGCCGACGGCTCCAGCGCCGCGACCTTTTATTCGTGGTTAAGAGTTTGGCGATATAGAAGGGCGATAGTTATGCAATTCGCCCAGTTTCTTCAGTAGCCGGACATGAGCGTGCGGATTTGCCTTCCTTGACCATCCTGCGTCGCCCCGCCTTTCGTATCGCCTTGGCGGTCGCCGCATTTCTTTGCGTGGCGACGGCCGGCGCGGCCGCGGCGGGAGGCGAGGCGGGCGCCAATCTTTTGAAGGTGCGACTGGGCGGCGATAGCCATCAGACGCGCGTTGTCATCGAACTCGACAAGACGGCATCGGGCCGTCTTTTGTCCGCCGAGAGCCCAACCCGACATGTGGTGGTGGCCCTGCCTCATGTCGATATCGCCGGCGAAATGGCGGGTCAGGGCGACGGTCTGGTCAAGAGCTGGGCCGTGGACGAGACAGCCGGCGCCGCGCGGATCAGACTGGAGCTTCGCAGCGACGCCGTGGTTGCCCGTCGCTTCCTGCTTCCGCCCGGCGATGGCCTGAACGTCTATCGTTATGTGGTGGACGTGACCAGCAGCGGCAAGGCCGCCCCCGCTATCGCCGGCGTTGCGCCTGAAAAAGCGGCCCTGGTCAGCGATGCGCCGCTGCCCCTACCGCCCATATCCAAGAAAGTGATCGTTATCGACGCCGGCCACGGCGGCAAGGACTCCGGCGCTCTCGGCTCAGACACCAAGGAAAAGGACGACACACTTGCGGCGGCCCACGCCCTGCGCGACCGGCTGGAGCGTAGCGGCCATTACCAGGTGGTGCTGACCCGGGATACCGATGCCTTCATCCCCCTGGCCACCCGGGTGCAGATCGCTCGTCGCGCCAATGCCGACCTCTTCATCTCGCTGCACGCCGATTCCATCGGCATACAGGGTGACGCGACCCGGGGCGCCTCGGTTTACACGTTGTCGGAGCGCGGCGCCGACCGTACCGCCAAGGGGGTGTTCGGCCACTCGGACTGGTTCATGAACGTCGCCCTGCCGGGCGAGGATTCGGCCACCAAGCGGATCTTGTTGGACCTGACCCAGCGCCAGAACGTCAACCGATCCTCCACCTTCGCGGAATTGCTGCTCGATCGCATTTCCGGCGCCACAGCCTTGCTGCGCCGAAGCCATCGCGACGCCAACCTGATGGTGCTGTTGGCGCCGGACGTGCCGTCGGTGCTGTTGGAAATGGGCTTCATCACCAATCCGGAGGACGAACGCGCCATGGCCGACCCCGACCATCGCGCCAAGGTTATGGACGCCGTGGGCGACGCCATCGATGTCTATTTTACTCAGGAAGCGCGCTACGCGATGCGGTGATCGGCCGCCTTCGGCATTAGCTTAAACAACGATGAAGCGGCTTGACGCCACGGGCAGCCGCGTCATTGCTCTCCCGCGATGAAGAGCCTTCCTGTCCAAACCGCTGGCCGCTGGTTAGCGATCGCCGGCGTCGCGACGCTCAGCCTGATCGCTGTGGCGGGGTTCGCCCTGGCTATCTACGCGGCATGGCTGTTCCACGACCTCCCTGACGCCTCTCAGCTGGCTGAATACCGGCCGCCCACGTCAACCCGCGTCTACGCCTGGGACGGCACCCTGATCGGCGAGTTCGGCAAGGAGCGGCGCATCTTCGTGCCCTACGATCAGATCCCGCCATTGCAGGTGAAGGCCTTTCTGGCGGCGGAGGATCGCAAGTTCTTCGAGCACGGCGGCATCGACGTCTCCGGCCTCGGCCGCGCCATGACCAAGGATGTGTTGAACCTAGCCAAGGGGCGCAAGCTGCAGGGCGGCTCGACCATCACCCAACAGGTGGCCAAGAACGTCCTCCTCTCCAACGATCAGACCTTCGGTCGAAAGATCAAGGAGGCCATCCTGGCCCGGCGGCTAGAGCAGACCCTGCCCAAGGAGCGCATCCTTGAGCTCTATCTGAATGAAATCTGGCTGGGTTACCGCTCCTACGGCGTGGCGGCGGCGGCGTTCAACTATTTCGGCAAGCCCTTGAACGAGCTGACCCTGGCGCAGATGGCCTATCTGGCGGCCCTGCCCAAGGGGCCGGACAATTATCACCCCATACGGCACCGCACCGCCGCCATCGGCCGGCGCAACTGGATCATCAACGAGATGCTGGTGATGGGGGCGGTGACGCGCCCCCAGGCGGAAGCGGCCATGCGCGAGGACCTGACAGTCCAGACCACGCCTGAACGCGCCCACTACCGCGACGCGGACTATTTCCTGGAGGAGACGCGCCTGCGCGCCGCTGGCACCTTGGGCGCCAAGGCCGACAATGGCGGGCTCTATATCCGCACCACCCTGGATTCCAAGCTGCAGACCGCCGCCCGGGTCGCCCTGATGAAGGGCCTTGAGAGCTATGACCGTCGTCACGGTTGGCGGGGCGCCTGGGGCCATGCGGATTTGCAGCCGGGGTGGGAGAAGCTGGCCAGCTCCAAGTCCACTCCCGCCGAGCGTCGCTCTTGGCGTGCAGCGGCGGTCGATCGGGTCGCGGGGAGCGTGCATGTGGTTCTGCCCTCAGGCGGCGCCGGCGAGCTCGATCCCAAGGACGTGGCCTGGGCCAAGGCCGGCAAGGGACTGAACGTGGGCGACCTGGTCTTCGTCGAGCCGGAGGAGGGGGGCAAGCTCTATAACCTGCGCCAGGTCCCAGCCGTGAACGGCGCTATCGTCGCCCTTGAGCCCCATTCGGGACGGGTGCTGGCCATGGTCGGCGGCTATTCCTTCTCCCTCTCCAACTTCAATCGCGCCACCCAGGCCCAACGTCAGCCGGGCTCGTCCTTTAAGCCGTTCGTCTATGCGACGGCGCTGGAGAACGGCTTCACCCCCGCCTCGGTGGTGTCGGATGCGCCGATCTCGCTGACCGGCGGCAACGGCCAGCTCTACGAGCCGGAGAACTATAATCACGAGACCTTCGGCCCCGGCCCGATGCGCCAGGGGCTGGTTCATTCCCTGAACCTGATGACCCTGCACATCGCCCTGAAGGTGGGCATGAAGAAGATCGCCGCCAATGCGGTCAAATATGGCGTGGTCTCGTCCATGCCGCCCGAGCTCTCCATGGCCATCGGCGCCGGGGAGACAACCCCCTTCAAACTGGTGGGCGCCTATTCCGCCTTCCCCAACGGGGGCCTGCGCATCGAGCCGCACCTGATCGAGGAGGTGCAGGACCGCTCCGGCGCCACCATCCTGAAGGCGGACAAGCGCGACTGCCCCCACTGCGGCGATCCCTTCCTCGGGGAGGAGTCGCCCCGTATTGCGCCGGCCGGAACCCAGGTGATGGACCCGATCACCGCCTACCAGATAACCCTTATGCTACAAGGGGTTGTTCAGAGCGGCACGGGTTCGGCGGTCTCCGTCCTGGGCCGTCCCCTGGCGGGCAAGACGGGCACCACCAACGACTATCGCTCCGCCTGGTTCGTCGGCTATTCGCCCAATCTGGTGGCCGGCGTCTTCATCGGCTTTGACGACAACCGCTCCCTGGGCGAGGGCGAGACCGGCGCCCAGGCGGCGGTGCCGGTGTTCATCGACTTCATGCGCGAAGCTCTGAAAGGCACGCCGTCGGTGGACTTCAAGGCGCCTCAGGCCGTGAAGTTCGTCGATATCCGGGGCCACCGGGAAGCCTTCAAACCGGGCACCGAGCCGCAGCCCCAGGCGCCCAAGCCCGCCGGGCCGGTCCCCTACGACGACCTGCCCGCCGACGCCGGCGCGAAGGCCATCCTGCCGCCCCCGCCGCCCCAGCCGAAGAAGGCGCCGGACGACCTGAAGGGGCTCTACTAGGGCGTTTGCATCGTTTGTAAAATCGCTCGCTATTGTCTCTCAGATCGGTCTCTCAGGTCTCTCACTTCATCCTTGCAGATCGCGCATATTGATCAGTTCACTCACTCCGCCCGCCTCATGCAAAGCGCGCAGACGGCGGCCTACGGTCGGGAGGGCGCTGCGTCGTAAATCACCACGCGCGTCATGCCCCCGGCGCCGTCATCCCCCTGCACGTCATCCTAGGCCTTGTGCCTAGGACCCATACGCGCCGCCCTCTCCAAGCAAGGATGGGCGTTGGGCGCTATCGTGACGGCGTTGCGGATATGGGTCCTAGGCACAAGGCCTAGGATGACGGTGATGGGCGAGAATGGGCGCTCATCTGAAACCGCAGTTCCAATGG
>JAMFTA010000082.1 GCA_026225565.1 Caulobacter sp. | reverse complement strand
GATCCCGCAAATCCTTGGAATAGGGACGCGCCATGCAAGCTGGCCTCCTGCCCAGCCTGCATCTTGAATCATGATCCGCCCAAAAGAGGAATCCCGATTCAATCAGAGACAGTCACCCTCTAAGGCCGCCGATACGCGAAAAACCCGTATCGGCGTAGCCGCTGTTAGTGCTTGGGCTTAGGGGTGACGTTGGACACCCGGGTGGGCGCCGCGGTTCCGTTGCACGCCTTCTTGCACTGCATCCAACCGGGCATACAGACTTGCTGCCCATTGGCGCCGTTGGAAAGATTGCATTGGTTGAAGGTTCGGTTGCAGTCGCTGGCGCACATCGAAGCCGCCGTCGCCGCACCGCCGAAGGCAGACATGGAAACCGCAAGCACGGCTCCCGCAAGCATCCATTTCATGGTCGCCTCCCTGGCGATTTTTATTTTTTTTAGCAAAAGTAGAATACGCCGATTCTGAGTTTTGTCAGCTTTTTCCTCTCGCGTCAGTTGCGGCTCGGTCCGAGCAGGCCGCCACGCACTGGGCCCAGGGGGCGTCGCAGCCCAGGTCGTCGTTGGAGACACAGCTGATTCTGACTTTGGCGCAGGCGGCGCGACATATGGGCGCGGGATCGCCGCCGTCGCGCAGCGGTGGGATCAGGGGCGGCGTGGACAGTCCTGCGGCGCTAAGCATCGGGAAGGCTGCGCCCGGCGGCGGCAAGGCGAGGCCAGTCGAAGAAGGCGCCGCCAGCGGCGCGGCGACGGGCGCGGCCAGTGGGCAGCGAAGGCCTGCATCCACCGCCGTCGGCGTTGGCGCAAAGGAATGTCTTGGCCGGACGCTGGCGTCAGCGGCATGGGCAGGGCCGCCGCCGGCGAGGGCGATCAGTAGACAACAGACCAGGGGTGCGCGGGGCCACATGGTCCCCACCCCGCCACGGCGCGGTCAATAAATCCTTAAAGGTCTCACGCGCCGGCTGGCTTTGCGGGAGGCGCCGCGCCGGGCGGAGCGTGGGGATCGGCCGACGCCGCGGGCCCATGATCTGGCGCGAGGGCGGGCGCTGGTGCGGGCGCGGGGGCCTTAGCGATGCTGGCCTGGGTCGGATAGGGGATGGTGATGCCGGCGGCGTCGAAGGCCAGCTTCACCTGGCGCAGCAAGTCGTAGCGGGTGGTCCAATAGTCGGCGAGGCTCGTCCAGGCGCGCAGCTCTATGGTCACCTGGCTGGCGGCGAGCTCGGTGACCATGCACCAGGGTGCAGGATCGTCCATGATGCACGGATCGGCTCGGGCCACGCCCAGCACCACCTCGACGGCCTGATCGATGGAGTCCCCATAGTCGATGCCGAACTGCAGCTGGATGCGGCGGCGCGGGATGTCGGTGTAGTTGACGATGACGTCGCCGAACCCCTTGCCGTTGGGCACCACCACCTTCAGCCCGTCCGGGTCGGACAGCTCGGTGTTGAAGAGGTCGAGCCGGCGCACGGTGCCGAGCTTACCGGCCATGGTCACCACGTCCCCCACCCGATAGGGCCGGAACATCAGGATCATCACTCCGGCAGCCACGTTGGAGAGGGCCCCCTGCAAAGCTAGGCCGATGGCCAGGGAGGCGGCGCCCAGGACGGTGATGATCGAGGTGGTCTCAAACCCGAGGCGATGCAGGATGGCGATCACCCCCACCATGATCACCCCATAGCGGCTGAGGGAGCCGACGAAACCCTGCAGGGTTTCGTCCTCGCGAAGACGCGAAATACGCCGGATGGCGCCCTTGGCCAGACGCGACGCCCAGGTGGCCAGCCATAGGGTCACCGTCAGGATCAGCAGGGCGATGGCGATGTTGACCGCAAAGTCGCCGACGATGTCGCTGAGCTTGGCGAAGGCGATCTTCTTGCCGGTCAGCGTGTCGGTGACCGTGGTGGAGATCTGGTTGGGGAGCTTAGGGCTGAGCGGGTTGGTCAGCGCGGTGTGAAAGAGGGTGCTGGGTGTGGCCATGCCCTGCTTCATAGAGGGGAATGGGGCCTCGTCATGGCCAAATCCGGTTTTGGTGTTCGCCGACGCAGGAAACCTCCCCGATGGGAACGCCCTCCGCCGGCTCGCCGGCACGCCCCCCTTGGCGGCGCCGGATGATCCATCCCATTCAGCCCGATACCGTTCAGCCCCGTCCTGTTCAGGGGAGGCCGGCGGGCCGGGTGTGACGGCGGCCTGCCGCCACGGATCGTCTAAATGTCGAAGCTATGAAGGTTGTTCACCCGGGGCTGGGTTGAGAGAGTGGGGTTGCGAAGCACCAACCTCACAGCCCGCAGGACCCGGATGAACGTTCGCAACAATGCCCGACTGCCCCCTGCGGGTCG
>JAMFTA010000081.1 GCA_026225565.1 Caulobacter sp. | reverse complement strand
CGTGGCCGCCAAGACCCTGGACGGGATCGACAGTCCGCTGGATCTGCTGAAGCTCAGACCGCCGCCGGCCTGAGCGCGCGGCCGGGCCGGTGCGCCCGGCTCTGGACGTCGCCGACATCTTCCGCGCCCATGGGCCGGCCTTCCGCCGCGCCCAGGCCGGCCATCTGAGCCTTGGCCAGCTCAAGGTGATGTCGGCGATCGAGGCCTGCCGGACGGCCGAGCTCGGCGGCCACGTCGAGCGCTGCGAGGACTGCGACCACCTGCGGATCGCCTACAACTCCTGCCGCAACCGCCATTGCCCGAAGTGCCAGGGGGCCGCGGCGCAGCGCTGGCTGGAAACCCGCCAGGCCGAGTTGCTGCCGCTGGCCTACTACCATGTGGTCTTCACCCTGCCGGCGCAGATCGGCGACATCGCCTTCCAGAACAAGGCCGTGGTCTACGCCGCCCTGTTCAAGGCCGCGTCCGAGACCCTGCTGACCATCGCCGCCGATCCCAAGCACCTGGGCGCCCGCATCGGCCTGACCGCCGTCCTGCACACCTGGGGCTCGGCGCTCACCCACCATCCCCACGTCCACTGCATCGTCCCCGGCGGCGGCTTCTCCTTGGACGGCGAGCGCTGGGTCTCCTGCCGCCCGGGATTCTTCCTGCCGGTGCGGGTGCTCTCCCGGCTGTTCCGGCGGCTGTTCCTGGAGAAGCTCGCCGCCGCCCACGCCGAGGGCCGCCTGGCCTTTTTCGGTGAGATCGCAGGACTGGCCGAGCGCACCGCCTTCGCCGAGCGCCTGGCCCCGCTGCGCCGCTGCGAGTGGGTGGTCTACGCCAAGCGCCCGTTCGCCGGGCCCGAGGCGGTGCTGGCCTATCTCGCCCGCTACACTCACCGCGTGGCTATCTCCAGCAGCCGGCTGGTCGCCCTGGACGAGCGCGGCGTCACCTTCCGCTGGAAGGACTACCGCCAGGACGGCGAGGCCCGCCGCAAGCTGATGACCCTCGCGCCAGCCGAGTTCATCCGCCGCTTCCTGATCCATGTCCTGCCCACAGGCTTCCACCGCATCCGCCACTACGGCCTGTTCGCCAACCCCGCCCGCGCCGCCAACCTGGCCAAGGCCCGCGCCCTGCTCCAGCCGCCGCCATCGACGGCAGACGCCAACGCCGAGCCCGAGGCGGACGCAAAGCCGCCGATCGCCTGCCCGTGCTGCGGCGGACGCATGGTCCTCGTCGAGATCTTCGAGCGCGGCGGCTCACCATCCGGCCCGCCGCCGAGGCCGGTGTTCAGGATCGACTCCTCATGAGGCCGAAAGACCGCGTCGCCCTGATCCCAGCCCCACAAAGCCGGCCTCGCGCCGGATCGATCGGCTATTGCGCCATCAGCCCGCAAGCTCACCCGCGGCGCCGAAGATCGAGCCTCCAGCCCCGCGCCACCGACGCCGAACCGGATCAAGCCCCCCATCAGCGCCGACCCCAGAGCCTCGCGACACGCCGCCAGCGTCCCGATGGGACCAGCGAGCAGCTCAAATCCCCATAGGCCGCACCCGCCATCCCGCGGGTCAGACTTCGAGCTTTCTCAGACACCCGCCGCCGGCGTCAGCCCCGTCGCCGCGCCTGGCGGGCGTCCAAGAAACCTGAACAGAAGCGGACCTCGGCTCCGTTCCAGAAAACGGGCATCTAGTCACGCCTGCTTGCGCCGTTAAGCCGCCGTTGGTGGCGGTGAGTGCAGCGCCGCGCCCGGTGCTCGGCTCTTCCGTGGCGCGCGCACTTAGGGTCCTCCCAGGATTAACT
>JAMFTA010000080.1 GCA_026225565.1 Caulobacter sp. | reverse complement strand
CGACACCCCGGCCGCATCCGCAGCCGCCTGCGCCGTCCAGCCGTGCGATACCGATAGGCCAGCAGCGCTCGACCCGCAGGGGGCAGTCGGGCATTGTTGTGAACGTTCATCCGGGTCCTGCGGGCTGTGAGGTTGGTGCTTCGCAACCCCACTCTCTCAACCCAGCCCCGGGTGAACAACCTTCATAGCTTCGACAACTAAGCTGCGAACATGCGGTGGTGTTCACGCGCTCACGCGGGCTTTTTGTCTAAGCGATTTATCCGCCCGTCCGACAAACCTCTTAGGTCCGTGGAAACCCCAGTCGGCATGTAAGGAAATGCGGGAATTTCGAACACCTCGCCGATGACCTGTTAAACGCCAACCTTTGTCGCTCCCGCCTAAGGGCAGTTCTATTTTTGCAAGCTTCGTGTGGTCTTCAACGTCCTCGTCTCCAACGTTGACGACCACGACGATCTGGCTCAGGCGCGAGTGATGTGAGGATCGGCCGCCCGGCCAATTTTCATCCGAAACTACGACGTTCTTCGACGGCCCGCCGCGCCCCCTAGCGCGTCGCCATGAGCCTATTCACATGGCCGCACGTGTGGAGGTGAACATTGGGTAAGTTTACGTGCCGCCGCACAGGGGGCCATTTGGACACGCCGGATGAATCTAGACCGGTTCGTCAGTTTGCGGGGAATAACCCAGCGCGCCAAGAAGGGCCTTGGCGGCAAGAATTGGGGCCTGGGCTCGATCACCAGTGATCAACAGCCCAGCGCCGGCGCCAATGGGCTCAAGATCTAGCTGCGACGGCACGGCAGCGACCGGCTTGCCGGCCACGAGGAGCTTTCCGATCATGTCCCCCGCCGGGTTGTCCACCCTCGGCGGCCAGACGCTGCCGAACACCCCAAGACAGAAGGCGCCGTCGAAATCGTCGGGGTCCACCTGCCCGAGTTCCAAGGTGTCGATCAAGGCGTCCCGCGCCGACTGATCCAGCTGAAAGCGGCGCATGATCGGTGTGGAATCCGTGCGCTTGCCGCTGGCGGTTCGCATCGCGGGGTCGCCGCCTAGCAACGACGCGAGGACCACGTCGGCGCCCGCATCGAGGAATAGATAGTAGGGCTCGAGGAAGCGCTCGAACTGAAGGACTGGCGGCCTTCCGGCCTGGCGGTCCGGGTCCGAAATCAAGATCATCAGGATGCGCATGGCGCGAAGCCTTCTCCCGCCGAAAGACAAGACCTCCCCGCGGGGTCGCGGGGAGGCCAGGATTGGTGGGTGAGCTAGGCCTTGAAGAAGGCCAGCAGATCCGCGTTGATGATGTCGGCGTGCGTCGTGGGCATCCCGTGGGGGAGGCCCTTGTAGGTCTTCAGCGTGCCGTTCTTCAGCAGTTTAGCCGCGAGCGGGCCGGCGTCGGCGAACGGGACGATCTGGTCGTCCTCACTGTGCATCACCAGCACCGGCACGCTGATCTTCTTGAGGTCCTCGGTGTGGTCGGTCTCGGAGAAGACCTTGATGCAGTCGTAGTGAGCCTTGGCGCCGCCCATCATCCCCTGGCGCCACCAATTGTCGATGATGCCCTGAGAGACTTTCGCGCCCGGCCGGTTGAAGCCGTAGAACGGGCCTTCCGGGATGTCGCGGTAGAACTGGGCGCGGTTGGACATGCCTTTCCGGAAGCCGTCGAAGACCTCCATGGGAAGGCCGCCCGGGTTGGAGGCCTTTTTCACCATCACCGGGGGAATGGCGCTGATGATCGCGGCCTTGGCCACGCGGCCGTTGCCACCATACTCAGCCACATAGCGGATGACTTCCCCGCCGCCGGTGGAGTGGCCGACGTGGATGGCGTCCGTCAGGCCGAGGTGCTCGACCAGGGCGGCGCTATCGGCGGCGTAGGTGTCCATGTCGTTGCCGAGGTCGGTCTGGGTGGAGCGTCCATGACCACGCCGGTCGTGGGCGATGACCCGGTAGCCCTGCGCCATGAAAAACAGCATCTGGCTATCCCAGTCGTCCGCGCTGAGCGGCCAGCCGTGGTGGAAGACGATGGGCTGACCCGCGCCCCAGTCCTTGTAGAAGATTTCGGCGCCGTCCTTGGTCTTGAATGTGCTGCTGGCCATGGTCTGGGGTCCTTTGCTGGGGGTCAGGGGGGAGGACTTGCGGGAGAACCCGGCGGCTTGAACCGCCGGCAAGCTCATCGCCACGGCTGCGCCGAAGCTGGTGAGCAGGACCTTGCGGCGGGAGGCCGCGAAGGGATGGGGGAATTGAGCGTCGGACATGTCGGTCTCCGAAGGTGGCCGGGGGCGCGCGATAAGGAAGTGTCTCGCAGGCCATCCGGCGGGACGAGTTATCGGATGTGAAGTGTTGCGAAGGGCCAGCGTGGCTCAGGCATCCAAGTGGGGCGCCGCGAGTCGGGCCCGCCGCCACGCGTGGGGAGAATCGCCCGCCAGGCGGCGGAAGATTCGCGACAGGTGGGCCTGGTCACTGAAGCCGCAGGCCAGCGCGACACTGCACAGCGGCTCGTCGGTGGTCAGCATCAGGGTCTGGGCCTGGGAGATCCGACGGTCCTGAATGAACGTCTGCGGCGCGCAGCCGAAGGTCGCCTTGAACGCCCGGGAGAAATAGGAGCGGCTCAACCGGGCCAAGGCGGCCAACTCCTCGATGGGGATTGGCGTATCCAAATGAGCCTCGATGTAGGCGACCGCTTTCTTGGCCTGCCATGGCGCCAGGACGCCAAGGTCGAGCGCTTTGAGGCGCGCCGCCGGCCGAACCTGCTGCGCGTCCAGCAAAGCCACGGCGCGGAACAGGGAGGCGCGGGCGACATCCTGGTCCCGGTCGAAGGCGTCGAAGGCGTCGCTCAGCAGACGGCTCAACAGGGCGGTGGAGTTCTCGCCATCCTTGGCCGGGCCGGTGAAGGATCGATCGGAGATCCCCATGGCGAGGACGGCGAGGGGCGGCGTGGCGCGTTGTGGCGCCGGGACGAATGCGGCTGAGGTCATGACCGGGCTCCTTCAGGTCGCCTCATCAAGGGACGCGGCGTTGAGGAGAGGGTCGTCCCGGCGCTTAGCCGCCGCCAGTTATCGGTTGTGAAGAGGTGTAACGGCTCGCCTTCACAGGCTTCGCACCCGGCGCTTGGGTGGGCGGCTGGCCTTGGGCGGCGCCATCCCCTACCCTACGGCGACGCGTCTTCAACCAGGATTCCGATGGCTTCCGTTTCCAGCTCCGCGGAACACGAGGCGCTTGCCTTCGGAGACTTCCAGCTTATCCCCGCCGAACGCCGCCTTTTGCGAGGGGGCCTGCCCGTGCGGGTCGGCAGCCGGTCCCTGGATATCCTCATCACCCTGATCGCGCGCCGCGGCGAGATTCTCGGCAAGGACGCGCTGATCGCCGCCGTCTGGCCGAACACCATCGTCGAAGAGAGCGCGTTGCGGGTGCACATCTCCACCCTGCGCAAGGCCCTAGGCGGCGAGGGCGACGCCCACCTGATCGCCAATGTCCCGGGCCGTGGCTATTGCTTCGTGGCGCCAGTGACTGTCGCGCCGCCATTAGCCGGCCCCGCCCCTGTCGCTGCGGCTACCTCGACGCCGGGGCCCGCCGCAGCCGCTCGGCTCCCGGCGCCCGTGTCACGGATCATCGGTCGGGATGACGTGATCGCAGACTTGGCGGCGACGTTGCAGGATCAGCGCCTAGTGACCGTGGTCGGGCCCGGCGGCATGGGCAAGACCACCGTCGCCATCGCCGTGGCCCAGCGTCTGGCGGACGAGGGCCATGATGTGACCTTCGTCGATCTCGCGTCCTTGGCCGATCCGGATCTCGTTCCAGGCGCAGTGGCGTCGGCCCTGGGCCTGGCTGTGCGGTCTTCGAATCTCATGCAGGAGATCGCCGACGCCGTCCGGCCGCGACGCCTGCTGCTGGTGCTCGATAGCTGCGAGCATGTGGTCGATGCCGCCGCCGCCCTGGCGGAGGGGCTGCTCAGCCGCGCGCCCGGGGTCACGCTGCTCGCCACCAGCCGCGAGGCCCTGCGCGCCGATGGCGAATGGGTCCATCGCCTGCAGCCGCTCGCGCCGCCACCGGAATCGGCGGCCGTCACCGCCGAGGAAGCTTTGGTCTACCCGGCGGTGCAGATGTTCGTTGCACGAGCCTCGTCGGTGCTCGGCGGCTATCGGCTTGACGACGCCCATGCACCTTTGGTGGCGGAGATCTGCCGCCGGCTGGATGGGATCGCCCTCGCCATCGAGCTGGCCACCGGACGGCTCAATAACATGAGCGTCGAAGCCCTGGCCCGGTCCCTGGAGAACTGCTTCCAAGTGCTGACCCGCGGCCGCCGGACGGCCCTAGCGCGGCACCAGACCCTGCGCGGGGCGATCGATTGGAGTTTCGGCATTCTGACCGCCGAGGAGCAGGTGCTCTTACGGCGCCTGTCAGTGTTCAATGGGCCGTTCACCCAGGAAGCAGCGGAGCAGGTCGCCGGCGAGGGATCATCCGATGCCGTCGACGACGGCTTGATCAACCTGGTCGCCAAGTCGTTGCTCAGCATCGATGTGGACAGTGGCGAGGCGCGCTACCGCTTATTGGAGACCACCCGCGCCTACGCCCGAGAGAAGCTGGACGAGGCCCGCGAAGGCGCCGAGCGGCGGCGGCGGCACGCGACCTACTACCGGGACCTCTTCGCGGGGGCCGAGGCGGACTGGGCGTCTCGGGCGGCGACCGGGCTGGCGGACTCCGCCAGCCTGCTCGGCAATCTGCGCACTGCGCTGGATTGGGCCTTCTCGGACGACGGAGACGGGGCCATTGGGGTGGCGCTCACGGCGGACGCCGTGCCCCTATGGTTCCAGCTGTCGTTGGTGGACGAGTGCCTGGGGCGGGTGCAGGCCGCTCTGGCCTGGCTGGAGTCGTCGCCGGATCCCGATCCCCGCGTGCGAATGCGACTCTATGCCGGCCTGGGCTTTCCACAGATGCGGGCCATCACCGGCTTTCCAAGCGGCGTGGCGGCCTGGCGGTCGGTCCTGGCGATCGCCGAAGAGATAGGCGACACGGATTACCAAGCCCGCGCGCTCTGGGCGCTGTGGACCGACCGCGTGAACAGCAGCGAGGCCGGGGAAGCCCTGACCTTCGCCGACCGTTTCGCGGCCCTGGCGGGGACTGCGCCGGACGCGGCCGACCCATTGATCGCCCAGCGGGTCCGGGCCTGGTCGTTGCTCACTTTGGGCGAGCTGGAGTCCGCCTATGCGGACATCACCGCCATGCTGCGGGCTTATGGATCGTCGCCGCGGAGGGCGGACGTGGCTCGGTTCCAGTATGACCAGCGCAGCACCGCGCGGATCACCTTGTCGCGGGCCCTCTGGCTGCGGGGGGACGCCGATCAGGCTGTCAACGGCGGTGCAAAAGTAGGCCAGTGGGGCGGAGTAAAAACAGGCCAGGTAAGTGGTCTTCTTCGTCCGTCGAGCGGCGATGCGCGGAGCCATGCGTAGCGCAGCGCATCGCCGCGGGGT
>JAMFTA010000079.1 GCA_026225565.1 Caulobacter sp. | reverse complement strand
GCTGCTGATCGAACACCCCCTCCGCATAGCGAAACCGGCCGAAATCCTCCGTGGCGATGGGTCGAAAGGCGCCGTTCGGCCCGGTCTGCTTTTCGCAAAGCCAGGTCAGGGTCTGCAGGCCCAGATCGATCGCCCTTGGGTCCTTCAGGGCCAAGCCGAAGCGCAACAGGGCCTCGGGCAGGCGGGCGTTGTCATAGGACAACCAGTCCTCGAACCACAGCCAGTCGGCCCCCAGCCGCGGCTGCACCCGCGCGGTCAGATCGGCGGCGATCTTGTGGGCCTGCCGCACCATCTCCGGCGTGGCCAAACCGCCGTCGATCAGCACGCAGAGCCCCAGCATGACAAAGGCGTTGGTGCGCGGCGAAGACAGGGCGAGCAGGTGCGGCCAGATGCGGCCCAGAAGGCTTTCCGCCCAGCGGCGCTCGGCGATGCTGCTGGCCTCGACCGCCGTCACCGCCACCGACCAGAAACTGCGGCCGATGCTGTCTTCCGAACCCTTGTCTTCCAGCCAGGTGCGCTCATAGCTCATGAAGTTGCGAAATGCGCCGGTGTCTTCGTTCCAGGCGTATTGCACGAACGAAGCGTAGAGGTTGGCCAGGGCGGTGCGTTCCGGCGTCGGCGGACCTGGCATCTTGTGCATCAGCATCAGCGCGCGCGCGTTATCGTCGACGCAATAGCCGTGACGCCGATCCGGCAGGTTGAAGATCGAGTGTTGCAACATGCCGCAACTGTCGGTCATCCGTTGAATGCCAACGAGAGACGGCTCTGGTCGGGCCTCCCGCTGCAAGGCGAAGCCGGAGCGCAGATCCACCACGAGGTCGGCCTTGGGCGTCACTTCGAAGGCGTGGACGTAGCGCTCCGCCAGCTTGCTCCAGACGGTGTCGCGGGTGGCCTCATAGATGCTCTGACGCAAGGCCAGGAGGTGCTTGGGATCGGACAAGAGGTCGATGGCGGCTCTGGAGATGGCGTCCACATCGCCAAAGGGCGTCAGCACCCCCCGCCCGTCCGCCAAGAGTTCTTGGGCGTGCCAATAGGGGGTGGAGATGATCGGCTTGCCCAGGGCGGCGGCGTAGGACAGGGTGCCCGAGGTGATCTGGGCCTCGTTCAGATAGGGCGTCAGGTAGATGTCGGCCGCGCGCAGATAGTCGAGCAGCTTGGGCGTATCGGTATAGGCGTTGATGAAACGCACATTCTTGCGCACGCCCAGTTCGTCGACCAGGGCCTGCAGCGAGTCGCGGTAGGCCTCCCCCTCCCTAGCCACAAGATGCGGATGGGTGGCGCCTAGCACCACATAGAGCACTTCGGGGCAGACGGCCGCGATGGCCGGAATGGCGCGGATCGCCGTCTCGATGCCCTTGTTGGGTGACAAAAGGCCGAAGGTGAACAGCACTTCGCGGCCGGCGAAGCCAAGGCGGGCCTTGGCGGCGGCGGTGTCGATCATCGGCTGGTCCGGGGCGCCGTGAGGCACCACGACGATCTTCTCCGCCGGTACGCGCCAGACCCGCTCCAGCATCTCCCGCCCGCGCTCGGCCATGACGATCAGGCTGGAGGAGCGGGCGATCAGGCGGTCGAACACCCGGCGCTGATCTCCATTGGGCTTCTCCAGCACCGTATGCAGGGCGGACACCACAGGACAGGACAGGGCGTCCAAGAGCTTGATCAGGTGCTCGCCGGCCGGTCCGCCGAAGATGCCAAACTCATGCTGCACGCAGACCACGTCGGGCGACGAGGCGTTGATCCGGCGCGCAGCCTCCATATAGTCCATCGGTTCGTTCTGGCGGATGGTGAAGCGCACCTCCTCGGGATAGTCGTAGTGTTCTCCCTCGTCGGTCATCGCTACCACGTCGCACGACATGGCGGGATAGGCCTCGATCAGGGCCTCGCGCACATCGGCGGTGAAGGTGGCGATGCCGCAGCGGCGCGGCGGATAGTTGCCGATCAGGACCACGCGGCAGATGGGGCTGGCCTTGCCGCCCGTCACGGCGATCTGGCCCGCGGCGGCGAGGGCTGGCGCTTGGAACACAGGGAGCTTGAGACTTGTAGTGGCCATGATCTCTATTCCGCTGAAGCTACGCAATTTGGGAACGCCGAAGCTCCATTTTCGATCCCTCACATAGGCGTCACCATGCCCAAGAGCGGCCATGAGGATATAGAAAAGTGCAGATATGACCGGGCGATGGGCAAAGGAGTTCATCCCTGGCGCGTCGTCCTGGGTTGCTATCGCAGATAAGCTAAAAAAGACATCAGACCAGAGGTCGCATGGCCGCAGCCGAAAACGATGAATATGCTTTGCGCGCTGTTCACCAACGCAGCGATCCTCATTGGCTGCGCCGTTGCTCTGTGGCCGCTCGGCGTCTAACTGAAGGACGGCGGCCCCCGGCCAGTTCCTGAGACGGGGGAGCGATCCCTATCCTCCCCAAAAGCGCCTAGAGCCCCTCCCCTTCGTCGAGCCCGGCCATCAGATTGAGGTTCTGCACCGCCGCGCCCGAAGCGCCCTTGCCCAGGTTGTCCAGCACCGCCACCAGCCGCGCCTGTTGGCGGCGCTCATCGCCAAAGACGTAGAGCCGCATCCGATTGGACCCGTTCAGGCTCTCGGGGTCCAGGGTCGCGATCGCCGCCGCCTCGTCCATGGACGCTACGGTGACGAACCGCTCCCCGGCGTAGCGATCGGCCAGGGCGGCATGAATCTGCTTCAGGCTCGCCGCCCCCGGCAACGCCCAGAGCTGCAGGGGAAACTCCACGATCATGCCCTGGGCGTAGCGCCCCACCGCCGGGGCGAACAGCGGCCGGTGGCTGAGGCCGCCTTGCTGTTGGATTTCCGGCACATGCTTGTGCTCCAGCCCCAGGGCGTAGAGACGATAGGGGGTCTGCACATAGGCCGGCGCGGCCTGGTCCTCGAACTCGGCGATCATGGCGCGGCCGCCGCCGCTATAGCCGGAGACGGCGTTGAGGGTCACGGGCCAATCCGCCGGCAGGAGGCCGGCGTCCGCCAGCGGGCGGATCAGGGCGATGGCGCCGGTGGCGTAGCAGCCGGGATTGGACACACGCCGAGAGCCGGCGATCGCGGCGCGCTGCCCAGGCGCCAGTTCCGGGAACCCATAGGCCCAGCCCGGCGACACCCGATGGGCGCTGGAGGGATCGATCACCTTGACGGCGGGATTGTCGATCAGCGCCACCGCTTCGCGCGCCGCCGCATCGGGCAGGCAGAGGATCACCACCTCGGCGCCGTTCAACAGGGCGGCTCGGGCGGCAGCGTCCTTGCGCTGCTCGGGCGCGATGGAAAGCAGGCGGATGTCGCCGCGCGGGGCCAGCCGCTCGCGGATCTGCAGCCCCGTGGTGCCCGCTTCCCCGTCGATGAACACCGTGATGGCCATGCCGCCTCCTCGCCCGGACGCCAAGGGCGCCAAGCCTATTGCAGCGGCCCTTTAAGGGAAAAAAACTTCGGCGACGATGCTAATTTAGCTGTGGCGGCGACGTTTCGCCCTTGGGGCTGAGGCGTCCTTGGGTACGAGCTTGATCTCATAGAGCTTGGGCCAGAGCTTGCCGGTGACGAACAGTCGGTCGCCCTTGGGGTCATAGGCGATGCCGTTCAGCACATCCACCGGCCCGCCGGCCCGGTCCCCGTCGCTCAAAAGCCCGGCAAGATCGATCCAACCCAAGACCTGGCCGGTCTGCGGGTCGATGCGAGCAATGCGATTGGACTGCCAGATATTGGCGAAGATCTGACCCTTCACATATTCGAGTTCATTGATGTTCAGCACCGGGCGACCCCCGTCGGTCACATGCACCCGACCGATCTCTTTCAAAGTGTCGGGATCGAGGAACCGCAGGTCCGAGGTGCCGTCGCTCATGATCAGGCGATGGTCGTCCCGGGTCAGAGCCCATCCCTCGCCCGGATAGGTGAACTGCGCAAAGGGCTCGAAGCTCTCCAGATCGTAGACGAAGCCCACGTGGGACTGCCAGGTGAGCTCGATCAGCCGATCCTTCCAGGCGACGATGCCCTCGCCGAAATATTGCGATGAGATCGGGCGGCTTTGCACCACCTCGCCGGTCTCCAGCCGTTCCTTGCGGATGCCGGAACGCCCCTCAAGCCCTGTGCTCTCGTAGAGAAAGCCGTCCAGATAGAAGAGCCCCTCGGTGAAGGCTGACGGATCGTGGGGATAGGCGCGCACCACGCGATAGCCATAGTCGGGGGCGGGCCACGCCCACGCCCTGGGCCGCGTAAAACACGACTTCCACGGACTCGCCCCCACGCGGTCAGCAAGTGGGGGGGGCGCCGGGGGTGCGGCCCGCTAGAGCGCGGGACCCACCCCGGCGACG
>JAMFTA010000078.1 GCA_026225565.1 Caulobacter sp. | reverse complement strand
GAGCACATGGCCGGACGGAATGAAGTAGGCCTCCCCGGCTTCAATCACTTCGTCAGGCCAGTCCGAGCCCGGATAGCACGCTCGCATCCGGCCTTCGAATATGTATCCATAGTGCGGACAGGGGCAGACCCCGCCGGGCAGGCGGCCAAACTTGTACGCCTCCGTGCAGTCGAGCGGCTGCTGGACGGTGGTATAGCCGACTTCCATGTCGCCCCACTGCACGGTGCGAAAGCCCTCCGTGCCGATGGCAGGCCACCGGTCACCGCCGTTGGGCAGGTCTTCGAGCTTGCTATGCGGCATATTTGATCATTCTCCGAGAATATTGAGACCCTGGATTTGCTGGTAGATTCTGAGGCCTTCGATTCCGCGCTCGCGTCCGATCCCGCTTGAACGCCAGCCGCCGGACGAAGTGTAGGCGCTGGCGCCGCCCCCATTTATGTTCACGGTTCCAGTGCGAAGTCGGCGGGCGACGGCGAGCGCCTCATTGGGCTTCTTGCCGTAGACGTAACCTGACAGGCCGTAGACGCTGTCGTTGGCCATTTCGACCGCGTGGTCGAGGTCGCGATAGCCGATGACGGTGACGACCGGCCCGAAGATCTCCTCCTGGGCGGCTGGATTGCGGTTGTCGGGCGTGTCGAGGACTGTGGGCTCGAAGTAGAAGCCCTTGGCTAGGCCGGGTGGCGGCTTGCCGCCGCAGACCACCCGGGCGCCCGCCTCGACCGCCAGATCGACAAAGCGTTGGCAACGGTCGCGCTGGGCGGCGCTGATGACGGGCCCCACCGTCGTCGCGGGATCCGCGGGATCGCCGATCCGGGCGTGAGCGAGGACTGCGGCCATCGCCTGCACTACGTCGGCCTTGTCCGCCTCGGGGACGAAGATGCGCGTTCCAAGGGCGCAGCCTTGCCCGGCGTGCGCCATGCACACCATCGCGGCGGCCATCCTGGCTTCCACAATGCTGTCTGGCAGGAAGATCTGGGCCGACTTGCCGCCAAGTTCAAGCTGGAGCCGCTTCATGGTCGGCGCGGCCTGGATGGCAACTTGCCTGCCGACGCTCGATGATCCCGTGAAGGCCACCATGTCCACGTGAGGATGGGTCGAAAGCGCGACGCCGCCAGCCACGCCGGGATCAGCGACGATGTTGAGCACGCCTGCCGGCAATTCGGCGGCCTGAGCGGCTTCCCCGAAGATGAGCGCGGCGAGGGGCGTCATCGGGTTTGGCCGCAGTACCATGCAGTTGCCTGCGAGCAGGGCCGGAAGCACCTTCCAGAGGTTGGTATAGAAGGGAAAGTTGTACGCGGATATTCCTGCCACGACCCCCATCGGCAAATGGCGCCGGACGCTCTGCAGCGTGCCTCCGCGTTGAGGCGTCCGTTCGTCTAGCGGCAGGGGATTGTCCTCGAGTTCAGGCAGACTGAGGTAGAGGTCCACCACATCGAAGCCGTGTTTGAGCGGTGCATCCACCTGCGCCGCCATGACTGCCGATCCGAGAGGGCACCCCGCCTCACGGACAGCGAGGTCGATGAGGCGTTCCCGTTGGGAGGCCAGATAGCCCACGAGCCGGCGTAGAATCTCAGCTCGCTGGGTCGCGGGCCGCTCGCTCCAGATCCCCGAATCGAAGGCTCTCCGGGCAGCAGCCACCGCCGTTTCAAGCTGAGCCGCCGAGGCTCCGCCAAATTCCGCGAGAACCTCCTCGGTTCCCGGATTGACGACCTTCAGCCTCTCGCCCTCCCCCGCCCGCCTTTCCCCGTCGATGAAGTGCCGCGCCTCATCGCTGAGGTCGCCGAGGGTCGCGAATAGCGATTGCTGCGACATCAGCCGTTTCCAAGAACGCCGTGGCAATTGCCGCCATGGCAAATTATTATATGTCGCTCATTGCATTTAGGTCCATGCCCGTCAATTATCCGATAAATATATATTCTATTTCGAATTTAGGGTCGCGCGAGCGCTGCCAGCGGAACAAGACATGACCCGGCCCACCCATGATCGCATCGCTCCGACGCCTTCGTCGCCTTTTAAGGCAAGGCCTCCCGACTCAGGCCGCGCCCTGCCCCAAAGTAAGCAGACACCATGACCGAAGCCCCCAAGGCGGACCGATACCTCATCGAGGCGGTGACCGAGGAATCCGCGCGATGGAATCCCACCGATCCGGTGCGCTGGGACAATCCGGACGATTGCGATCTGGCCCGGCCTTTCCTGTGCTTGTCGTCCATTGCGCGGGCGCTGAAAACCAGCCCACATACGAACCCATGACCCTCCAGGAAGCCTGTGAAAACGCCCTGGCGCAAAGCGCCACTGCGGAAGCCATCGAGTATGATGGACGGTGGCACACCTGGGGCGAATTGCGGAAGGTCGTTGACCAGGTGGACGCTTTGCTGGACGCGGCGAGGGTCCCGTCCAACGCCGCGATCGGTTTTGTTCCACGCAACCGGCCCTCGGCGATCGCTACCGAACTCGGCCTTCTGGCGCGAGGTCGGACCATCGTGATGATCTATGCATTTCAATCGCCCGCAGGCATCGTGCGCGATCTCGGAAAGCATCGGCTCGACGCCGTGATCATGCACCGCGAAGATCTCAGTCCAGAGGTCCAGGAAGCCATCAGGGCGACCGGTCAGGTCGGCGTTATCCTCGAAGGCCTTGCAGTGGAAGAGGCGTCGGAGGCTCGTGGCCGCCAGCCTTCGCCCACCTCGCCGCAGACCGACGATCCCCCGCATATCAAGATCCTGACCAGCGGCACGACAGGCCCGCCAAAACATGTGGATTTCAGCTACGACCTGATCTTCAAACACATAGTGGGGGCGGACATCAGCCAGAAGGCGGGATCGGCGGGCGTACAGGCTCCTCCCCCCCTGCTCTATTTTCCACTCGGGAATGTGTCCGGCGTCTATTCGGTGCTCCCACCCCTGCTCAGTGGCGCTCGCGCCGTGCTGCTAGACCGGTTCAACGTGGACGGCTGGCTCGACTATGTGCGCCGTCACAAGCCGCAATCCGCGTCCATGCCGCCTGCTGGAGTTCGCATGGTCTTGGACGCCAAGGTTCCGAAGGCTGAGCTGGCCGGGATCAAGGTCGTCGTGACCGGCGCCGCGCCGCTGGATCCCACCGTGCACCGCGCCTTCGAAGACACCTATGGGATTCCGATCCTCCTCTCCTACGGCGCCACCGAGTTCGGCGGGCCCGTCACCTTTATGACGCCGGATCTCTACGCCCGGTTCGGCCAGAAGAAGCTCGGTAGTGTCGGACGCCCCTTCGCCGGCTCGAAATTGAGAATCGTCGATCTCGAGTCGGGAGAGGAACTACCGCCCGACCAAGAGGGATTGCTCGAAGTAATCTCGCCGCGGATCGGACCTGACTGGATCCGGACCAGCGACATCGCGCGGATCGATGCGGAAGGTTTCCTCTGGCATTGCGGACGCGCCGACGGCGCGATCATGCGCGGCGGCTTCAAGCTCCTTCCGGATGTGATCGAGCGCGCTCTGCTGGTGCACGACTGCATAGCCGCGGCCTCCGTCGTGGGCGTCAAGGATGAACGGCTTGGCGAATGCCCGGCCGCAGCCATCCAACTGAAGTCGGGCTCTGCCACTCCTTCGATCTCCGAACTGGAAGCCCACCTTCGCGATCGCGTCTACGCTACCCATGTCCCGGTCAAGTGGGCCTTTGTCAATGAGCTGCCGAGGACGCCGTCATTCAAAATCGATCTGCGCGGCGTCAAACGTCTGTTCGAAGAGCGGGACGCCGCCGGTGAGCGCTAGACCTTAGACCGGAGCCCCCATGTCAAAACTTGATACTTCGGAGATGCCGCCATCCGTCCAGGAACTCAGAGGCGCGGCTGCGATCGTGGGTGTGGGCGAGACCGACTACCACCTGGACTACAAGGCCGCCCGTGCGAAGCCGCCGGGCTACGCGGCGCCCACCGCCGAAAGCCTGGCCCAGACCGCCTTCGAGCGCGCGCTCGCCGACTCAGGCCTCGCGCGTCAGGACATCGACGGCCTTTCGGTCTCTTTCCTCTATGGCGGCCCCAACGCGGCTGAGCTCGCGCCGGCGCTGGGCCTCCAGCCTCGGCGGCTCTTCGAGAGCGGCGGCATCATGACCGACCCGTTGCCGATCGTCAGCGCCGCGATCGCCGCCAGCGAGTGCGATACGGTCGCCATGGTCTACGCCGTGGCGTCGCGCTCGCTTGGCCTCAAGTACGGCGGCTACCGCTTTGCAGGCGGAGGCGCACCCACCTCCTATTACTACTACCATCCGTGGGGCTGGAGCTCCCAGGCCGCGCACTGGGCCTTCATCTGGAGCCGCTACCAGGCGACCTACAACGCGTCTGAGACCGATCTTGGTGCCGTCGCGGTCCAGCTTCGCAAGAACGCCATAACCAATCCAAATTCCGTGATGCAGACGCCCCTTTCGATTGCTGATTATCTCGCCTCGCGCTACATTGTGCAGCCGTTGCGTCTGCTCGACCTTTGCTTGGTGAATGACGGCGGCGTGTGCCTAATCGTCAGGCGGACCGACAAGGCGCGCGATCTTCCCCATACGCCCGTGCAGGTCGAGGGCTGGGGCAAGGCGAAGGTGACAAGCGACAAACTGCACGCCCTCGTGCGCGAGCGGTTGCAGCCCCAAATCAGGCGCGCGGGCGAGGAGGCCTTCGCCATGGCCGGCGTCGGCCTCTCCGAAATCCAGCATTTCGAAGGCTATGACGCCTCGACAATCCATCTGATCAACCAGGTCGAGGGCTACGGTTTCGTCGAGCCTGGCGCCGGGCTTGAGTTCTGCAAGAGCGGAGCCATGGCTGTGAGCGGCGCCCTTCCGGTCAATGTGGCCGGCGGCATGCTGTCTGGTTCCTACATGCACGGCTGGAGCCACATCGCCGAGATCACGCGCCAACTGCGGCGTGAGGCTGGCGTCCGTCAAATCGCCGACGTGGAGGTCTCCATGTTCTCTCTGGCCGAGACCGACCAGGTCCATAGCCTTGTCTTCCGGCGCGGAGGCTAGGGATGACGCACAGACGGCCTAATCGCGTGCGAGGCCCGGTCCACGATGCATTCTGGACCTGGTGCGGGAAGGGAGAACTCCGGCTCCAGCGCTGCCAGGCCTGCGGCCATCTCGCTTGGCCGCCCGTCGAAGCCTGCGAGCACTGCGCGAGCCCCAAGCTCACTTGGGAGCGGATGTCGGGTCGCGCGAAGATTATCAGCTGGTGCCGCTTCATGAACGACTATTACAATGGCCTGCTTCCCCTACCCTACGACGCCATCCTCGTCGAACTCGAGGAGGGAACGCCGTTCATCGCCAATCCGCATGAGTTCGATCCGGGCGAGGCCAGGCTCGACCTGCCAGTGCGGCTGGTTTTTATCGATTGCGAAGACGAAACAGGAGCCTTCCGGCTGCCCGTATTCGGGAAATCCTAAACGGCCCCTGGCGGTAGGGCGACGAGGAGCATCGGCTTCAGGGTTTCGGCTTCTGCCACGAAGCGAGACCGAGCGCACAATGCTCCGAGCTCGTTGCAAAGGAGCGGCCTGCCGCTAATATCACGCCAATCTGAAACCGAATGGGTGGGTCCCTCCGATGAGCAAGCCAGAAGCCGACGAGACCTTCGACTTCGTGATAGTGGGGAGCGGCGCGGGCTCCCTGATCGCAGCTCTGATGATGCGGGCCCGGAGCAAGAGCGTGGTCGTGCTCGAGAAGACCGAGCTCCTGGGCGGCACCACCTCGACCTCGGGCGGCGTCATGTGGATCCCCAACAACCGCTTCATGGCGGCGGCCGGGACTAAGGACACTCCCGAGAAGGCCGCCACTTACCTCGACGCACTCCAGGAGGACGAGGCTGCGGCACCCGGCGCGACACGGGCGCGGCGCATGGTCTACCTCGAGGAAGCGCCCCGAATGCTCGACTTCCTCGTCGGCCAGGGCGTGCGGCTGCGCCGGATGCCATCCTGGCCGGACTACTATGATCGCCCGGGCGCCTCGGAAGCCAGCCGGACCGTGACGTCGGAACTATTCGACCTGCGCAAGCTCGGTCCGTGGAAATCAAAGCTCAGGCCGAACTTCCTGCCCTTCCCCGTGACCATCGACGAGGCCATGCACCTGCCGTGGATCAAAAAATCCAACGCGGCCAAGCTGGTTTTGGCCAAGATGATGTTTCGCATCCTGCTGTCGAAGCTCACAGGCAGGCAGTACGTCACCGGCGGCGCAGCGCTTCAGGGCCAGATGCTCGCCGCCGCCCTGAAGGCGGGCGTCGAGCTGCGTCTGAACGCTCCGGTGAAACAGCTCCTCACGGACGGCGAGCGGGTGGTGGGCGTGCGCGCCGTGATCGACGGCACGGAGCGGCGGGTCACCGCCCGCCTCGGCGTGCTGCTGAACGCCGGCGGCTTCTCGCGCAATCAGGCCATGCGCGACAGCTACATCCCGGGCACCTCGGTGGATTGGACCAACACCGCACCCGGCGACACCGGGGAAATCATCCTCGAGGCCATTCGGATCGGGGCGGCCGTGGGCCAGATGGGCGAGACGGTGGGCCAGCCGGTCACGGTGCCGCCGGGCGCGGGCCCGATCAAGCCCATGCTACAGGGCGACATGGCCAAACCGCACGCCATCCTCGTCGACCAGAGCGGTGGGCGCTTCATGAACGAGGCTCAGTCCTACGTTGAGTTGGGCCGTGGCCTGCGCGAGCGCCACAAATCGGCGCTGGCCATCCCGAGCTGGCTGATCGTCGACAGCCAGTTCGTCCGCGACTACATGTTCCTCGGCACCATGGCGGGCTCGGCCAAGCCCCAGTCATGGTACGACCAGGGCTTCCTGCACAAGGGCGAGACGATCGAGGATTTGGCGCGCGCCTGCGGGCTGCCGCCGCTCGCTCTCAGGAACACCATCGAGCGGTTCAACGGCTCCGTGCGGAATGGGCGGGATGAGGACTTCCACCGGGGCGACTGGATCTATCATCGCTGGCTCGGGGACCCGACCCTCGAGGGGCCCGCCCAGACCCTTGGGATGCTCGAGCAAGGCCCCTTCTACGCCGTTCCGATCTACCCCGGCGATGTCAGCACCTTCGGCGGCCTCGTCACCGATGCTGACGCCAGGGTGCTGAAGGCGGATGGATCACCGATTCCGGGTCTCTATGCGACGGGGACCACTACGGCGGCGGTGATGGGCGGCCGAAGCCCCGGTGCGGGCGCCAGCGTCGGGCCCGGCCTCGCCTTCGGCTATATCGCCGCCAAGCACGCCGCGAACGCCAGCAACCTCGCCGGAGTCTGACCCTAGAAGCCGATGTCCTTTACCGGCGCATCGAACCCGCCGCTGGCCAGCACAAGGCCGTTGGTCAGCGTGGCCTGGTCGACGCCGCCGAGAAAGCCGTCGATCACGCGCTGGTAGTTGCTGATCATGCCCTCGACCTTGGGCGTCAGGCGCATGTATTCGAAGCCGCCGGCGTGCAGCCCCTCCTGCTGGCGCGGCAGGTTGCTGTAGTCCTGCTGAGGGATCGGCGGGAAACGCGGGTCGTCGTGGCCTATGGGAGCCGGCGCCGTCGGGCGCGGGCGCGCCTCGCCTTCAGGGTAGAGCACCAACGACCAGATCTCAAACAGACAGGTCTCGGCGGTCAACGGCCGGATTCGATAGGAGGCCATGTTGCCGAACATCGGCAGCAGGAAGTAGTGCGGAAACACGAACTGCACCGGCGAGGCGAGTGGCGTCGTGTTCAGGTCCGGGAAGTCGACGCCGCGCGCGCGGTTGCACTTGGTGATCTCCTCGTTGAGCAGCCCGTACCACTGCATAAACCCGACCTGCGGATCGTCGGCCAGCTGCACCTTGTCCTTGAGGTCGTTCATGATCGCCACGTCGTTGGCGTGAACCATGCCGGCCATGCCTTCGCTCAGCACAGCGTTGTATTGGATGAACATTTCGACGAGCTTGCGCGTCGTGAGCGAGCCCAACGATGGGCCCGTCGCGTCCGGCGGCGCGGAATAACGGTCATAGCCTGGGAGCGGCAAGTTCACGGCCTGCAGCTGCGGATGGGTGCGCATGACGTGATAGCCTTCCATGAAGGCTTCCATCGCCAGCTTCCAGTTGGTCGGCAGAATAGCCGAGCTCCACCATTCCACCCGGAGCTTGTCCGCATGCCTCGGGTCGAGCGCGTCGGCCACCGGCTTCAAGGTCTCGAGCAGCGGCGATGCGTGATCGTCGAAGTTGATGAAGGCGCAGCCGCCCCAGAACTCAACGCGGCAGGGCTTCAGGTCAATCTCCGTCGGATCGAGATCCTCCTGGTCGAAGAGATGGCGGCCGAAGACGAAGGTGTTCTCGCCGTCGATGCTCCAGCGCCAGCCGTGGAATGGGCACTGGAAGCCCTGAACCTCGCAGCTGCCATGGCCGTCGGCGAGCTTGACGCCACGGTGGCGGCAGGCGTTGTGAAAAGCCTTCACTCCCGCCTTGGTGCGGACGACGATGACCGACTTGTCGAGATTCTTGTACTCGACCCAGTCGCCCACCTCGGGGATCTCCTCCAGGCGGCACGCCATCTGCCAAACCCGCGGCCACAACAGCTCGCGCTCAAGCTCGGAAAAGGTCTGGTCATAGTACCGTTGCGCGGGGATGCGCTTGGGATGGGTGACCTTGAACGGAACTTCACCCGTCTTCGGCGCCGGGAAAGTTTGCCCCATCGTGCGTCTCCATTTGATTATTGCAACGGACCTATAGCGTTTGATAGCCGGCTGCGCGCCATCCGCCAATGCGCGCGAAACATCTTCGCGATGATCGACCCCGCGGGCCGTCCTCCTGCCCTTCGGCCCCTAGGTCCCGACTGCTGAACATCCGATCCAGGCTATTTAATTCTAATGACACCGAGCCATTGAATTTAATCAAATTCACGGTATGGACGCCCTGGATGGACGGCGCTGCTCCTGCGCCCTCGCCCCAAGATCGTATTTCCTCCCTTCCCCCACTTCCGAAGGTCGAACATCACGTCCAAGGTCATCGTCATCACTGGAGCCGGATCGGGGCATGGAAAACACCTGGCGCAGCGCTTCGCCGCCGCGCCGATCACGCCGCCTCGGCGTGGCGGGTGAACATTTGGACGATATCGCCTGACGTGACTTCCCGCGGCTCTTCGCCCTCGGCCAGCGGCGCGGCGCCCCCGCAGGACTTGGGCGAGGTGTCTACGCCCGCGGCCTTAGCCCTGGCCCTGAGCGCGCCGACCGTCACCTCTTCGCGCTTGAAATGCTTGAACAGGTCGAAGTTCCAGAAATGCATGGCGTTCACGTGGGTCACCTTATCGATCTGAACATCGGTCAGATGCTTGACCGATTCCCACAGATGCTCGGGGACCTCGGGCCATAAGGTGTCGGAGTGAGGGTAGTCGCATTCATAGGACACCATGTCCTCGTTCAGAAACTTCAGGCTTTGCAGCCCAAAGATGTCGTCGATGAAGCAGCACATGAAGTGCTTCTTGAATGTATCCGACGGCTTCTCCCCGCGGAAATGCGAGTGGGTCCAGGCCTTGTGGCGCTCATGGCTGAAATCGGCCCGCTCCATGAAATAGGGGATCCAGCCGATTCCGCCCTCGGAGAGGGCGATCTTCATGGTCGGATAGCGCTGCAGCGCGGTCAGGTGGAGCCAGTCCGAGGCGCCGACCGAGATCGACATGGGCATGGTGGTGATCCAAGCCTCGATGGGGGTCTCCATCGAGGCGTGAGGCGCCGGATTGCCGGCGCCGATGTGCAGGCACATCACCACGTCCGCATCGGCGATCGCCTTCCACATAGGTTCCCAGTAGGCGTTGTGGATTGACGGTAGCTTTTGGACTGTGGGGTTTTCGTTCAGGGAGGCCGCCGTGCAGCCCTTGGCCGCTAGGCGTTTGATCTCCGCCACGGTGGCGTCCATGTCCCAGGTCGGCAGGAGGCCGCAGGGGATGAAGCGGCCTGGATAAGCGGCGCACCAATCATCGATGTGCCAGTCGTTGTAGGCGCGCAGATGGATGAGCGCCTTGTCCTTGTCGGGCGCCCGGTTGAAAACGCCGCCGTCAAAGCCGACGGCGCTGCCAAAATTCAGGGACGCGGCCATGCCGTTAACGTCCATGTCCTTGACGCGCTCATGCACATCATAGACGCCCTGGCGCATCTGGCCGAGGCTGGTCGGTTCCATGCCGTATTCGTCGAGCGGACGCCCCACGACCGCGTTCAGGCCGATCGAGGGCATCTTCATGCCCTGATATTCCCAGTAGTCGGTTCCAGCTTCGGTCGTCTTGAGCGTCGGAGCCGTCGCCAGAGCTTCGCCCTGCAAATGGTCTTGGAACAGGTCGGGCGGCTCGGAGATGTGATCATCGACGCTGACGATCACCATGTCGTTCATTTGCATCCGAAGGCTCCTTCCAACACAGAGGTTCGCGAAATGGTCTTCAGTACGGATGGCGCAGCGTAGCCGCCGAGGCCTTGGGGAACGCCGTCCTACCCTTCACGATCGACGATCTCGCCCGCGGCCACGGCCAGGTATTTCACCGAGGCGTCGCGGTCGCAGGCCAGACTCAGCGGCATGACCTCGGTCCCCGCTCGTAGGCGCAGCTCCTGCGCCACGGCGATCGGATCATCGGTCTCCATCTCGTAGATAGCGAAGGAGTGGAAGTCAGGCTCCAGAACGACCGACCCCTGACCAACCCCCTCCAGGATGCGAAAGCGCTTCGCCGACTTCACGCCTGGAACCTTCACGCAGTCGCCGAGATGCTGCTCGTCGTACCAGCTCTGAAAGGCTTCCTCGTTGCCGGACGTCGCCTTCCCCAGCACCAGATAGTAGTATCTAGCCATTCGTCCTCCCGGGCGCCGCCGAAGCGATCCCGCCTCGCCGCAACGACATGTCGGTCGCCATCGGGTTCGCGCAAGGCCCAATATAGGATTGGCTTTCTATCATTGCAATCTAATGCCCACGCGCCCTAAATGCCGGCGCGCACGCACAAGGCGCGCCCGTCGAGGTCCTGCCGCGGCCCGCGCCAGAGCTGGAATTCCGCCCAGGGAAGATCGATGAGCGAAGCGCCTCACCTGACTGTCGCCCGCGAAGACGGCGTGCAGATCGCAACCCCGAACCGGCCGGAAAAACTCAACGTCATCAGCGACGGGATGATGGCTCGCCTTGAGGAGGTGCTGATCGAGAAGGCGTCGAAGATGGCGGCGCTCGGCGTCGAGGTCGTCGGCGCCAATATTCCCGGCCACAGTCTCGAGGCTTGGTGCGACGGCGCCGAACATTTCGCGAAGGAGGTTCTGACGAAGATCGGCTGACGCCAGATATGGTGTTGGCGATTGCACATAACGCCCGACGCCGTGTCGGAGCAGTGGAAGATCATCAACACCACGAGGTGGCGGGTGAGCAGCGATCTCTCCGTCAAGAACATCATCAGCTATGCCCAGCTGAAGGAAGATATCCGAAGCGCTCTGTTCGGTGCCGACTTTGACCTGAATGCTGCCATCCTGGCCTATCCCGCCGGCACGGTTGTCCCGTTCACCGACGTCACGCCGGCCCTTCGACCCCCCAAGCGGGCTTTGAGCCGCAAACGCCAGATTCCTCTGTCGCCCGCCTGATAGGCGGCTGACGCCCGAATCGGAGTCGAGCACCGCGATCGGCGGACGATCTCACACCGCCGAATTGCCGGCGTCGGCTGCGTGCTTGGCCGCCACATAGCCCCAGGTGAACGACGGACCAATGCTGGCCCCAGCGCCGGGATAGATGCGCCCCATGACCGATGCCGTCGTGTTGCCGGTGGCATAGAGGCCCGGGATCGGCGTTCCGTCCTCGCGGAGCACGCGGGCGTAGGTATCGGTCACGACGCCGCCAAAGATGCCCACGTTCCCTGGCGCGACGGGGGTGGCGTAAAAAGGGGCCTTCTCAATCTTGCCGAGGGTCTCAGACGGACGATGGAATGGATCCCCGAGCCATCGGTCGTAAGCCCGGTCGCCGCGCCCAAATTCCGCATCCTTGCCTCGATCGACATTGGCATTGAATCCTTCGATCGTAGCCGTCAACCCCGCGGCGTCCACGCCGCAGGCCCGCGCCAGATCCTCAAGGGTATCCCCCTTCTTGAGGAAACCCGAGACGAACCACCCCTCTGACTTCTTGGCGCCAGGCATGGCGCCGCAGAACATATAATCCTGCATGTACTCTTCATCCATGATCCACCAGCTCGGGATCGCAGGAACCTGCCTATTCCGCTCCAGCATATTCTTGCAGAACGCCATGTAGGAGCCGCCCTCGTTCATGTACCGGGCGCCCGACCGATCGACGATGATCGAATGCGGCTTGGCGATGTTCATCTAGCCGCCGATGTTGGCAAGCTCGACCCCATCGCCCTGGCTCTCGCGTCCGGGCGGAATGGCCATCTGGTTTCCGACCATCTCCTCGAGCTGAGCTGTGGCGGCGCCGAGGTTGATCAGTGCCTCGAGCATCTCGCCCATGTCACCGGGATTGGAAGCGGTCCACTTGGCCGAAGCCCCCGGTATGTACTTGTCGAGCATCACCTGATTGTGGGCGAACCCGCCTGCGTTTACGAGCACCCCGAGCCTCGCCCCGATCCTGTGCTCGCGCTCGTCCCGCACGATGGCCGCGCCGGCGACCGCCCCGTTTTTGACCACGAAACGCGCGACCCCCGAGTTCAGCCGGATGTCCACGCCCGCTTTGAGCGCTGCCTGGAGCATGCGTCCCTGCAGGGCGGCGCCGGCCGTCACCCAATGCTTGCCGGTGAGCCTAGCGAGCAGCCCTCGAAGACCAACCTTGGCCAGCATGGCCTTGCCGATCCAGGATTGCTTGAACGTTCCGAGCACGAAGGACTCGTCGAGGGTGGCCGGTAGTTGCAGGAAGTTGGGCCTGAGCCTCCTGGCCCAGGCGCCGAGCTCATTGAGGTTGAAGAGTTCCGCAACCACGGTCCGGCCTGGAACCGATCCGCCGGGACGCTCGTCGTAATAGTCGGGCCAGGACTTGATGCGGCGCAGCCTCACTCCCTGGGCGACGAGGAAGTCCACCATCCTCGGCGCTTCCGTCAGGTAGGCGCGCCGGCGTTCGGGGCTCGCGCACGGCGCATCGACGGATTGGCCCGACGTCGCATCGAGGTAGGCGCTTGCCTTCTCGAAACTGTCTTCCACCCCGTGCTCAGCCATGAAGCGGTTGTTGGGAATCCACATCACCCCGCCTGATCGCGCGGTCGATCCGCCGACGAGTTCAGTCTTCTCGAGGATGACGACGCTCTTGCCCACCGAGCGCATGAACAAACCGGCGCACATCGAGCCGCCGCCGCTGCCGACGACCACGAAATCGAACACTTCGTCCATTCCTGCTTCGTCCATGGCGCCGCCTCGTCCCTCTTGTTCTTCGGCGCGAGCCTATCGGCCTAAGCGCGCTTTTTGCAACGCCGCCCATGCATTCTCCATGCGGGGCCGCACCGATGGCGACCGCTAGGTGTCGAGTGCGTCCAGGAGCTTCCCCCGATTGAGGATGCCCAGCGGGTCCAGGGTCGCCTTGAGCTGGCGCATCAGGGCGAGCTCGGAGGTCGAGCGGGTCCAGGGCAGGAAGGGTGCGCGCGAAACGCCGATCCCATGCTCCGCGGCAATCGATCCGTTCACCTCTCGAACGGCGCCGTAGATGATCTCGTCGTAGGCGCGCTGAATCTCAGCGCTCATCCGGCCGATGCTTACGATGGCGTGGAGATTGCCGTCCCCGGCGTGGCCGTAGAATAGGACGACGGCTTCGGGAAAGGCGGCCTTCAGGCGCTCCTCGGCGTGGTCGACGAAACGCCTCATGTCGCCGAGACCCATGCTGACGTCGTAGACCGAGAAAGGCCGCAGCGATCGCAGACCAGCCTCCATCTCCTCCCGCACGGCCCAGAGACCTTCGGCTTCCCGATCCGACTGGGCGATCACTGCGTCCCGCATCAAACCCTCCTCGATCAGAGCGCCTAGAACGCGCTCGAACTGGGCGGCGTCCCCCTCCGGGTCGCCGCCCATGGCTTCCACGACGGCGTAGTAACCGTGGTCGAGCGGCAGCGGTCTCGGCCTGCGGCCCAGCTGCCCCTCGGTCATGCGGGCAAAAAACTCTTGCCACATCAACTCGAAGGACGAGAGCCGTCCGGAGAGGCCGACCTCGAGCCTGTGCAGGACCCGGGCCGCCTCCTCGAACGAGTCCATCGCTATGATCGCGGTCTGCCGGGTCGTCGGTGCCGGGCGTAGGCGCAGCACCGCGCGGGTGACGACGCCCAGCGTGCCCTCGCTGCCGATCAGCAAGTGCTTCCAGTTGTACCCCGCATTGTCCTTGAGCATCTTGGTGAGGGAGGAGATGATCGTCCCGTCCGCGAGCACCACCTCGAGCCCCAGCACCATGTCGCGCATCATGCCCCAGCGGAGCACCCGGTTGCCCCCGGCGTTGGCTGCGATCACGCCTCCGATCGTGGCCGACCCACGAGAGCCGAGATCCAGCGGCAGGAACAGCCGCTCGGCCTCCGCCGCCTCCTGGACATGCTGAAGAATGCACCCAGCCTCGACCGTCATGGTCATCGACATGGGATCGGTCTCGACGATCTGGTTCATTCGCTCGAGCGAGAGGGCGAGGCCGCCATCCCGCGGCACTGCTCCGCCGACCGTGCCTGTCTGGCCGCCGACGACGGTGACCGGTAGATCGTGAATGGCCGCGATCTTGATCACCGCCGCCACCTCGGCCGTCGTCGCCGGCCGCACCAGACAGCACGGCCTTGAGGTATGGCGACGAGTGGTATCGACGCGATAGCGCTCGCCGATGTCGCCATCAAGGAAGAGTTGGCCCTGACCGACGACGACGGCAAGGGCGGATTGGAGGTTTGACATCACGATCGGTTCCGCGCTTGTCTGCGCCCCAGCCTAGTCTTCGATCCTAGCGTGAAGAAGTTCCGCCAGAAGGGTGCGCTTCGCTCCAAACAACCGGCCAAGAAGAAGGGCGCGTTTGAGCAGCAGGTGCGCGTGGTGCTCGTCCGTGACTCCGATCCCACCGTGGAGCTGAATGTTGGTGTCGGCGTTCGCCAAGGCCGCCTCGTTGGCAAGATGCTTGGCGGCGATCAAGTGAGTGCGTGCATCACCACGGCCCGCCTTCAAAGCTGCCGCCGCGTACCAGAGCTGGGATCGCGCCGCTTCGACGCGCACGGCCATGTCGGCGCAGGGATGGCGCACGGCCTGGTAGGCGCCGATCTTCCGCCCGAAGGTCTCGCGCACCTTTGCGTATTCCACGATCAGGTCGAGGGCCGCCTCCGCAACCCCGACGAGCATAGCAGCAACGCTCAGCTGACCGAACTCCCACACTGTCGCCGTATCCAGCTGCGCTACCGGATCGGCCAGGCTCGAGATGATGCGAAGCGTCGTGGCCGGATCGAGCCCAGGCCGGGTCTCGGGCGCGAGCCCCGCGAGAGCGTAGAGACCAGCCCCTTGCGGATCGGCGAGCAGGGCGAACTCGGCGTCGGCGCCGCCCACCAGGCGCACCCCCCCGCCCGCCGGCTCGGCTAAAGCGACGGAGCAGGCGCCGCCGAGCAGCCTCCTGCGCAGGACCGTATTCTCGGTCGCGACATGTACGGCAAGGGATTGGGCGAGAATGTCGATGGGCGCGCACTGGCGGCCCATCTCCCGGAAGAACAACGCCTGCTCTACGGCAGACAGGGCTGAGCCGCCGAACTGCTCGGGCAGCGAAAGGGCGAACCAGCCAAGCTCCCCCAGGGTCGCGCGAGCAGCGGGCGTCAGGTCGAAAGCCCCCAGACCGTGCAGCCGCTCGATCGGCAGCAAATCGGCGGCGAGGCCGGCCGCCGCGTTCATGATCCCGTTTTCTTCCGACGTGAACGTGAGGAATGTCGAGCGAACTCCCTGCGCCGTCATATCGTCAGGCATCTCGGACCTTCGGCTGCTCACCCACCCCGCGTTCTAGAGTTTGCATCCAAAAATGCAATCCCTCACGAGCATTCTGAAATGACACACCCCTTGTCCGCCAGCGGAACATAGGATCAGCCGCCCCATCAGAACGATGCGCCGGCCCCGAAGGCCCTGAGCTTGTGGAGTTCATCCGAAGCGCCCCGACGGATGAAGCCGATGTCGGCGCCCTGGGCGACCAACTGGACGCCGTGCCGGACCAGGTCTTCAGCACAGGCAAGACCCAGGCTCGCGCTTCCACTGATCTTGCCGTGCGCCCTGGAAACGGCCACGACCTTGTCGATCGCAGAGAGAACCTCGGGGCCCATCTGCAATTGGGCGCCGAGGCCGAGGCTGAGGCCCAGATCTACGGGCCCGACGAACAGGCCGTCCACGCCGGGCGTAGCGGCAATCGCCTCCACGTTGTCTAGTCCCTCGGCCGTCTCGATCATGACAAAACACAGGGGTTGGAAGGCCATAAGCTCCACGCCGTAATAATTGCGCACGGGACCGAACGAGCGGACGCCGTGCGGCGGAAAGCGGGACGCCTCCGCCGCCAGCCGCGCCTGCACCCCGGTCGACACCATGGGGACGATCACGCCCAGGGCGCCGAGATCAAGGGCTCGCATGATCTCCGGCTGGTCCACCGAGCCGACACGAACGAGCGCCCGCGTCCCGCCAAGGTCCAGCGCCTGGATCGCGGACAGCAGGTTGGCCCAGTTCACGCCGCCATGCTGGGCGTCCAGGATCACGCAGTCGTAGCCGACCCGTCCCATCGCCTCGACACTGATCGGATCGGCCAGTGTCGCCCAGGCGGCGAACGAAGGCTGCGCCGCCGCAACGGCCGCCCGCACCTTATCCATGCATCCGCCTATCCTCCCGGTCGCTTGTTTCTGGCGCCGCCCGACAAGGCCGAGCGCGGGTTTGGAGCGCCCATAATGCAACGATAAGCATGCATTATCAAGCTGACAGTCGCTCCCGCCGTCAGCCGCCCCGCTGTCGACCGCGCTTCAGCGAGGAGCCGCGCTCAGATTGACTTGGGCCAAACGGAAACCTAGTGAATACACCACAGCCGTTGCATTATAAAAAGAATATGGGAGCGCGTCGAATGAACCACGCCGTCGAGCGCAAATTCGAGTACGATCCGTTTTCGCCCCCCGTGATGAGCAACCCCCTTCCCTTCTATGAGATTCTCCGGCGCGATCACCCGGTCTATTACAACGAGAAATACGACGGCTTCTTTTTCTCCCGGTTCGACGACATCGTCGAATTGCTTTCGATCGCCGACAACGGCCTGATGGAGCTGGAGGGATCACTGCCGACGCCAGCCACGCTGAGAGTGAGGAACAGCGCCGCCCCAGCCATACCGCCGGATGATCCGTTTCCGCTCGCCCAACGCCTGGGCATGCCCACCTACGGCGAGGTTCGCCGCGCCCACGTGAAGCCAATCATGCCCCGCGATGTGAAGAAGCTCGGCGACTTCATCCGCAATCGCGCGAACGACCGCCTCGACGAACTCCTGCCCAAGCGTCGCTTCAATCTAACGCGAGACTATGGGGGCTTCATGAGCTCGGGGGTGATCATGCACCTGATGGGCATGCCCCTCGAACTCGCGGAACAGTCGCTCGACATCATCAATTCTGGCACGCGTACCGACCCCGAGACAGGAGGCTTCGATTCGGGCGCGGTCGCCAAGCAGGCGATCGAGTACTATCAGCCGTATGTACAGGCGCGCTTCGACGCCGGGGCTGACGGCAGCGTGCCCATGGTCGACGGCATGATCAATTATCGCTATAATGGCCGTGACCTTACGCCCACGCAGGTTGCACAGCAGTTGGTCTGCGCCTTCATCGGGGGAATAGAGACCGTTCCCAAGATTGTGGCGCACGGCCTATTGGAACTCTCCAAACGGCCTGGCCAGCTCGAAGCGGTGCGCGCTGATCTGGACGCCAACATACCCTCGGCCACGGAAGAGATGATCCGCTATTGCGCACCGGCACAATGGTTCATGCGCACCGCCCAAAAGCCGGTCACCATCGCGGGCCAGCCGATCGCCCCAGGGCAACGCGTCTTCGCCCTCGTGGCTTCCGCCCTTCGCGACGAGAGGGAGTTCGAGAACCCCAACGAATTCCACTGGGACCGGAAGATCCATCGGACGCTTGCCTTCGGCCAGGGCGTCCACTTCTGCATCGGCGCCCATCTCGCGCGGCTCGAGATCCGGATCCTCGTCGACGTCTTCCTGCGGCGCGCGCAGAGCTTCAGCTTCGACATGGACAACGCCATTCGACCCATGTCGAGCTTCCAATGGGGTTGGAACAGCCTCCCCATCGTGATCGGCGAAGCACACTGAAGACGGCTGGGGCGCCGCCGTCCGCCGAGTAGAAGGAGATTGGGATGGAGAACGAGCGGAGACTACAGATCTGCCGAAAGAAGCAAGCGCGGCCGCTGATGGAGATGGGCGCCATGAACCGGTTCCCTCCAGATGGGGACGGAACATCTGTCTTCGGGCGGCTCCTTTTTCGTCCCGGCGAACGCCGCCTATCAGGACCGCCCACGGCCGGATGGGGTAGAGGTGTTGGAGTTCCGCCATGCAGGAGCCTTCGATTTCCGCAACCTAGCCAAAAACGTCGCCGTCTACAAAAGCGCGGGCTTCGACGCCAGCAGACAGATCGGATCGGATGAAAGACAGCTACGACTATATCGTCGTCGGCGCGGGCTCGGCAGGTTGCGCGGTCGCGAACCGCCTGTCGGCAGATCCGGCCTTATCCGTCCTGTTGATCGAGAGCGGGCCTCCGGACGACAGCCTGTTCGTCCACATGCCGCGCGGCCTTGGCCGCATCTTGAACCCGGGCAGCAAATACATCTGGGAATACGAGGTCCAGACCGGGGACAACTATCCGGCCGAACGCTGGTATCGCGGCAAAACGCTCGGCGGTTCGAGCTCGGTCAACGGCATGGTCTACATGCGCGGCGCGCCGCTCGACTATGACGGCTGGGCGCATCTCGGGTGCGAAGGATGGAGCTGGGCGGACGTCCTTCCGGCGTTCATCGAACTGGAGAACCACGATCTCGGCCCCGCCGCCGATCGCGGCGTTGGCGGACCGCAGCGGATCACGACCCACCCCAAAGGCGACGCCCTTTGCGAGGCCATCCTGGACGCCGGCACGGAGATGGGGATATCGCGGGTACATGACGTCAACGCAATCTCGTCGGTACGCAACGGCGGCATGGGCTATCAGCCCAGCACCCGCTTCAAAGGACAGCGCTTCAGTGCGGCGCGCGCCTTCCTAACCGAGGCTCGCGCACGGCTAAATCTTGAGGTCGCGACGGAGACGGACGTTCTGAAGATCGAGTTCGAGGGCGAACGGGCGAGCGGCGTCAAGCTTCGCGACAAAGCGGGCGTGCGAAGCGTCGCCGCCAGGAAGGAGATCATCTTGTCGGCCGGCGCCATCCAGACGCCGAAGCTTCTGCAGCTCCCGGGAATTGGGCCAGCGCCACTGCTCAAGGGGCTCGGGATCGACGTGCTGGTGGACGCCCCTGAGGTGGGCCGGAACCTGCGTGACCATCGGCATACGGACCTTCGGTTGAAGGTCCGCAGCCACAGTCAGAACAGCGAGCTGAGCAGCCTCGGCGCCCTGTGGTCGCTCATCAGATATCTGTTCGCCCGTTCGGGCCCGATGACGCACGCGGCTCACGAGATCGGCGGCTTCCCCAAGTCAGAGCCGGCGCTGGAGCACGCCGATCTCCAGTTTGGCCTCATGTCCCTTTCGGCCAGCAGCACCGGCAAGGAGGGGGATATCGCGCTCGATCCCCACTCGGGCATCACCTTCGTGACCTACTTCACGCGCCCTGAAAGCCAGGGCGATATCCGCATCCAATCGGCCGACCCCGATGCGCCGCCTCTCGTAAGGATCAATCATCTCTTCGCCGAAATCGATCGCCGCAAGTTCGTCGCCGCTTTCCGCTGGAATCGCCGGCTGGCGGCGCAGCCGGCGCTGAAGGACTGGGTGGTCGAGGAGACCTATCCCGCCGCCAGCGTGGAGACCGACGACGAGATCCTCTCCAACGCCATGGCCTTGGGCGGCTCCTGCTTCCATACGGCTGGCACGGCCCGGATGGGCGCCGACGCCAAGGCCGTGGTCGATTCCCAGCTCCGCGTCCGCGGCGCCGAGGGATTGCGCGTCGCCGACACTTCAATCATGCCGACGCTCGTTTCAGGCAACACGAACGGTCCAGCGATGATGATCGGGCTGCGCGCCGCGGACTTCATCCTTGCCGATTTGCATGCGTCACGGTGACGGCGGTCTCGCGCGAGGAAACGTGGCTTGTCCAACGTCGGCCGCCCCTCGCGGCTCACGTGGTATTTTGCAACGCACGAGAAGCATTGTTCGGAATTCCGTGTCGGTTTAGGTCTTGGCCGCCAGGCAGCTTGCCGGACCTCGGCGAGTACGGTTGGGAAGGAGAATAAGGAATGCCTTCCGCGAATGAGGAGCCCGCGCGCGCCGCCTCCTTGAGGTATGTCATCATCGGCGCAGGAATGGCGGGGCTGCTAGCGGGGATCAAGCTCAAGGCGCGGGGCGAAACCGACTTCGTGATCTACGAAAAGGGGGATCGCGTCGGCGGCACCTGGAGGGAGAACCGATACCCCGGCCTGGCCTGCGACACACCGGCGCACTCCTACACTTACAGCTTCGCCCCGAACCCGGACTGGGGCGCCTACTACGCTCCGGGTCCAGAGATCCAACGCTACTTCGGCGCGATGTCGGACCGCTACGCCCTGGGCGATCACATCGTCTTCAACACCGAGATCGCGAGCTGCCGCTACATCGACGGCCGCTGGCGGATCGACACGACGGACGGGTGCAAGGACATTGCCGACGTCGTCGTGGCGGCCACCGGCGTGCTGCACCACCCGAACATCCCCGAGATCCCTGGTCTTGCCGACTTCAAAGGCCGGTGGCTGCACAGCGCGCGATGGCCTGAGGGCCTCTCCGTCGAGGGCCTTCGCATCGGCGTCATCGGCAACGGCTCGACGGGCGTACAGATCGTCTCGGCCCTGGCCCGCAAGGTCGAGCGCCTGGTCCATTTCCAGCGCTCGCCGCAGTGGATCATGCCGTGTCCCGACATCCAGTACACCAGCGAGGAGAAACGGGCGTTTCGCGATGATCCGGCTCGGATCGAAGAGGTCCGCAACGGCCCCGAGGCCGCGGCGCGGCGGGCCAGGTTCACCTCCGCCATCATCGACATTGACTCCCCCGAGCTGGCGGAAATCCAGAAGATCGTCGAGGACAACCTCGAGAACAGCGTCCGCGATCCCGCTCTTCGAGAAAAGCTTCGCCCCAACTATCGCGCCGCCTGCAAGCGCCTGATCTTCGCGGCCCACTATTACAAAGCCGCGCAGGCGCCCAACGTCTATGTCGAAGCCAGCGGTATCGAGCAGGTGGAGGCCGGCGGCGTGCGCGCCGAGGATGGAACGCTCCATCCGCTCGACGTGATCGTGCTGGCGACGGGGTTCAGAGTCGACCAGTTCGTGCGGCCGATGGTCGTCACTGGACACAATGGCGCGGACCTCGAGGCGCTGTGGCGCATCCATCCTCGCGCCTATTACGCCGTGACCATCCCGGAGTTCCCCAACTTCTTCCTCCTGAACGGCCCCACCGGACCTGTCGGCAACTTTTCGCTAATCGATATCGCGGAGAAGCAATGGTCCTATATCGAGCAATTGATCGAGGAGGTTCGCGTCCGCCGCTCCGTCGGCGTTGCGCCAACCCTGAGGGCCCTCGAGACCTACGAAGCGCAACGGACTGAAGCCGCAAAGCGCACGGTGTTCGCGAGCGGATGCAAGAGCTGGTACCTCGACGCCGAAGGGGCGCCGCAAGTCTGGCCGTGGAGCTACGCCCACTTCGTCGAGGCGATGTCCAAGCCGCAGGTCGAGGACTACGAGTTCTTCGGAAACTGATGCAAATTCCCGCCTGAAAGCGGCCCAAGCCGCCCTGTTTCGGCGATGAATTCCGGCGGGACCATCAGACGCTCGACGGCGCCCCCGGGGCCTGTCAAACTCACGGCGCGTCGCCTGGGCGGCGAATCCGCCGTCAACGGGCAAGACCACCCCGTTAATGTAGCTCGCCGCCGGACTATTCAGCAGGGGCAGAGCCTGTTCCTCAGGCGTGGAGCGCCGCCCGATTGGTCTTGCGATGGCGTCAATCGCGGCGCTTAGGGGCGTCTTCTCGATCTCGGCGAGCATGGGTGTATCGACGGCGCCGGGACTGATTGCGTTCATCCGTATCCCACGCTTGATGAGGTCGGCGGAGGCGACCATCGTCCAAACGACGATGGCCTCCTTGGAGAACCGATAGCCTTCGTCGATCGTGTCCAGGTGCTGCCCACACCAAGCCGCAGCTTCCTCGTAGGACGATATCCTCAACAAGGCGAGAAGCTCCTGAAAGCGCCTGCGCCACCCCATGCCGCCCGTCGACGCGATATTGGCGATCGCTCCGCCGGGAGCCATCAGCGGCGCGATCCGCTCCGTCAGATGCCTGCCGCCGATGAAGTTGACCTTCACCACGTCAAGAGGCGGAGCGCCCGGCGGAATACCCGCGCAGTTGAACAGGGCGTCCACCTGGCCCCCGATCCGGTCGACCGCGGCGTCGATCGATCGCGGTTCACGCAGGTCCGTCTCGACGAAACCATGCAGCGCGAGAGCGCAGGGCTTCCAATCCAGCCCGTGGACCTCCGCACCGAGGGCGGTCAGAGCCTGAGCCGCCGCCAGGCCGATCCCGGATCGGCAGCCGCTGACGACCACCCGCTTGCCAGCATAGCCCAGGACATCGTGATCGCGGATCATGGCAAGGACTGCGCCGAGATCAATGGGCCGCCCGGATGAAGCCGAGGAACCGATCGGCGAGGATGTCGATCACCAAGGGATCGCCCGCGATGCCCGACTCGAGCGCCGAGTGATTGCTCTGGTCGAGGATCTCATAGATCAGGAGCCAGGCCTCGAGCCAGCGACGCCGATCGCCCGGCTCGTCAGGGTCTATAGCGAATGCCGGAACGCCCTCGCCGAGGCCGGCGATGATGTCGGTGATCAGCGCCTGCGCCTGCTCCGTGAAGTCCGGATCGACGCCGGCAGCCTGCGTGAACGCCCGCAGCAGTCTTCGATTGAGCCGGTCCGACGCAAAGAGTTGGGCGATCCAGGAACGGATGGCGGGACCGTCCAGAGCGCCGGCTTCGCGGATCGCCAGAAAGCGCGGCATAGCCGCGCCGGCCGCACCGCGGAACACCTCGACCGCCAGGTCGACCTTGCAGCTGAAGTGGCGATAGAAGGTTATGCGGCTGAGCCCGGCCGCCGCGGCGATCTCCTCGACGGACACGCCGACATAACCCTCCGCGCAGAAGGTCTCGACCGCCGCCGCCAGGAGCCGTTCGCGGCTGTCCTGTTTGCGACGCTGGGAATAGGCGGCAAGGCCCTCAGATCGCCATGCCGCTGCCGCTGCCCCCACCCTTCTCAATGACTTACTCGGCCGCCATCGCGAGGGGCGTCTCGGCCTCCGGCCCAACGAACTGTCCTGGGAAGCGTCCTGTGAACGCACCATTGTCAAAGGTTGGTATACCGTTCACCAGGGTGAGCCGCATCGGGGCCGGCGCCCGGGTATAGCGATAGGTCCGGCCGCCCGCTCCGTCCCACACATCCCAGATCCGCTCCTCAGGCCGCCGCTCGATCTCGGCAAGGTTGAAAACTGTGATGTCCGCGACCTTGCCGACCTGGATCAGCCCCCGATCATGCAGGCCGAAGAAGTGGGCGAGCTTGCCGGTGAGCACATGAATACCCTCTTCGATGGTCAGAAGGTTCCGCTCGCGCACAAAGTCCGTCAGCAAATAGACATTGTCGCCCGCGCCGCAGAACATCTTGCCGTGGGCGCCGGCGTCCGAGATGTTGCCCACGGAACGGGGATCCTTGAGGAGTTGCACGACGACATCCTCGTCGCATTCCCACGACTTCTTGAATACTACCGATTCGCCGCCGTTGTTGAGTACCCATTGAGCCATGGCGTCTGATGCATGATTGACGCCCGTCAACGCCATGTAATCGGCAAGGGTCACACCTGTTGGACCGTAGCCGCTCTCGCTCTCCCTGAGGGTCAGGGCCGTCGGATCATGCAGATAGGAGTGGGCGAACTGGTTGTTCCAGGCGTCGCGGGCGCGGTCTCGCCACTCCGAGGAGGACAGCATCGCCTCCTTCTCCTCCCAGGTCGGCGCATTGACCAGTTCCTGCCAGACCGGATTGCCGTTCTGCGCGAAGACTAAGGAACGAACGAAGTTGATCACCGACGTCGGCGACACGTGATGGAAGCCGGTCCAGAAATCGAGGCCCTCGGTCTTGAAATGCTCGTGCAGAACTTGCGAGCGCACCTTGACCTTCGCCTGGTACTTGAGCGTGGGAAGACCGGCCCATTGCATGCGCACGCCCGCCGCCTTGGCCAGGCGGCCCATCCGCTCCACGGTGTCGGGACCGGTCATACGCATGAAATGGTCGACGATGATTTGGAAGGTCGCGCCCGGGTATTTAGAGAGCACGGCAAGGAGCGCAGAGTATTCCGCGTCGTTGGCTTGCTGGGACGGCAAGGGCCGCTCTCGTTTGTCGTAGTCGAGCCAGTTCGAGGACAGGCCCATCGCGCCAGCCGAAAGCGCATCGTCGAGCAAGGCGCACATCTGCTCGATCTCTTCGGGGCGCGCAGCCCGGGTCCACGCCTCCTCGCCCATCACGTAGAGCCGGACCGGGATATGCCCGCAGAAGGCCGCGAAATTCACGGGCGTCTTCACGTTCCTGAGGAAGGACGCCTTGTACTCACTCCACTTGCGCCAGTCCCAGGGGACCAGCGAGCGCATCGGCGGCTCCGGGATGTCCTCGAAGAAGTTGAAGATGTCGATGACGTCCTCTCGGATCTCCGGTCTGGCCGGCGCCATGGAGAATCCGCAGTTGCCGTTGATCGACGTTGTGATCCCGTAGGCCGGCAGCGGCTCCATATTGGGAGACCACCACACCCCACCGTCCCAGTGGTTGTGGGTCTCGATGAAGCCGGGGGTTACATAACAGCCGCTCGCGTCGATCTCACGCTCTCCCACGCCGGGCGCGAGGGCTGACCCGACCTCCACGATACGCCCGTCGCGGATTCGCACGTCGGCTCGGAACGCCGGCGCACCGGATCCGTCGACGACTTCGCCGTTCTTGATCAAGATCTTGAAGTTCATGTCGCCCTCCCGCTCGCTTCCGGGCTCGGAGCCCATTGTTGGTTACAATGTGTAATAGGCATTCGCGCATCGACGCAATGCTTGTCATGCGATGCATAACTGGTCCGGCTGGGCGCCAGCGCGCAGGGGCGCGGCGCCACGAGTAACGACCGGCTGAGCGGACATTCAAGGGCCGAACTGTAGAGATCAGTCCCAGTGTAGCGGCAAGAAGGCGAACGCGACGATCTTACCCGCGTTGAAGATCGCGGGCTATTCCTCGCCGGGCCGGAACGACCGCATGCGGGCGAGCATCTGCTCATAGATCGCCTATCTCGACCTTAGCGAAGCGTTCTCAACCGAAGCCGATGATATAATAGGGCGACGGCGCGCCATAAGCCGGCGCCCTCGCACCCGCCTCGACCTTCCGGAATGGGGTCGGCTCAACGCCAACAGAAGCCTCCGTCGACGACGATCTCGGTTCCCGTCGTAAACGCCGAGTCCTCGCTGCTGAGGTAGAGGGCCGCACGCGAAACATCTTCCGGGGCGCCTAGCCGCTTCAGAGCGACGCGATCGGAGGCCCTCTGGGAATGCTCCGGGCTTTCCCAGATGTAGCGCGTCATCTCTGTGCGGATCACGCCCGGGCATATGCAGTTCGCCCGGATATTGGGACCAAGGTCGAAGGCCAGGCTCTTGGTGAACATGATCAGGCCGCCCTTGCTCGCGGAATAGCCGGTGGTTCCGGCCATCGGCAGGTATCCGCTGACGGACGCGATATTGACGATTGTCGCACTCGGAGCGGCCTGCAGGGCCGGAAGAGCGGAGTGGATCACGTTGAACGGGCCGGTCAGGTTCACCGCGATCAGCCGGTCCCAGGTCGCGCGATCAAAGTCCGCGAAGGGCTTGGTGGCCAGGATCCCCGCCGCGCTCACGACACCGTCGAGGCCGCCAAGGCTTTTGGCAGCCTCGGCCACAACGGTCTCGACCGATCCCGCTTCGGCGACATCACATACCCTCGCGAACGCGCCCAGGAAGGCCGCGACATCCGACAGCTTTGCCGCGTCACAATCCAGGAGGGCGAGGCTCGCCCCCTCCCCCGCAAACAGCTCGGCAACCGCCTTGCCCATCCCGCTCGCCGCGCCCGTGATCAGCACGCGGCGTCCCGCCAATCGTCCAGTCATGCCGCGTCCTTCCCTTGTCGAACCCGCCCGCGCATCCAGGCTGCGGCTTGAGCCAAGGCTTCGCCCGCCAGGTCGACATCGGCAGCGGCGGCGAGATAGCCGTGCAGCATACCGCAATCCAGGCGCGTTCCGACCGGCACGCCCGCATCCGAGAGCCGAGCCGCATAAGCCAAGCCTTCGTCCCGCAGCGGATCGAGCTCGGCGACGAAGATCAGAGATGGAGGGAGCCCTGCAGCATCGGCCACCCGCAAAGGCGACACCAGCGGATTGTTGCGATCAAGATCGGGCGGGCAATAGTGGTCCAAGTAGCTCGCCATGTCTTGCGTTGAGAGCAGCCAGTTTCGCGGGCCAATCTCGCGATGGGAGGGTGTGTCCAGACCGTGGTCGGCAACCGGATAGGCCAGAAACTGTCCAACGACCTCGGGACCGCCGGCGTCCCGCGCGAAGATGGCCAAGGCCGCAGCGAGGTTTCCGCCAGCGCTCTCGCCAGCGAGCAGCACCGGTCCGCCCGTCGTCGAGGAGACCCAGTCCAGCACGGCCCAGGCATCTTCGAGAGCGGCCGGAAACGGATGTTCGGGCGCCAGTCGGTAGTCGACGCTGATCAGCTCGCAACCTGCCCCCGCCGCAAGCCGCCGACAGGTGGCGTCGGCGAAATCCAGACCGCCCATGATCCAGCCGCCTGAGTGCAGGTAGAGGCAGACGCCGACGACTTCGCCCTTCGGCCGGCAACGACGGATAGGTACGCCGCCGCCCGGGCCCGGCGCCGCCTCATCGAGAATCTCCTCGAGTTCCGGCGGCGCGGCCGCTACGCCTGCACGCAGCATCTCGCGCGCCACGGCGGGGCTGACCTGGTGAAAGTAGGGACGCTGCGCTTCCGCATACCGATCGAGAATGGCCTGATAGTAGGGGTGCACCCGAGGATATCCGTCCACAGCTTCCTCATCGGCTATTCGGTCCCAATCGACCGGAGCTTACACAATGGAGGCCTTGCGCTAATCGCAACACAACATTCTCATTGTTTTGTTTCCAGGCCAATTGGATCGGCGCGCCCAGTTCCAATTCCTCAACGAGAAAAAGGGACATGCGACTATGGGTCGCCGCTCGCGGTCATAATGCAACTCACCCCTTGCATTACATGTCCGCGCGGCTAGTATTGGCGCGGAGAGGCCAAACTATGTGCGCTGACGAGGGCTCGGTCATCAAAAGGGCTTGCGCGCCAGACCCAATGCGCCAGCGGTCCCGCGGCGCCGGGGCGCCCCTGGTCTTCGAGGAATTCTGTTTTGGACCTGGACTACTCTGACGAAGATCGCGAGTTCCGCGCCCGCGCGCGCGCCTGGGTCAGTCGAAACATTCCAAGCCAGCCTCGCCCGTTGGGAGGCCAAGCCGCAGCGCAGTTCGACCGCGACTGGCAGAGGAAGCTCTATGAGCATGGGTGGGCCGGGGTCGCCTGGCCGAAGGCGTTCGGGGGCCTTGGTCTGAGCGGGCTGCAGCAGGTCATCTGGTACGAGGAGATGACTAGGGCCAACGCACCGCATCACATCAACACCACCTATGTCGCCCTGATGCATGCAGGGCCGACGCTGATCGCAAAGGGGACGGAGGCGCAGAAGACCGAACACCTGTCCAGTATCCTTAACGGCAGATCACTCTGGTGCCAGGGATTCTCCGAACCTGGCGCCGGCTCTGATCTCGCCGCGCTCAGCACGCGAGGCGAAGTGGACGGCGATTGGATCGTGGTCAATGGCGCCAAGATGTGGACGACGGACGCACAGCATGCGGACTTCCAGGAGCTCCTGATCCGCACCGAGCCCGGATCGGAACGTCACAAAGGCCTGACCTGGCTCATCTGCGACATGCGCTCCCCGGGCATCGAGATCCAGCCGATCCGCACCATGCTCAACGACGAGCATGTGAACACGGTCTTCTACGACAATGTGCGGATTCCGCGGTCGAACGTCGTGGGCGCGATCGGCGGCGGCTGGTCGACCGCTCTATCCACCCTGGCGTTCGAGCGTGGGCTCGGCTTCATCGCCGACCAGCTTGAGCTGTTCGAACGCGTGGAACGGGCGATCGAACTGGCCCACCGGGTCAAGCTCGAGAACGGTCAACCGGCGATCACCGACAGCGAGGTGGCCCGGCGCCTGGCGAGCCTGAAAGCCGAGACGATGGCGATCCGCGCGATGACGCTCGCCGACATTAGCGAGACCGACCTCACCGGCGTGCCAGGCCCCAAGGGATCGCTCACGAAGCTAATGGTCACCAGCGTCCACAAGGCGCTCATGCAGCTGGTTTCGGAAGTTCTGGGCTGGGAGTTCCTGGAGTTCGACGGCGACCGCAGCCACTATCCGTGGACCTACGACTATCTCTGGAGCTGGGTCTTCACTATCTCGGGCGGGACGTCCGAGATCCAGCGGGAGATCACCGCAGATCGGCTGCTCGGCCTGCCGCGCGGCCGCTGAGTCCTCAGATATTCGAGCCGCCCGCGCCAGCGGGAATGAAACAGGAGAAACGACTGTGACTGTGCTTCCCGAAGCCAAGCTCCACATCGACGGCAAACTTCGTCGCGCCGAGGGCGAGAAGACAGCCGCCCCGGCCGCTGCCGAGTAGACAGTACACGAACGATCAAGGGACACACAGAGTTATGGCCAAAATTACCTACGTCGCCCACGACGGCTCTTCGCGCACCATCGAGGTGAACCCGGGATATTCGGTGATGGAAGGGGCAATCAAGAACAACGTCCCCGGCATAGACGCGGACTGCGGCGGCGCGTGCGCCTGCGCGACCTGCCACGTCTATGTAGACGAGGCCTGGATAGAAAAGGTTGGCCCGGCCAATGCAATGGAGGAATCCATGCTTGACTTCGCCGAAGGCGTTCAACCGAACTCACGCCTGTCCTGCCAGATCAAGGTCACGGATGAGCTCGACGGGCTGGTGATGCGCACCCCGGAAAGCCAGCACTGAACACACGCTTCCTCCTCTGTCTCCTCGGATGGAATTAGCGATACAGGGGTGTTCAGCTTGAAAGGCGCGACGCAGATGCTGATCCAGTGAGCGCGGCGCCGCAGGCGGCATGGGAACTGTTGAACGCCGTCAGACCCTCGACGCCGCGACACCGAAACGTCCCATCAGTACTTCTGGATGCTTGGAGTGGATTGGAAGTAGCGAAGCCGCCAGGCGCCCCCTTCGGCTTCCCAGAGCATGATCACCCGATTGTGTAGGATCTTGACGACGCCAGCGACGGTGACCTCCAGCATCATGATCCCGTGCATGGCGACGATCCCGCCCAGGACGTCGATCTGCGGCTCGGTCCAATCGATCGAATGATAGAGGATGGCCGCCGCCGCCACCTTCTGCAAGAAGACGGCCTTACCGTCAACCGCTCCCGTTGCATGAACGAAGGTGAGGTTTTCGGACAGCAGGGCGTCGAGCGCCGCGACGTCGCCCGCGAGCATGGCGGTGCAGCGGTTCGCCTCAGCATTACGCACCCCATCCTCTGCGCTCATGCAGCAGCTCCTCCGCGCGGAAAGGTGTTCGCAGGGCCGATCTGCGCTTCGAAAACCCGTTCGGCGACCTGCTCGCGATGGAAGGCCTTCGTCCCCCAGGCGGCGGACAGCGCCAGGGCGCGCTTAACATAGAAATGGGCGCCGGCCTCTGCGGTCATCCCGATGGCGCCCAGGACCTGGACGGCCGCGCGGCTGGCGCTCTCCGCGGCGGCGCATGCGGCCAGCTTCGCATGGCTCACGCGCGCCAAAGAGACGTTGTCCCCCGCGGCGAAATCCGCGGCCGCGGCCAGGACGACCGGCCGCGCGAAGCTCAGGTGGACCTGCTGGTCGGCCAAGATGTGCTTGACCGCCTGATTGGTTCCAATCGGCCTGCCGAACTGCTCTCGCACCTTGGCGTAGTCGACGGCGAGATCGATCGCCCCTTTCGCCAGCCCAAGGGCCTGTCCGGCGGCCAGCAAGGCGCCCCGTTCTAGCGCCTTCGCCCAGAGCCGGCGGCCAAGAGAGGCGTCCGCGATGCGGGTGGCGGCCCCTGGATTCCAGGAGACCGCGAACAGTCGGCGGAATTCGTCGAAGCTCTCATGACGCCGAAGCTCGACGGCGCTCGACGGCACGAGGTGAACCTCATCGCCATGCGGCAGGAGGATCGCCTCAGCGGTGTCAGCGTTGGCGACAAACGGGTTGGCCGGATGGCCGATCGCCAACTGCGCCTCGCCCTGAACCGCAGCTGTAAGAACGTCCGCGTCGGGCTTGGCGGCAGCAAGTAGGGGAATGGCTACGCCGGCATGCTCGATAAGGGGTTCGGGAAGGGCCACCCGACCACAAGCCTCGGCCACCAGCACCCCGGCCAGCTCATCGAGCCCGCTCCCGCCCGCCTCCACGGGCGCGAGCATGCCGGGGAGGCCCAGGGCGATGATCTGCCCCCATCGTCCGCGATCATAGGGTTCGCCGGACAGGACGAGCGCCCGCAAATTCGCCAACGAGCAGGTCTCCCACATCATGCGCTCGACCGTTTCGGCCAGCATCAGGGCTTCTTCTGAGAGGCGGAAATCCATGGTTAGCGCCTCGGCAGGCCGAGCACGCGCTCGGAGATGATGTTGCGCTGAATCTCGTTCGATCCGGCGTAGATCGGGCCGGCCAGGGAGAAGAGGTAGTCGTCGAGCCAGCCCCCGAGACCGGTGTCCTGGTGAGCTGCGAGTTCCGCCAGCGGGCCCAGGATCTCGAGACCGGTCCGCTGGAGCCCGATGTCGAGCTCAGACCAGAAGATCTTGTTGGTGCTGCTCTCCGGTCCGATCTTGCCACCGGCGTCGAGCCGGCTCGCCATCTCGTAGACGGAAAGGGCGTAGGCGTCAGCATCCATCCAGTGCTGCACCACGGCGTCGCGCATCCCCTGCCCAAGGTCGCAACCGCGTGCTTTGAACAGTTTCACAAGCCGCTGGGCCGCCTGCTGGTAGCGGGCGGGGCTCCGCAGCATCAGGCCGCGCTCGAAGCCGGCTGTCGACATGCAGACCTCCCACCCCTGCCCTTCCTCACCGAGCCGATTGAACGCCGGCACGCGGACCTCATCGAGGAAGATCTCGGCGAATACCTTCTCGCCGTCCATGCGCTCGATAGGGCGGACCTTCACGCCGGGCGCGGTCAGCGGGAACAGGATCAGCGACAGGCCCTGGTGACGGGCGGAGCCCGGCGCGCGGAATAGACCGAACGCCCAATCAGCGAAGACGGCGCGCGAGGACCAGATCTTTTGGCCATTCAGGACATAGTCGTCGCCGTCTTGGACAACCGTCGAGCTTACGGCCGCAAGATCACTGCCGGCCTGCGGCTCCGACCAGGCCTGGGCCCAGATCTCGTCGCCGCGGGCCATGGCCGGAAGAAAACGCGCCTTCTGCTCGGGCGTCCCGAACTCCATCAGCGTCGGCCCCAGGAGAAAGATTCCGTTCTGGTTGACCCGGACCGGCGCGTCGGCGCGGTAGTACTCCTCCTCGAAGATCAGCCATTCGATCAGGCAGAGGCCCCGACCGCCATATTCGGCCGGCCAGGTGACCATTCCCCACCGGCCGCTATCTAGGGTGCGCTCCCACTGGCGATGGGCCTCGAAGCCCTCGCGCGTGAGGTCGAAGGACGACAGAGCCGTCGTCGGCGCGTGGGCCTCGAGCCACGCGCGGGCTTCGGCGCGCAGCGCTTGCTGGGCGGGGGTATACTCAAGCTTCATGGAGGGCGCCCATGTTCAGACTTCACCGGCCTGCTTCTTGTTCGCCGCCGCCATGGCCTTGGCGTCCATCTTGGCGATGGCGTTCCCCATTGCGAGATCATTTTGGGCGTGGGCGAAGTGGTGCATATGGAACACGGCGTCCATCGCGGTGCGCTTGCCGCGTAGGTCCTCGGCCTGGGCGATGGCCTGCTTGGTGAGCCAGAGGCCGAGGGGCGGGCGCTCGGCCAGCTTGGCGGCCATGCCAGCGCATTCGGCGCGGAGCCGGTCGCGAGGGACCACGCGGTTGACCATGCCGAACTGGTAGGCGCGCTGGGCAGGCATGCGCTCGCCGAGCATCAGGAACTCGGCGGCGACGCGGGGCGGCAGCTCGAACGGGTGGGCCCAGTACTCGACGCCCGGTATCCCCATGAGCAGAACTGGATCCTGGAAGTAGGCGTCGTCGGAGGCCACGATCAGGTCGCAGACCCAAGCCAGCATGAGGCCGCCGGCGATACATCCCCCCTGCACCATGGCTATCGTCGGTTTAGACGCCTCGCGCCAGCGCCGGCAAAGCCCGAGGTAGACCTCCTGCTCTCGGGTATAGAGGAACTCCGCGTGCGGCTTGCCCAGGTGGTCCGGGAAGAGGTGGGCGCGATCATGGCTCACCGCGACATCCCTGCCAGGCGTGCCGATGTCGTGTCCCGCCGAGAAATGCTTCCCCTCCCCGCCCAGCACGATGGCCCGCACGGTCTCGTCGTCGACGGCTCGGCGGAAGGCGGCGTCCAGAGCGTAAAGCATTTGGCCGTTCTGCGCGTTGTTGAAGCGCGGGCGGTTCAGCATGACCCAGGCAGTCTGTCCCTCGACCGTGTAGAGCACCGGCTCGTCGGTCTCGTAGACAGGGCGTGGCGGGTTCACAGCGTCGTCCATCACGCGACCACCTTCTCGAATTGTTCTTGTTCGGCCGGCTGATCCAACAGGACCAGGGCGTCTGCGGCGAAGGCGCCGCAGCCCTCCGGCAGGACGATCAGCGGATTGACCTCAATTTCCCTGACCCGCGCGTCAGCCTGGAGCGCCGCGTCCGACAGGCTGGCGATCGCCCGGGCGGCGGCGGCGACGTCGGCCGGCTGGGCGCCGCGGAAACCAGCAAGCAGGCGGAAGCCCTTGAGTTCCCGCAGCATGGTCTCGGCCTCCGTCGCATCGACCGGCAGAAGGCGATGGCTGACGTCCGCCATCACTTCAGTGAAGACACCGCCAAGCCCGACGGTCATCATCCAGCCGAACACCGGGTCGTGCGTGCAGCCGCACAGGAGCTCCACCCCGCCGACGAGCTGCGGCCCCACGGTGACACCCTCGACCCGTACCCCCGGCATCTGGGACGCGCGAAGCGTCATGTCCGCGTACACTGCGGCGGCCTGATCCGGCCCCTCGACGCCGAGGCGCACGAAGCCGTGCTCGCTCTTGTGCTGCACGTCAGGGCTCACGAGCTTGACCACCAGAGGTCCTGGCAGGCCTTCGGCGATGGCGCGGGCCTCGCCCTCGCTCCTCGCCAGGCGGCCATCGGCGACAGGCATGCCGAAGGCGACGAGCTCGGCCTTGCCTTCGACTTCGCTGAGGGCAGCGCCCTTGAAGCTGGGGCTAGGCCAGCGCGCCTTCACCGGAGTACGGCGAGTGCCGGCGGCCTTTGGGCGCCATTCGCGCCAGCGGCCATACTGGGCGATCGCCGTCGCCGCCCGGTCGAAATCCTCGAACAGAGCGAGCCCTGCCGCCTCCACCGCCGCTCGATCAGCCTGCGCAAAGGTGTCGATCACGACGACGCCCTTGTCGGTCCGCTCGGCCAGGGCGGCGAGCTGGGGCAGGGCGCGGGTCAGGAAATAGCCTGGCAGATAGACCAGGAGCACATCCACGTTGGGCGCCTCAGCGACTTTCGACAGGACATTTCGCAGGAAGTCGTTGTCGTTCGCCAGATTGCCGGTGAGATCCACCGGATTGCTAACCATGCTGCGGCCGGGGATAGCGGCCTGCAATGTCGCCTGGACGGCGTCCGAAAGTGTGGGCAGTTGCGCCCCGGCGTGGCTCAGTGCGTCCGCGAGGATGGCGCCGGCTGCGCCGGAAACGCTGAGGACGGCCACGCGCCGCCCGAATTGGCGTGTCCTGAAACGGTGCAGATAGGCGACGTCGGCGAGCTCCGCGAGGGAGCCTGCCCTCACCGCGCCGACGCACTGAATCGCCGCCTCGTAGGCGTGCCGATCGCCCGCAAGCGCCGCGGTGTGGGACTGGGTCGCCGCAGCGCCCTTCTCTGAGGTGCCCACCTTGTAGAGGGCCAAAAGCTTACCCTTTTCGCGGAAGGCGTCCGCCGCCTCAAGGAAGGCCTTCCCGTCGCGCAGGCCCTCGACATAGCAGAGCGCGGAATCAGTTCCGGGATCATCGGCGAGGAAGCGCAGGTAGTCGGTCAGCTCGACGCCGGCTTCGTTCCCGGTGTTGATGACGTGGTTGAAGTTCACTCCGAACCGGCGCGCGATCCGATAGATGGTGGCGCACATGTTGCCGCTCTGGGTCACCAGCGCAGCCGCTCCCGGCGCATCGCCGGGCTGGAAGGAAGTGCCGAAGGTAGTGAAGATCCCGCTCTGCAGGTGCGCGTTGCCCATGCAGTTGGGCCCGGCGATCGGCATGCCGGTTCGTTCAGCGAAAGCGGCGAGCTCGGCTTGACGGCGCTGGCCCTGCGCCGTGGCCTCTTCGCTGAATCCCGACGCGAACAGAACGGCGGCCTTGACACCGCGCGCATGGCAGCGCTCGAGCTGCGCGAGGGTGTTCTCCGCATTGACCGCGAGAATGGCCAAGTCCACCACCTCAGGAACGGCCTCGATATCGGGATAGCCCGTGAGGCCCTGGATCACCGGGTAGCGCGGATTGACCGGATAGACCCGTTCGAACCCTGCGCGGATCAGGAGCTCGAGTGGAATGCCGCCGATCCGCTTGGGGTTGTCCGAGGCGCCGATTATCGCGATCGAGGCTGGCTCGAGCAGCGGCTTCAAGGATGGTTTCATGCGGCCTCGCCGGATGCGCGATGGAATTCGTATTCCGACGGATCGAACTCGGCGGTGAGATTGCGGTAGTCGACAAGTCGCCACGGCGAGTTCGTGACGACACGCCCTGATTTGTTGCGATACCAGTTACTTACGCCGGGATGGGACCAGACCATCCCCCGGTGCTTGGCGTCGACGCGCGCATTGTAGTCCTCGAACGGCTTACGGCGGACCTCCACCGCGTCCGCCCCGCGCTCAAGGGCCTCGCGAAGCGCCTGCATGATGTAGCGGACTTGGCATTCGCTGTGGAATACCGCGCTGCCGCCGTGTCCGCCGTTGGTGTTGGGGCCATAGATGATGAAGAAGTTCGGGAAGTCGGGCACGGTGATCCCGAGGTGAGCGCGCGGGTCATCTTCTCCCCAGTGGTCGCGGATGCTGCCGTTCTTGCCGACGATCTCCATCGGCGCCAACGGGGCCTGCGCCTTGAAGCCGGTAGCGAGGATGATCACGTCCGCGGCGTGTTCGCCCCCTGCTTCGTCGACTACGCCCGTAGGGGTGATCCGCGCTATCCGCTCGGTCAACAGCTCTACATTCTCGCGCGTCAGCGTCCTGTACCAGTTGGCGTCGCGCAGCATGCGCTTGCCATACGGCGGATAGGTCGGGATCACCTTGGCCAGAAGTCCCGGATCGCCGTTCACCTGGCGGGTAATGTGTGCGACCAGCCTTTCGCGAATCTCCTTGCTCGCCGCGTTCAAGGACGTCTCGGGCTCAGACCAATCAGGGTCGATCTGCAAGGCGTGATAGAGGGCGTCGGAAGACGCCCAGATGAACAGCAGCCGGAACCACTTGGCGTAGAACGGGATGTTATTCAGCGCCCACTTCACGTCCTCGCTGACCGGCTCGAACAGAAGCTTGTTCTCGATCGCCCAGGGCGGGGAGCGCTGGAAGATCGTCAGCTTCTCGACGATTGGAGCGATGTTGGGACCGATCTGCAAGCCGCTGGCGCCCGTCCCGATCATCACGACCCGCCTGCTCCTGAGGTCGACGGAATGATTCCAACGGGCCGAGTGGAACATCCCGCCCCTGAAGGTCTCCATGCCCGGGATGTTAGGGTAGGCCGGGCGGTTCAAAAGCCCTGTCGCACTCACGACTACGTTGGCCTCGATGGCGTACTCCGAGCCGTCGGCGCGACGCACCTGCACCACCCAGTGCGCGCGCTCTCCGTCCCATCGAGCCGCGACCACTTCTTCCTCAAAGCGGATGTGCTCAGCTATGTTCATTTCAGCATAGCAGGTCTTGATATAATTATATATTTCATCACGTCGCGCGAAATAGTAGTCCCAGTCAGGGTTCAGCCGGAATGAATACGAATAGAAATGGTTTGGTGTATCGACGGCACAGCCCGGATAACTGTTTTCGTACCAGGTTCCCCCGACTTCTTCATTCTTTTCAATCAAGACGAAGCTGATCCCGGCCTCTTTCAGCTTGGCGGCCATATCGAGGCCGGAGAAGCCCGCGCCGATGACCACGACCTTGAAATCGCCAAGGGTTTTCTCAGACGGTTTGTTGCGCCAGCGGACCGACTTCGGATCGCCGCCCTCGAAATTCATCTCCTCCAGAACCAGGGCGAAATATTCGTCCGTCACCGGCTGGCCTACCGCCACGTCGAGCATTCGGCGCAACAACGGCTCGGGCGGGCGCGGTGGCGACAGCCGGCCGCTGTCCCGGTAGTCGCGGAGCACCGCAACCAGAGACTGACGCAGGGCCTCCTTCAGGTCCTCCGGCGCGTGCTCGTCAAAGGTCCACGGCCCCTTGATGTGCGGGGAGAACCGCTCGAGCCAACTTTCGTCGCTCGTCAGGTGCGTATGCACCAGCAGGAGCGGAACGATGTGCACGCCGCGCAACTGCTCAATGAGTCCGGCCTCGTCCCGCAAGAGGCTCTCGAGCGCGCCTGGCCGCAATTCCGGCAGAGCAGCCTGCGAAACATCCTGGTGGTTCACCGTCATCATGCCCATCGCAAGAATGGCCCTCACCTGTCGTGAGCCGGGCCGGGGGGCGGCGCGAACGGGCGCCCGCTCGGTCGTGGCGGCCGGAACACCCTCCACTACGGATCGCTCTTTGCACATCAGCATGTGCAATACAATACCGCGCCAGCGTCGACCCAGGGCGCAAGGCTGGGGCGTCCGGGGCATGCCCCCGCCTCTCGCCCACCCTCGTCCAGCGTTGCGATCGAGCGGGCGCCGCCCCGGATTGACAAGCACGCTTGACAGTTTAATAGAATTCCTTTGTTGCATTCTTATAGAACCGCGGAACGCGCAACGAGGCGTCTCGCACAGACCTCTAGGGCTGATCCTCGCCGCCGGATGTGGAGCCCCCGTTGACCTTGAGGTCATCGATCCCCGCCGCCTCAAGGAGGGCCCTAAGCAGGCCATCGCCTGAGTGTCCGCGATTCTCGAGCGCAGAGCACCCTAAGGGGTGGCCCCGCAAATTAATGAAATGCGTAGTTGCCATTACCGGATGCGCACGCATAGTGTCCCGTGCTGCAGCTGCCGCGGCGCCGACGGAAACATGCGCCTTGACGGAGGGTCGATGAGCTGGAGCTTGCGAACAGACCCTAGCGGATTCGTGGTCCGCTGGTCGGAGGAGATGGCGCAGCGCTACTCGGCGGCAGGCTACTGGCGCGAGACGACCCTGGTGGATGCGGCGAGGTCGGCCCTTCGCGAAGATCCCGATCGTGCGCTTCTGATCGAAGGAAAAAAAAGGGTCTCCCGACGGCAGGTCTGGGACGACGCCCTGCGTCTGGTCGCCTTCTTTCGCGCCCAGGGGCTCAAGGCAGGGGACGTCGTCTCCTTCCAGCTGCCAAATTGGATCGAGACCGCTGTCATAGCCCTCGCCGCCCGAATGGCCGGCCTGATCGTCAACCCGATCCCCCCGATCTACCGGGAAGCCGAGATGGGCTATATTCTCAAGGATTGCGGCGCGAAGCTGATCTTTGTCCCTGACGTGTTCCGCAAGCATGACCACGCCGCGATGATCCAGCGTCTGAAGGGGGCGCTCCCGGCCCTTCGTGACGTCGTGGTCGTAAGGGGAAAGGCGGGCGTAGGCAACGCCTACGCCGAAGCCCTCGCCCATGAGCCCGCACTGGAGTCGAGCCTCCCCAGGGTCGAGGCGGCGGGCGTGATGATGGTCATGTACACGTCGGGAACAACGGGCCGGCCGAAAGGCGTTCTTCACACCCACCACACCTTCGACTTTCGCGTGCGCGACATGGGCGAAATTTGGAGCATCGGTCCCAGGGACGTCGTGTTCATGCCCTCTCCCGTCACGCACATCACGGGTGCCTTCTGGGCCTTCGACATGCCCTGGGTTCGTGGATGCACGAGCGTCCTCGTCGACATCTGGTCGCCGAACGAAGCCATCAGCCTGATCGAGAACAACCGCTGCACCGTGAGTGGCGGCGCTACACCCTTCCTGCAGCAGCTACTCGACGTAGGCGGCGCAAGGCCGAACGCGCTCGACACCCTGCGCCTGTTCTTCTGCGGCGGCACCACGGTCTCGCCCGACCTCATTCGCGCCGCGTCGCGGGCCTTTCCGCACTGCCTCTTCTTCCGGGCTTACGGCTCGACCGAGCATACTCTGGCGACCGCCGGCATCCGCAGCCTGAGCCAGTCCGAGATGGGCGCGGAGACCGACGGGGAGATCCTCGCACCAACAGAGCTCCGGCTCGTCGATCCCGCCGGGGACACCCCGGTGGCTGAGGGCGCCGAGGGCGAGATCCTGGGGCTCGGGCCCAGCCTTTTCGTGGGCTACCTGCACCCGGAGGACAACGAGGGCGCTTTCGCCGCCGATGGCTTCTTCCGGACCGGCGACCTCGGCCGCCGTGTGTATCGCGACTATCTTGTCATTACTGGGCGTAAGAAGGATATCATCATTCGCTCGGGCGAGAACATAAGTCCCAAGGAGGTGGAGGACGTACTGTTCAATCATCTCGCGATCGCCGAGGTGGCCATCGTTGCCATGCCGAGCCCGACAACGGGCGAAGCCGGCTGCGCCTTCGTGATGCTTAGACGCGGGGCTGCGCTCGATCTTCCCGAAATGCAGCGCTTTCTGACCGAGTCAGGGCTGGCCAAGCAGAAGTTTCCTGAGCGCCTCGTCATCGTCGACGACCTTCCGCGTGTTCCTTCCGGGAAGGTTCGGAAGGACGAGCTCCGCCGTCAGGCCCACGCCCTCGCCAAAGTAGAGATGTCATGACCGACGCCGCCCCCACCGTCCGTTACGAGCAGCCCGAGACGGGCATCGCCCGCATTGTCCTGGCGCGTTCCGAAAAGCACAACGCCATCGACCCGCAAATGATCTTCGACATGAACGACGCCTTCAATCGCGCCCTCTACGACGATGCGATCAAGGTGATCATCCTCGCCGCGGACGGACGGAATTTCTCTGCCGGCCACGACATAGCCGGGACGGTGGAGGAGTACATGGCCGCAATGCAGGCCCATCCGCGCAAGGTCGGCCACTGGAGCGGTTTCCAGGAAGAAGCCACCCACGGATGGTACGCCGCCGAAAAGGAGGGCTATCTCGAGACCGCTAGGCGCTGGCGCAACATCGCCAAACCGACGATCTGCGCGGTTCAGGGTAAATGCATCGCCGGGGCCCTGATCTTTCCCTGGGTCTGCGATCTCATCATCGCTGCGAACAACGCGGTCTTTTCCGATCCGGTCGTGACCTTCGGCGTCTCGGGCGTCGAATGGCTCGCCCATCCCTGGGAGCTCGGCGCGCGTAAGGCGAAAGAGTTCCTGTTCACGTCCGACACGTGGAGCGCCGAGGAGGCTTGGCGTCTCGGCATGGTCAACCACGTGGTACAGCTCGACCAGCTCGCAGACTTCACTTTGGCGATGGCCCGGAAGATCGCAGCCAAGCCCGCCTTCGCCCTGAAGATGACCAAGGAAGCCATCAACAAGACCCTCGACATCCAGGGCCAGGCCACCGCCATCGACGCCGCCTTCTCCCTCCACCATCTCTGCCACACTCAGAACTTCCGCGTGTACGGCTGGGGCATGGATCCGACCAACGTTCCCGGCCTCGCTAAGGTGCCGGAGCGTCCAAAGGCCGACGGCTGACCGGAACCGAGAGGTGGCCATGTCGGAAAAACGCTGGTCGGTGAGGCCGGAGGGCTCCAACTGGGGTGAGTTCGGCGCCGACGACCAGCTCGGCCGCCTCAATCTCATCACGCCGGAGCGCCGGCGACAAGCGGCGCTGGAAGTGCGCGAAGGTATCGCCTTCTGCCTGTCGCTGCCCCTCGACTGTCCGAACGTCCAGCTCAACCCGCGTCGCCTTCCCCCCATCCTCGCCTATTCCATGCGCGGCGAGGATCCGGCTATGAACTACCCATTCCAGAAGCTGGCGCCCGACCAGACCGACGTGGTGTGCGACGATCGCGCGACCCTCAGCCTTCAGTTCTCCACCCAATGGGACAGCCTCTGCCATATCGGGGAACTCTACGACGCTCAGGGCGACGGGGTCGAGGAAGCGACCTATTACAATGGCTTCTGCGCCCATGTTCACGTCCGTGGCCCCTTCGACTATCTGAAGGACCGGGCGCCCATGCAGGGACCTTTCGGCGCAAACGCTCTAGGCATCGAAAGGATCGCCGAGACGGCCCTGCAGGCTCGTGGCGTGATGATCGACCTCCACGCTCACGTAGGCCTCGAAAAAATCGCGGTCGGCTATGACCAACTTATGCGGATATTCGAAGCGGACCAGGTGGAGGTCGAGCCCGGGGATGTGCTTTGCTTTCGCACCGGCTTCGACCGCGCGCTCCTGGCGCGCTACCACGACCCTTCGGCGCCGTTCGACCAGCACCGATGCTCAGGACTCGACGGGACGGACCTGAGGCTCCTGCGGTGGATCGACGACTGCGGCGCCTCGGCGCTGGTCTCGGATAACGAAGCGGTGGAGCTGCTGCCGGATCACGCCGCCATCCATGGCCGGGGCACCCGCATCCCGCTTCACAACCTCTGCCTCTTCAAGCTCGGCGTTCCGCTCGGCGAGATGTTCCTGCTCAGCGATCTCGCAGACTGGCTCCGCGCGCGTGGCCGTTCGCGCTTTCTGTTCACCGCCCCGCCCCTGCGCCTGCCGGGCGCCGTCGGCTCGCCCGTGACGGGCGTTGGAACTGTGTGATCCTTCGCGCGGCGGTTGGCGCTGGCCGAAGACTATTTCTGAATCTTCACCCGTGTATGGGAGATCTTCCAGCCCAGGTCGGCCCGTACCAGCGTGCGATAGTACCATCCAGCATTCCAGTCCCGCGTTTCGTTGGCGATGAACAGGTAGTTCTGGACGGTATTGGCGGAGTCGCCGTTGAGCTCGATCCTGATGGGACCGCCTAGGTGCACGCCGTGCGGCGCTTTAGAAAGCATATCCGAAACCTCCTGGCGTCCCCGGAGTGTACGGCGGAAGACCTCGTAGACCGTGTCCTCGGTGAAGAGATCCAGCCACTCTTCGAACGGATTGACTTCGAGCCGCAGGCAGTACTCGGCGAGGACCGAGCGGATCGCGAGATCGTCGGCAATCTTCTGTAGTTCCTGGACAGGGTGCATTTTTCTGCTCCTTCGCGATCCGGCATGCGGGAACGAACCATCTCCACCCCCTTCTTTTTGCACAAGCCGATCGCCGCGACAATTGCATTGACCACAGCTCATTTTGTGTAGGTGGGTATTGGGTCTGGCGGACCCACTATCGCTGAGCTTCTTACACAGCCACCATAATGAATTGACCCAGGCGCATTATCGATGAGCTTGCATTTACCTGCCGGATCGGCAAGGACGGTCCTGTTGGAAGCGGACGCCGTGTGCGCCCGGCGACAGGCAAGGGCGCCAGGACAGATGATCGATTTCGACCCCTACTCGATCGAGTTCGCCAACAACCCCTACTCAGTCTACAAGGCGTTGCGCGACGAGGCGCCCGTGTACTTCCATGAGGGGCTGAACTTCTGGGCCTTGTCGCGCTATGCGGACGTCGTCGCGGCGCACCAGGACAACGAGACCTTCTCCAGCGCCGGCGGCGTGATGATTGAGCCGATGCCAGACATTGGGCTCCTGATCATGAAGGACAATCCCGAACACCGCTGGCACAAGAATCTCGTCACCAAGGTCTTCACCCGCGATCGCATGAACGGAATGGAGGCCTTCGTTCGCGATCGGTGCGCCAAGACGCTCACAGAGGCGGCGGAAAAGGATGAGTTCGATTTCGTCAAGGATTTCGCGGTTCAGCTTCCCCTGAACGTCATCAGCGAGCTGATCGGCATTCCCGAGGAAGTTCGGGGCGATATTCATCACTTCGCCAATCTCCTTCTCTCCCGTGGCGACGTGGATCTCATGCAGGTCTATCAGGCCAAACTCACGGCCGATGAGGTCTACCTCGATTTGATCCGCAACCGCCGCGCGCGCCCGCGTGAGGACGTGATCACCCTCCTGATCAACGCCGAGCTCGAGGACGACGAAGGCGTCGTGCGCAGGCTGACCGACGACGAGCTTGCGGCCCGGTTCATGGAGCTCGCCACCGCCGGACACGAGACAGTCGCGAAGGCCATCCCCAACGGCGCCATGGCGCTCCAGGCCTTTCCGTCCGAGCGCGAGAAGCTTTTGACGGATCCCACGCGCATCCCGAATGCGGTGGAGGAGATCATGCGTTTCGACCCGCCTTCCCAGCTGCAAGGGCGCACCACCACACGCGAAGTGATGCTGCGTGGCGTGACCATCCCCAAAGACGTCAAGGTGATGTTATTGACCGGCGCCGCCACGCGCGACGAGCGCCGGTTCGAAGCGCCCGACGTTTTCGACGTAAGCCGCGAGAATGACGTGGTGTCGATCTATTTTGGATACGGCATCCACCGCTGCCTCGGCATCCATCTGGCCCGCCTGGAAATTCGTGTGGCGTTCGAGGAACTGCTCTTGCGCTTCCCGGCGTTCGAGATCTTCACCGAGCGGGGGACGCGGAAGGTGCTCTCCAATGTGCGGGGCATGGACACCCTACCCTGCCGGCCCGGACTGCCGCGCGCCGCCTGAACAATACGAATCGAGCAGGGATTCGACGGTGCTCCAGTTCAGATGTCGGATCGCGCAAGCACGATTTGTCGACCTGCTGAATATTCAGGCGATCCCCGCTCTTACGAAGCCGGCTGAAAATCCCAATTTCCCTGGCGCGCTACTTGCAATAAGGTTGCTGCATTGAATGTTCTTCGGGAAGCGTGATGAAGCCTCAGTCTCAGCTCAGCAGCACCCGCGGCGCTGGTCGCTCCAGGCCCTATGGACGCAAGACAGGGCAGAGGAAGGCCCAAAAAGCAGGACGTCCGACGCTGGACGAACTCGAACGGCGCAAGGCCAAGGTGATGGAGGTCGCCACCGACCTCTTCGTTCACAACGGATATGCGGCGACTTCGCTCGTCGACGTCGCCAAGGCCGCCGGGGTGGCGACTCGCACGCTCTACCAACACTTCGGCGACAAGGAAGCGCTGTTCATTGAGGTCGTGACGGCCCGCAAGAGCGGCGCTGTGTTCCTTCCCCACTCGCTGGCGGAATGCGAGACGCTTTTCGACGGCCTGATGCAGGTGGCTCGCTATGTCTGCGAGGTGTCCTATCGCCCGCACTCCGTCAACCTGATGCGTCTGACCATCGCTGAAAGCCAGCGCTTTCCTGATTTCATGATGCGTCTGATCCAGAAGACCTTCGCCTATTTCAGGGCCTCGGTGGCGTCCATGTTCAGCGAGCTCGAGAAGCGCAAGCTCGCCCCTCAGACCGATACAGCAAAGTCGGCTGCGCTCTTCGTCGATCTCATCCTCGGGACCACGCCACTCTTGGTCTACGCGGGTTGGTCCTCGTCCCAGCCCACGGACGCCGAACTCGAGGAGCGCGTGGAGCTTTTCATTCTCGGCCGCTTCGGCCCTGCTGTCGCGAAACGCGCCCGGGTCGCCAAGTCCGCGAAGGCCGCCGCCTGAAACTTGCCTGACGGATCGCGAGATCCCCCGCTTGCTCGCAGAGGCGGGATGGCCGCTGCCGCCCTATGCGACGACACCCCCGAACGCCTGCTCCCTGTCGAAGCGCACCGTGCATTTCCCTGTCCGGCGCGCCCGCAATATGAAATTCACCTTGCGCATTGCCTCTGTGACCCCCACGATCTGCGTTAGTGGATTGCACAAGCCGAACGGCCCTGACGGAGACTCGAGTGGTGCCCATAAGGCTAAAAACCGATATCCGCATCGAGCGCGTGTTCGAAGCCGACGACTACATCGGGGAGACCCCTGTCTGGTCTTCGGCTGAACAGGCGCTCTATTGGATCAACTGTGAGAAGTCCGCGACCATGCACCGGTGGTGTCCAGCCGACGGCGTCCATCAGACTTGGCCCATGCCGAAACGGATCGGCGGCCTCGTGCTGAAATCCGAAGGCGGACTTCTCGTCGTTCTCTCCGATGGCCTCTACGACTTCGATCCCTCGAACGGGGAGCTGACGCTCCGGGTCGCCTCTCCCCTCCCGTCCCACGTGATGCTTCACGAATGCATCTGCGACCGCCAGGGCCGACTTTGGGTGGGCGCCTATGACCATGAATGGTCGCCCACCAACCGAACCTCCCAAAACGCCGCCTACTTTCGCCTCGATAACGACGAGCTCGTTCCGGTGATCACGAGAATCAGCGTCGCCAACGGACTCGCCGTCAGCCCGGACGGCCGAACGCTCTATGCTGCAGATTCCCCGCTGAGGCGCGTGGACGCGTTCGACCTCGACCCGCAAGTCGGCGCGACCTCCAACCGACGGCTCTTCATCCAGCTCGAAGAAGGCGAAGGCTTCGTGGATGGAGCTACGGTCGATGTCGATGGCGGCTATTGGCTGGCTGTCGTCGGCTTTGGACAGCTGCGACGCTATGCGCCCGACGGCAGCCTCGACCGCACCATCCAGCTCCCGTTCTCAAACCCGACCAAGCCCGCGTTCGGGGGGCCCAACCTCGACATCCTCTATCTGACCACTACCCGCTTGCCGATCACCCTGCCAGGCGTCGCCGGAGCAGAACTCAACGGCGCCCTATATTCCGTCGAAGCCGGCGTGAAAGGCATCGATGACGCGCGCCTGGCCGGTTGACGCCCTATGCTTGCAGCCGGGACGGGCCAGGTGTGGGCGGCGCAATCGAAATTTCATCCTTCAGTGACTAGCAATATGGTCGCCGTTGCGACAACAGACTTCTCCAGAGTGGAACTGCCATGAAATCGACCTTCTCCAACGCCCGGGCCCGTTCCCTCGCCGGCCGTGCGGGGTCCATGGCGCGAAAGCCGACGCGATCGAAGTCCCCGCGCGCTGGAAGACCGACCCTTGCTGAGCTCGAGCGCCGCAAGGCCAAGGTCATGCAAGTCGCCACCGCGCTGTTCGTGCAGCATGGATACGCGGCCACCTCCCTCGTCGACATCGCCAAGGCGGCCGGGGTCGCCACCCGCACGCTCTACCAGCACTTCGGCGACAAGGAAGCCATCTTCATGGAGGTGGTCACGGCGCGCGAAGATGGAGCCGTGTTCGAAACCGCTCTCGCAGATGTCGAAACCCTCTTCGACGGCGTAATGAACATCGCGCGCTATATCGGCGAGGTATCGTTCCGGCCCCGCTCCGTCGATCTCATGCGGCTCGCAATCGCCGAGAGCCGCCGCTTCCCCGATTTCATGATGAACCTGACCCAGAAGACGTTTGCGCACTTTCGGACGAATGTCGCGGCAATGCTCGACGAGCTCGCCGACCGAAAGCTCGCACCCGCAGGCGACTCCGCCCGGTCGGCCAGCCTCTTGGTCGACCTGGTCCTCGGCACGACGCCGCTGCTGGTCTACGCCGGATGGGCCTCCTCGCGCCCCAGCGAAGCCGAGCTCGAGGAGAAGGTCGAGCTCTTCATCCTCGGGCGCTACGGCCCGCATATTGCCAAGCGGGCGCGGACACTCAAGGCGTCCAAGCCGACGCCACCGCAGGCCGAGGATGGGCCAGCCACCGACCGTAAGCGCGCCCGCTCCGCAAAGGCGGCCGCGTAGACTCCGTACCGCTCCGGCCGGCGTTGAGAACGGTGCGAACTGTCGACTTGCCGCCCAATCCGTCGCTCTGAGCAAACGCCGAGATGACGCTCGCATGTTGCCGCGAGAGGTACTTGTCTACGCGAAATGGCCGAAGGCGGGCTATGCTATCGCGATGTCAAATAAGGCGGCCGGTCGAAATTCGGCCCGCCGACGAAAACGATCACGCCGGCATCACCGAGTAATCGCGGGCGCCGCCATAACCGAGATGTTCGGCGATGTGCTCGATCGTCAAAGCCCGATCAATCCCAAAGCCGCGTTAGCCTCAGTCCAGATTTTTGGCGCCCCCTCGCCATACCCTTGACCTCCAGCACGATGAGTCGTAACACAAAACCATACAGGTTGCATGGTTTAGGCCGCCGGGCTGATCTAGTGCAGGAAGCGGGTCCACCAATGGCGAAGTACGACATAGTCATCAAAAGCGGCATGATCATCGACGGGCTGCAAACCCCGCGCTTTCGCAGCGATATCGGCATCAAGAACGGCAAGATCGTTGAGATAGGCGGCAACATCTCGGCGGCCGACGCCGCCGAGGTGATCGACGCGACGGGCAAGATCGTGGCGCCAGGCGTCGTCGATCTCCATACCCACTATGACAGCCAGATCTACTGGGACCCCTGGTGCACAATGTCCGGTTGGCACGGCGTGACGAGCGTCGTGATCGGCAATTGTGGCTTTGGCTTCGCGCCAGTGAAGCCAAAGGATCGCGAGCGCGCGATGCTCTCGCTCGTCCGTAACGAAGCGGTGCCGCTCGAAACGATGCGCGCCGGTCTTCCATGGAACTGGGAGACGTTCTCGGAATATCTCGATAGCGTTGACCAAATCCCAAAGGGCGTCAACGTGATGTCGTTCGTGCCCCTCGCGCCGCTTTACGGCTATGTCGTCGGCATCGAAGAGGCCAAGAGGCGTCAGGCTACCGACGAGGAATTGGCGCGGATGTGCAATCTTGTTGTCCAGGGGATGGAAGCGGGCGGCTGTGGGATTTCTGCGCAGATTCTCGGCCGCGAGGGTAACGTTCAGCTCGACTATGACGGCACGCCTATGGTGACCGACGAGATGAGCGAGCGCGATCTCAAAGCGTTTTCACGCGCAATGGGAAGCACTGGCCGCGGTGTGGCGCAGATGACCGGAGACTTGCAGAAGGCCGAAATCATGGCGCGAGAGAGCGGCCGGCCGACAATCTGGAACGCGCTGCTCGCCGAGGGCGCTCTCAATCAGCACGGCGCCGCCCGGATGACGCCCAAAGCCGCGCTGGATAGGCTCAAGCATCTCAACGAGGTGGAGGGTGTGCGCGTCTATGCCCAGGCGCTGACCACCAACTTCGCCTCACAGTTCACCTTCGAGGATTACAACCTCGCCGATGCAATCCCCACCTGGAAGGATATCTGCATGGGCACGATCGCGGAAAAGATGGACAAGTTCCGCGATCCCGAACGTCGTAAAAGGCTCAAGGAGATCCACGAGCAGCGGGGCGGCCTGTTCGGGTCCGGCTATGTGCTGACGAAGATCAAACTTGGCTGGATTCCGCTCGACGTGCCCAACGGCCTGGCGCTGCAGGAAGAATATGAGGGCTTCACGATCGGCGAAATCGCCGAGCGTGAGAACAAGCACCCGATCGACGTGCTGCTCGACACGTCGCTCGCCGGCGAGCTAAAGACGGGCTACGAGACGGAACTTATCGAAACCCCGGTTGCGGCGATGAAGCAGATCGCCACGGGACCGGTTTCGCTGCCGGGCGTGAGCGACGGCGGCGCACACACCAAATTCGTCACCACGGCGCGCTTCCCTACCGAGCTTCTCTCCTACTGGGTCCGAAAGCACGAAATCATGTCGCTGGAGGAGGCGCATTGGCGGCTCTCCGCACTGCCGGCGCAAGCTGCGGGACTCAAGGGTCGCGGGTACATCGCCGAGGATATGCCCGCCGACGTCATCGTCTATGATTTCGAGGAGCTGGGCAGCCTACCCGCTGAGCGCGTTTGGGATTATCCCGCCGGCGAATGGCGTCTGATCCAGAAAGCCAAGGGCTATGAGCGGATCATCGTCAACGGCGAAACGACCTTCATCAACGGCGAATGCACGCAAGCGACACCGGGCAAGCTTCTTCGCCACGGCGTCGCGTAATCTGGGAGGATCTGTCATGGATAAGAATATTCGGCCTGAGTTCGGCCCGATCTTCGATGCCGACAACCATTACTGGGAGTCCGCCGACGCCTTCACACGCCATCGCTCCCCCGCGTTTCGCGACCGGGGCTTACGGCTGGTCGAGCAGGACGGCCAGACCCGTTACTTTATCGGCGACAAACCGCATCAGATTCTCCCCGGCCCAGGCGACATGCACGGACGTCCCGTGCCGGGTGCGCTGTATGATTATTTCGCCGGCAAGGCCGCAAACAACCCCAACGACCCTGCGCTGTGGTCTGAACAGCCGCTGGAGCATCCGGAGTGGTACAATCGCGACGCGCGGCTGAAATGCATGGACGATCAGGGCATCCAGGCCACCTGGATTTTCCCCTCACACGGCGTGTGCATCGAGGGCCCGATGCAGCCCGATATCGAAGCCGCGATGCACATCATCGGCGCGTTCAACCGCTGGGTTGATGACGACTGGGGCTTTGCTTATCAGGATCGTATCTTCGCGACCCCGTTGCTCACGCTCTCCGATTTGGATTTCGCGATCAGCGAGCTGGAATGGGCGCTCTCGCGCGGAGCGCGCGTCGTCACCCTGCGCAATGGACCGGCCTATACGCGCGATGGAATGCGTTCGCCGGCCGATCCGATGTTCGATCCGTTCTGG
>JAMFTA010000077.1 GCA_026225565.1 Caulobacter sp. | reverse complement strand
TCGCCGGTGACGATCAGGGGGTTGATCTCCAGCATGGCCATGTCCTTGGCGTTGAACGCCGTGAACAGTTGGCCAAGCAGGCTGGCGGCTTCCTTGGCGAGTCCGCCGGTCAGGCCCAGCGACTTGGAGAGGGCGCGGGCGTGGGTCGGCCAGACGCCGGTGGCGGGGTCGATGGAGAAGGAGTGGATCTTCTCAGGCGTGGAATGGGCCACGTCCTCGATGTCCATGCCGCCTTCGGTGGAGGAGACCACCGAGACCATGCCGGTTTCGCGGTCGACCAACAGCGACAGGTAGAGCTCCTTTTTGATGTCCGCCCCTTCTTCGATGTAGAGGCGGTTCACCTGCTTGCCCTTGGGGCCAGTCTGGTGGGTCACCAGCACCCGCCCGAGCATCTCGGCGGCATTGGACTTAACGTCGGCCACTGATTTGACCACCCGCACACCACCCTTGGCGTCGGGGCCGAGACCCTCGAACTTACCCTTGCCGCGGCCGCCGGCGTGGATCTGCGACTTGACCACGAACACCGGGCCGGGGAGCTTTTCCGCAGCGGCGGCGGCTTCATCGGCGGTAAAGGCCGCATAGCCCTCAGGCACGGGAACGCCAAATTCCTTGAGGACGGCCTTGGCTTGATGCTCGTGGATATTCATCGAGGTTCCTTGAGGAATTGCGGCGGCGGGAAACGTTGGCTGCGGTTTACCGGGCCGGAACGCATGGCGCAACCGCGCCCCATGTTTCGATAGGCGAGCTAGGCTTTAAAGGGACGCCGGCCGCGCCTGAATCTTGCACCGCCTTGAGCAAACCGGCGGCGGTCACCCTGCCCAGATCAACGGTCGCGCCGGCGGCCAGGCTGGGCGATGCAGGAGGCGATGATGCAAATCTCCAATGTTTCCAGTGGGACAACCCCGCCGGCTTGGCTGCAAGCGCTGCAGCAGGATCTCTCAAGCCTAGGGTCCACCTTCACCAGCACGGTACAGGGCGCCTCGGCAAGTTCGACCGCTGGGCAATCTTCGCAGTCTGGCGACACCACGGCCGCCAGCACCACCACAACCGCCGCCGCCACCCTGTCGGCCAGCCAGTCGCCTTCGACGCAGTTTTCCTCCAGCACCCTCAGCGCCCTGCTGTCGGCTCAAGAATCCTCCACCGCCTCCACCCAGGCCAGCGGCCTGATCTCCAGTTTCGATAGCAGCGGCGACGGCGACCTGAGCCTCAGCGAGATCGAATCGGCCCTGGGCGGGACGAGCTCGACGTCAAGCTCCTCCTCCACCTCGGACGCATCTTCGACCGGCGCCACCTCGGCGCTGCAGCAGGCCTTCGCCAGCCTAGACTCCAATGGCGACGGCGAGCTCAGCCAGAGCGAACTGGCCGCTGGCCTGCAAAAGATGGATCAGAGCCAGCAATCGACGGCGACGGGCGCGGCTAACGGCCATCATCATCACCATCACGGCGGGGGCGGCGCGCCGCCGGCGCAGGACCCGAGCGCGACCGCCAGCACCGCCGATGCTTTGGGAGTCTCAGCCACCAGCTCGGCGTCCGATCCCACCACAACGGCCGCCACTGCTTAACGGAAGAAAGCCGGGGGGTTAGCTAAACAAATCCCCCTCCGCCGGCCGCTCGGCGGCGTGGCCGCCCTGGCGGCTGAGCAGGAAGAGGGCGGATTCGGCCCGCCAATTCTCCAGCGGGCGGGCGGGATCGATCGGGCGGGCCGGGCGGCCGTGCTCCAGGGCGGCGGCGGCTTCGATGCGCAAACCCAGGTCGGCGCAGAGGGCGGTGAAGTCGCGCAAGGTGCAGAGGTGGATGTTGGAGGTGGCCCACCAGGGTTCGGGCAGGGTGCGTGTGTCCGGCATCCGGCCCTTGATCAACAGCGCCATCCGCACCCGCCAGTAGCCGAAGTTGGGCAGGGAGACGATGGCCCGGTCGGCCAGGCGCAACAGGTCCGACAGCACCTTTTTCGGTTCGCGCACCGCCTGCAGAGTCTGGGATAGGATGGCGTAGTCGAAGGCGTGAGGCGGGAATTCGGCAAGATCCCGGTCCGCGTCACCCTGCATCACCGCCAACCCTTTGGCGAGGCAGGCGGCCACACCGTCGGACGAGATCTCGATGCCGCGCCCATCGACGCCTTTTTCCCGCTGGAGGAGATCCAAGAGGGCGCCCTCGCCACAGCCGACGTCCAGCACCCGTGCGCCGGGCCGCACCAGACGCAGGATTTCGCGAAAGTCCTCGCGAAATTCGCTCACAAAAGGCCCCGCTTGGAGGCGGCGGCGGCGAGGAAGCCTTGGAGCGCCTCCTCCATCACCGGCTCGTCGAGCAGGAAGGCGTCATGGCCCTTGTCGCTCTGGATCTCCACGAAGCTCGTGGGCGCGCCGGCGGCGTTCAAAGCCCGCGTGATCGCCCGGCTTTCCGGGGTGGGGTAGAGCCAGTCGGAGGTGAAGGAGAGGACACAGAAGCGCACCTTATTGGCCCGCACGAAGGCTTTGGACAGCACCCCGCCGTGGCTGGCGGCCAGGTCGAAATAGTCCATGGCCCGGGTGATGTAGAGATAGGCGT
>JAMFTA010000076.1 GCA_026225565.1 Caulobacter sp. | reverse complement strand
CTCACCCCGCGGCGATGCGCTGCGCTACGCATGGCTCCGCGCATCGCCGCTCGACGGACGAAGAAGACCACTTACCTGGCCTGTTTTTACTCCGCCCCACTGGCCTACTTTTGCACCGCCGTTGACACCCTCGGCGAGGATATTCCGGAATGCTGCCGCCTCGACACGTGCGTTGGCGAGAGTCAGGTCGCGTCCACCGCCAAGGCCCAATTCCGTGCGCTTGGCGCCACGCGTGTAGATGAATACCCAACGTCGCCGCCCACTATCATCGATTGAGAGATAGAGGCCGCCGCCATCGGAGTGTCGGCCAGGCACCTTAAGCTTGGCCGCTTGGATCGCGGTCAGTTTGTGGAGTGATCGTCCCATACCAAACCTCCAACTTGGGCCGGCCCCACTCGGTAACAGCCCCTGGGGCCCACTTCGGGAAGCCCCGGTCTGTCGTGCCGACGAGATCGGCCGCCCGTCATTTTCGGCCCCACTTTGGGCCCCACTTTCGGTCCTGTTTTGTACCTGAAATTCGGCGAGACGTCGAGAGACGCAATGGAAGCGATAATCAGTATTTACTTATGAAATCATCAAGATAACGAGACAAGACGAGCACGCATGAAGCGGTATGGGACTACCGCTTCGGCGGACTCTCTCACCGCCAATTTCCCATTTGGCGCCGTTCGGTATGGTACGCTATTCGCCGCGCCTACGACGCGATCTTGACCTGGGCCGGAGCGACCGGGCTGCGGGAGGGCGAATGCCGGCCAGCCCGAGCCGTATCCGGGCGGGCGCTCGAATGCGCAAGTTCGCCTGTTTGGAATCGGGAGACCAGCATTTCCAACTCCGCCGCCTCGGATCTCATGGTGGACGCTGACGCCGTCGCCTCTTCCACCATGGCGGCGTTTTGCTGGGTGACCTGATCCATCTGGTTGACGGCGGTATTCACCTCATTGAGCCCGCTGGCCTGCTCCTGAGAGGATTGGGCGATCTCGGAGATCAGGGCGTCGATCTCGGTGATCTTGCTCACTATGCCGGTTAGCGCGTGGCCGGTGTCATCCACCAGGCGGACTCCGCGTTCGACCTGGGCCGCGCTGTTGGCGATGAGGACCTTGATTTCCTTGGCGGCATCGGCGGATCGCTGGGCCAGAGCCCGGACCTCCTGGGCGACGACGGCGAACCCACGGCCTGCGTCGCCGGCGCGCGCCGCTTCGACACCGGCATTCAAGGCTAGCAGGTTGGTTTGGAAAGCGATCTCGTCGATCACACCGATGATGCTGATGATCTCCTTTGAACTGCGCTCGATCTCGCCCATCGCGGCCATGGCGCCGTGCATGACTTCACCCGACCGCGTCGTGTCCGCCGTGGCGCCAGAGGCGGCGGCGGACGCTTGCTTAGCGCCGCCGGCGCTACGCTTGACCGTCGCGGTGATCTCATCGAGCGCGGCTGCAGTCTCCTCCAGGGCGGCGGCCTGTTGCTCGGTGCGCCGAGATAGATCTTCCGAGGCGGCGGCGATTTCGTCGGAGGCGGAACGAAGTCCGCCTGTTGTCGATGCGATCGCTTTCATCGCTTCACGCAGGCTGTCGATCGCAGCGTTGAAGTCGTCCTTGATTTGCTGATAGCGTCCGTTGAACGGGACGGCGATATGTGCCGTAAGATCGCCCTCTGCCAGCCGCTTTAGGCTGTCGGCGAGCGCGGCGACGACGGTGTCTTGCTCGTCCGCAACACGCCGGCGCTCAGCTTCAATTACCGCGCGCTCTTCGTCAGCTTTCGCGTTCAGGAGCTGAAAGTAATAAAACATGACAACGCTGGCGTCGGAGAACACGGACTTCATCAGGCTGAGCATCAGTTCGTCGGAATTTTTCTCAACCCAACCCTTCTCTTTGACCAAACCCGACGCCAAGCCCGCCGCATAGGCGGCGTAAGTCTTACTGAGATATGTCGCGAAATCGAGACTATTTGAAATATTTGTTGTAATTATTTCTTGTTGATCAAAATATTCCGACGGAAAATTCCCCTTCGCTATAAAAGCGAATTTTCTCTTCTCGTTTTCAAATACATCTCGAGGCAATTCTTTTAGTGATGGATCTATAACTCGATACGCATTCAGAAGAGCGCCCTCAAGATGCTTTCCCGCGCGTTGGTAGACAATAGCCCCGACTTCACGATCTTTTTCGCCCCATGTAACGATTTTTTCTCTAATATCAGACATAGCGTTCCTGCCTCAGGATATATAGTGAAATACTAGCAAGAGTAAATTTTTCCCATCCTACTATTACAAAATAGTTGATGGGCATTTGATCTGCGTCAACGTGCCATTTCAGAGCGACAATCGGACGCAGTCTCCACCATGATGATCGCAACTTTGCCCAACCGCGCCGGGCTGAGGCCTCGACCCCAGGTTCAGGGATCGGCTGGGCGGTGTCAGTCTAGCGGCGACTTGTCTCCGCTGAACGCAGCCATCCCCTGCCCCGTTGACCTTAGGCCATCAGGGACTTTCGAATTCGAGATGGAAGTGGACTGGAAAAGGCGTTCCCCCAGCGTCAATGCGACCTGCAGCGCCCGCTGCCCGGCGCAAGCCCGGTTTCGCCAGCAGCGGCTTCAGGATGGCGGGAAGGGTGGCTCGGTTGAGGTGAGCGCCGAAGCAGGCGTGCATCCCATAGCCCCACAGCATGTAGGTCTCCCACGGGCGATCGATGCGAAAACGCCCGGCGTCGGGCACCGCTAAAGGATCAAACATCGCCGAAAGATTAGACGCCATGACCATCCGACCCTTGGGTACATGACGCGCGCGCAGCGTGCCGTCGGCGATGTGTGTATCGCGCAACGCGCGGCGATAAATCACCGGATTCAACGGCCGGAAGCGCAAGGCTTCGAATATGTACGCGGCCAGGCGCTCATCATCCCCCGCCCGGGCCGCGGCTTGTGCGCCAGCCAAGGCGTCTGGACGATCGAGCAGTTCGTCGAGGGCGAAATTGGCCGCCGCCGAGGTGGTCGGCAGTTCGCCAATCAAAAGGCCGATCAAGTTGTTGCGGATATCCAGATCGGCCATTCCAGGAGCGCCCCCCGCCTGCATCTTCAGGCAGCGGCCGAGCACGTCCTCCCGATCCTGGCCGCCGGCCTTCCGCTCTGCGATCAGGGTGTCGAGCCAGGCCCGGAACCTGGCCGACACGTCCCTTGCCTTGGCGTCGAGCACGGGATCGGCGGCGAGGTCGATGAAAAGGTACCAGAACAAGGTCGTCGTCCAATCGGCGATCTCGTTCATGGATGGACCGGGCGTGCCGAAATATCGGTCCAGCAGCTCCGCCGCGACGGGGATGGTCAACATCTGGGGCACGTCGATCTGCCTCCCGGCGGCCTTCACCAAGGTGTGCGCGGCGGCGGAAGCCAGGGGAACGACGATTTCCGGCACATCGTCGCGCCGCACCACCAGCTTCATGTTCGAGGTGTCGCGGGTGTAGCGCGGCGTATCCTGCATCCCGAGGAAGAAGTTCTCACCGCCGGTGATCATCTCCATCCGCGGCGCGTAGACCACGCCGAAGTCTGCGTCACGGGTCAGCACCTCCGTGACGTCCTCGCGCCGGGTGACCAAGGCGGTGCCGGTATTGGCGTAGGCCTTAACCAATACGCGCTTTAGCACCAGATTGGGCTGGATCAGCCGCAACAGGGCGAAGACGCGGCGTTGACCTACGGGTGAGGTCAGGCTTGCGGCGATCTTGCTGCCGATCGGGCCGCCGCTCAGGAGCGCCGCCACGCCGCTCCACAGCAGCAAAATCAAGGCGCTGCAGCCTTGTACGAGCAGCAAAAGACGGCGCCACAGCGCGATAGGTAGGTTCAGCAACGCCATCGCATCGGCTCCTCATGTCGGATCGACGATCCCCATGCCGATCATGCGCAGGGCGGTCATGCTGGGGATGAAGAAGTAATCCCCGCCGCGGCATTCCACGAGCTGAGGAATACAGCCGCACACAAACGGTCGGCGCGGGCCATCGGGATCGGTGACGATCACCAGCTTGGGGTCATGCTCTGGATCGTGGTTGCCGACGATGGGACAGGTGTCGCTGCCCGCGTTGAAGTCCAGCCCGTATTGCATCCACTGTTGTTGCAGGAACTCGAATTGCCGAAACAGGCTGGTGCAGATCGCCAGAAAGATGATGCCCTGCTCGCCCTTATCGTCCGGCGCCGCAGGATCGACCTCGCCATAGGGCAGGCCGCGGCGCAGGATGCGGCGGCGATTGACGAGGGCGGAGCCGTCCCAGTTCTTCGGATTGGGGGACGCGAATTGCGGGTCCAGCGTATCGCGCGGATTGGCGCGGCGCAGGTGCGAGGTCATGGGACAGACCGCCCCGGTCTGATCGGAGCGGTAGAGAAAGTTGGTGAAGCGCAGCGCGATCTGCGCGAGCTTGGGCTTGTCGCCCGCCGCATGGGCGGCCGCCAGCTCCTCATTGAAGGTCACCCAGTCGGCATGGGTCGGGGCGGCCATCAGCGGCACTCCATCGCTCCAGCGTCCAACCATTTTGGCCGTGACCGTATCCTCAGCCTCGGTCTGCGGCACGTCATTCAGCTGCGCATAGCGCGCGCCGATCTGCTTGATATAGGCGGTGAAGCTTTCGACATTCTCATGGAGCTTGCGATAGGCCATGAAGGTGCCGTTGCGGCTGAATTCGATGGGCATGGCCGCGCCCGGGATCTCTTGCGCCTCATCCGGATGCCCAAGCAGGAACTCGCCGGTCGCCAGCGGCGCCCACTGAGTGTTGGGCAACACCTTGCCGCCGCCGATCATGCGCAGACGCTCGGCCTCCCCGGAAAACTGTCCTTCGAACACCGGATCGCCGAAACCGTCGGAAAGGCCGAAATGCTCCTTGTTGGTCGGAGACATGACACCGTCATCTGGGCGGAGCACCGCTGAAACCTCTTGCCATTCGGCATCGTCCGGTCCTGTGCCCGAGAGAAGGACGACGCCGCCGCCGCTGTCGGCGCATAGCTGCTTTAGGGCGGTCGTCTCCGCCTCCAGTTCGGCGATCGGCGTGCCGTCGTCGTTCATCTCGGCGTTCATCGAGATGAACATGTGCACCCGGGTATCGTCGCGCGAGCGCCTCCAGACAGCGTCGCGCTTGTCGAGGAACAGGTCATCGCCGAGTATGGGGGCGCGCTGCTCCATGCCGTCGATGAACTCGTCAGGCATGGCGCGGAGGGTGCGCGTCGGCACCCCCAGCGCGTAGAGGCCATAGAAGGTGAAGGCGATATTGATCGCCACCTTCGGCTTCATAAGCTGGACCTCGCCCGGATAGTCCGGCACGCCCTCGGCGCGCACGATATCCTTCACCCGCGGGTTTCGCGTGCGCAGCAGCGCCTCGCCCCGTTCCGGGTTCTTCCAACGCGCCGCCGTCGTGATGCGGGGGCGCAGCGTCTCGACAAAGGCGCGGCCTTTGACGGCGTCGCGGATTGTCAGGAAGAAATAGCGGGCCTTGGGAAAGCCTTGGCGGCCGTAGGCGCGCAGAACGCCGCCCTGGATGTCGGCGAGATCGAGCACGCTCATCAGAAGGCTCCTGCGAACGGACTGCGAATGACTCCAGGCGGTTGGGTCGGCGCGTTCAGATTGGGGGGATCGTGGTCGGCGAGAAACTGCCGGAAGGCGGCGCCCAGCCCGACCGAATCGGCGTCCTGCCGCTTGGAGACGAAACGGGTGAAGGCCTGCTGTAAGTGTAGCGCCTTCAGAATATGGCGAAGCGTGGCGTTCGGCGCGGCCGGGAACGGCTTCGCCCCTTGCCGCATGACCCATGCATAGTCGATCAGGACGCCGATCAGGCCGAACTGGATGGGCAGCGAAGCCGCCAGCCACCAAGGCCAATGAATCATCAAGACGACGATGAGCGCCAAGCCCAATCCCGCGACCACGCCCGCGATCGGAACCGCCAACAAGGCCCCACTCGACAAAGACGGAAACGGAGGTGCGCCGACCCAATAGTCGTTGAACGGCATCGTCGTCTTGACCTGACAATCGATCATCATGTCGGCGAAGCTCGTCGCGTCGACCACATTGGAAAAGCCATAGGCGTAACGGAATACGGCGGTCAGCTCGACCGCCATGAGCCGCCACAACTCCTCGAAATAGGACCGCGGCTCTCCCTGGCCGCTCGCCTCGCCCGGATCAAAATCGATGACTACCAGCACATAGGGACAAGCGAGGGCGTCCACCGGTTCGGCCGCCAGCAAATCCGTACCCTTCACGGCTGAGACCAACGCGTCAGCATGGTCGCGCCCGTTGAAATAAGGCTGGTCCACCACCACCAGCCTAGCGAAGTGTGTGCGCAGCGATCGCGCGAACGGGCTCTGTATGCCCACCTCTTCGGAGGCATGTGATTGCAGCGCGGTCGGCAGGGTCTCAAGCGCTTCGCGCACCATATGGATCGGCGAGCTTTTCATCGCCTCATGCTCGACGATGCCGACATTGCAGATCGGAACCAGGCCGGTGAAGAAATAGTGGCCGCCGTCTAAATTAGTGCCGGCTGTTTTCGTCTCGGCAGGCGCGCCGACGCCGGCGGGCGGCGTCGCCTTCTCCTCGGCGATGAGGGGAGGCGGGACGACTTGGACGGGCTTCAGGATCGGCGCTTCGATCCGGGCTGCGCCAAAGGTGACCTCGGCGACGGCGTCGCGCACCGCCGTCGTCGCGCCCGGCTCGTTCGCGGCGCTCCCCGCGACCACCTGTGGATCGATCGGATGGATCATCTGTACGGCTCTGGGCGGCCCCTTGCCCTCCGCGCCCCAGCGGGCGCGCACCGCCGCGCATCGATGTCGGTCAGCGGCGCTGGTGTCGCAACTGGCGACCGGCGCGTAGCCCGGCGCTCCGAGCCCGCCCTGTACGGCGTCCAGCACCCGGCGATAGGCTAAGGCGAGGGTCGAATCGTCAGCTTTGACGTTCACCTCACACAGAGCTGCATATAGCTTCAGCGCCGCCTTTATATCGCGCTGGCCGCTCCCCGGTGTGGCGTTATAGTAATAGTTGGTGTCGATCTGGTTGCCGCGGATGTAATTCTTAAACGGCGTGATCGGGATTGAGTTTGGATATTTGGTGCTCGAATACCAAAAAAGGTCGAGACCTCCTGGAATTCCGTCCGCGAATGCGTCGATATATTGATCCCAGGTGCCGTTAAAATTGCTGCAAAACAGCATGTAGTCATTCTTGAGCGGCTGCGGTCCCTGGCCACGTTGGGGCCATTGATCGCGCCGGATCATCACCCACCTTGCGAAATGAATAAGCGAGAGGCCGAGAAGACCCGACAAGGTTGCCGGCAACGCCCGCGACACCATGAACAGGAAGGTGTTGAGCCACGTCATCGACGGCCGCATGGGCGTAATGACGTTCATGCCATAGGCCTTGCCCGCGACGTTCGACATGTCCCCCCCTTGCATTGCGGATTCGACGGCTCAACAAACCGCCGAAACGTCCCACCTGCTGAGAGCAGGTTGGCGATACTTGATGCTTTTTGTCAACTTAAGCGAGAATTTAAGTGCGTAAGGTGTGCGTCGACTTCAAAGCCGGACCCTGCCCAATGCGGATGGTGAGGTGGCGGTGAATGTGCAAGTGGCGGGCGCAGCCACGCTGGGCTGGGATGCCTGCACGGGACTAGGAACGCCAAACGCCGGGGTGCTCGTCGGTCTGTTTACGGCTGGCGAAAAGCCGTAATGGACGTCGGGGGCTGCACTTCGGATAAGCGTAAGCCCTCCGGCGCAACCGGTCTCTGAATTCTGGTTTTGCTTCGCCTTGAGCATCCATAACGTCGAGGATTTGACGCCCTAGGACGGTTTCGACACCAGCCGTAAGTGGATCCACTGCTGAGTGAACAGGTTTGGCGTCGCGCGGTGCATTTGCGCTGACAAGCGCCTTTCACACCTTCTCCAATCAAGCAGCCTTCGATCCGAGCTTAGCCTTTTAATTTGTCCCGCCCTTGCCATCGGCGTCATCGACGCCGCGCCAGGATGCCTCGTTTTCAATGGCCGCCGTAGGCAGATAGCGCGGAGGCCGACGGGCGTGGGACGCCTGTTCATAGGCGTAGCCATAGGCGAGCAGTTGCGCGTCGCTCCACGCCGCGCCAATGAACGACAGCCCCACCGGCAAACCGTCCACCAGTCCCATGGGCACCGTCAGATGGGGATAGCCGGCGACGGCGGGCGCCTGACCCGCGCCCCCGCCAACGAAGCGATCTTTCAGCACTGGATCGATCAGCCAGGTTGGCCCGAGCGTCGGCGCCACTAAGACCGAGACCTGATTGTCCGTCAGCATTTTATCGATGCCTTCGGGTCCGGCGAATCGGTGAGCGTCGGCCTCCGCCTTGAGATAGTCGGGGTCGTCGAGGCCCTTTGTCCCTTCCGCTTCGACGAACAGCTCTTGGCCGAAGAGGGGCATTTCCCGATCGGCGTGGGCCTTGTCGAAGGCGATGAGGTCGGCGAGGGTGCGAGTGGAAACCTGCTGCGCGGCGGTGGTCGCCAAGTAGCTGTTCAGATCGGCCTTTAGCTCGGTCATCAGGATCAGATGCTCGAGCTTGCCGATGTCATGGTCGCCGGGAAACGCCTTGATCTCCACCAGGGTGGCGCCGCCCGCGGTCAAGGCGGCCAGAGCCTGCTCGAACACGCGGGTGGTTTCCGGGTGGAAGTCGGAGGCGTAACGCAGAACGCCGATACGCACGCCCTTCAGCGCATCCGGCCTCAAGACGGCGAGATAGTCCGTTTTCTTGGCGTCCGCCGCCGCAGTGGCGGGATCGGCTGGATCGGCGCCGGCGATCACGGCGAGGATCGCCGCCGCGTCGGCGACGCAGCGGGCCATGGGGCCGGCGGTGTCCTGGCTGTGGCTGATCGGCACGATGTGGGTGCGCGAAACCAGGCCGACAGTGGGTTTCAGGCCGACCAGTCCGTTGATGGCCGAGGGGCAGGTGACCGATCCGTCCGTCTCCGTGCCGATGGTCGCCGCCGCCAGGCTGGCGGCTCCGGCCGCCCCCGATCCGGCGCTGGAGCCGCAGGTGTTGCGATCGAACGCATAGGGGTTGCGCGCCTGGCCGCCCACGCCGCTCCAGCCGCTGATCGAATGGGCTGAACGGATGTTCGCCCATTCTGAGAGATTGCTCTTGCCAAGGATGATGGCGCCGGCGGCTCGCATCCGCGCCACGAGAGGAGCATCCCGATGGGTGACATTGTCCTTCAGCGCTATCGAGCCGGCCGTGGTCGCCATGTTGTCAGCGGATTCTACATTGTCCTTGATCAGGATCGGGATGCCCGCCAGCATTCCAGCCGGCCGACCCGCCTTGCGCGCGGCGTCCGCCGCCTCCGCCTGGGCGATCGCGTCCGGGTTCAAGGCGATAACGGCGTGCAGTTGCGGATTGAAGGCGGCGATCCTTTGCTCATAGAGGCGCACCAACTCCACGGACGTGGTCCTGCCGGCGGAAAGATCGGCTTTCAGTTCGGCGATGGTTTTTTCTTGGACATCATAGGCGTGCGCCGCTGCGGGCTGGCACAGGGCGGTGCAGGACAAGATCAGGACAAGTGTTTTCACGAGAATCCCTACCTAGACAACACGCATTAGCTCGGACGGGCGCCGCCAGTCCAACCGCAACTTGCATCGAGAGGACGCGCTGTCCCCTACCCCGTTCTGGCTTACGCCATCAGGGTCCGCCACTCAGCAAAATCGGCCTGACAACGGCGGGCTCGGCCCTGCTGGAGCCTTGATCGGCCTTCGCATCCAGCAGCCGGGGCGGCGTTGGCGGCGAGAACCTGCCCGGAGCCAGCTGAGCGACCGCCAAATTCCGGGCTGACGCCGGCCCTTGCGACATGCTAACGGCTGGGTCGGGCTACGGGAAAGAACGCAGCGCATCATGAAAATGACCGGCAATCAGCGGATCGCCGCCCCCCGCCAAAGGGTCTGGGAGGCGCTGAACGATCCCGAGGTCCTGAGGCGATGCGTGCCAGGCTGCCAGTCGCTCGAGAAGGAGCCGGACGGACGGCTGAAGGCGACGGTAGCGATCAAGATCGGGCCGATCGGCGCGCGCTTCGCCGGCGCCGTCACGCTTTCTGAGCTCGATCCGCCGAACAGCTACACCATCAGTGGCGAAGGTCAGGCCGGCACGGTCGGCTTCGCCAGGGGCGGCGCCAAGGTTCGGCTCGCCGACGACAATGGCGGCACGCTGCTGTCCTACGAGGTGGACGCCCAGGTCGGCGGCCGGCTGGCGCAGCTCGGCGGCCCGATCATCGATGCGACCGCCAAGCAACTTGCGGCCAAGTTCTTTGAGCAATTTGGCGAGATCGCCGCGCCTGCGACCCAGGCCGCCGCGCCGCCGGCGGGTGTGTCGGCGTCGGCCGGGAGGGGAGCGAAAGCAAACGCGGCCGCTGCGCCCCACGTCCGACCGTCACCGGGCCTCCCCACGACATGGCTCCTGGCGCTGGTCGTCGCCGCGCTGGTCGGGTACCTGATCGGGCACGCCAAGGGCGGCGGTCAATCGGATTGGATGGGTCTCGCCATCGGCCTGCTGCTGGTGATCCTCGCGGCGGCGGCCTTCGAGTTCGGCCGGCGGACGGCGGCGCCCATTGTGGTGCTCGACCCCACGCTGCTGGCGCGGCTGGGCGAGGAAGCCAAGCGGTGAAGCCCGCGCCCTTTGACTATATCGCCCCCGAGACCATCGACGAGGTTTGCGAGCGGCTGGCCGAGGCGGGCGGCGGGGCCACCGTATTGGCCGGCGGCCAGACCTTGATGCCGCTGCTCGCCCTGCGCATGAGCCAGCCGTTCATCCTGGTGGACATCAACCGGATCGCTGCGCTCAAGGGCGCCGCCCGCGCCGACGGCGGCACGCGCATCGGGCCGGTCATGCGCCAGAACGAAGTCATCGCCGATCCGACACTGGCCAACGCCCTGCCCTTGCTGCTCACCGCGACACGCCATGTAGGGCACCACCAGACCCGCAATCGCGGGACCATTGGCGGCTCGATCGCCTTGGGCGAGCCGGCGGCCGAGCTGCCGGCGGCCGCGGTGGCGCTGGGCGCGTCGGTGGAGGCGCGCTCGACGCGGGGCGTCCGGCGCATCGCCGCCGAGGCGCTCTATTTCGGCCCCTACGCCACCGCGCTGGAGCCCGACGAACTGGTCACCGCGATCCATTTCCCCGACTGGCCGCCCGACACCATCAACCTGTTTCGCGAGGTGGCGAGGCGGCCGGGCGACTTCGCCCTGGTCGGCCTGATCGGCGCGCTGACGGTGGAGCAAGGCCGCATCGCCCGCGCGGGCCTGGCCTGGTTCGGCATGGGACCGACCCCCATCAAGGCCAGGCAGGCGGAGGCGGCGCTGCTCGGCCAATCGATCGCGGGGCTCGACGCGCGGGGGATCGCTGAGCTTGCGATCGCCGACACCGCACCCTTCGACGATCACCACGCCACCGCGGACTATCGGCGCACCGTTGGGCGACGAATCTTCGCGCGCGCGCTCCAAGAGGCGCTGGATGCGAGGCAGGCGGCATGAGTGAGCATCGGATCGAGGTCACCATCAACGGCCAGGCCCATCGGGCGACCGTGGAGGGGCGGCTGGTCCTGGGCGACTTCCTGCGCATCGATGCTGGTTACACCGGGGTGCATCTCGGTTGCGAGCATGGGGTTTGCGGCGCCTGCACCGTGATCGTCGACGGCTGCGCGGTGCGCGCCTGTCTGATGCTGGCCGTGCAGGCGGACGGCTGCGAGATCACCACGGTCGAGGGCCTCGCCGCGCCCGACGGGACCTTGCATCCGGCGCAACAGGCCTTGCGCGACGAGCATGGCCTGCAATGCGGCTTCTGCACGCCCGGCGTGGTGATGACGCTCGCCGCGCTGACGGGTGACGATAAGCGGCCAAGCGCCGATACGCTGCTCGCGGCTCTGTCGGGCCATATCTGCCGCTGCACTGGCTATCAGGGCATCCGGCGCGCCGCTCGCAGGCTGGCGGGCGCTCCGGCGGGAGAGGAACCGGCATGACCGCCCCTCAGATCGGCGCCGCGCGCTTCATCGGTCAGCGCGTGCCGCGCAAGGAGGACGGCCGGTTGCTGACCGGCCGCGGGACCTTTGTCGACGACATCGTTCTGCCCGGTATGCTCCATGTCGCCTTTGTGCGCAGCCCGATCGCGCGCGGGCGCATCGCCTTGATCGATACCTCGGTGGCCCGCGACATGCCGGGAGTCCACGCCATCCTGACGGCCAAGGACCTGTCGCGGTTCAAGATCGACATGCTCACCTTCTATCTGACCCTGCCGGGGATCGAGATCCCGCCGCTGGCGACGGACCGGGTGGCCTATGTGGGCGATCCGGTGGTCATGGTCATCGCCCAGGATCGGTATCTGGCCGAGGACGCGGCCGGCCTGGTGGCGATCGACTATGAGGAAGAAGATCCGGTCGTCACCATCGACGACGCCAAGACCGGCCCGCTCGTACACCCCGGCAGCGAGTCGAACGCCGCAGCCGTGTTGGGCGTCGAGGAAGACGAGGACCTGGAGGCGCTGCTGGCGAGCGCGCCGCACCTGGTGACCGGCACGATCACCCACCAGCGCGTCTCCCAGTCGCCGATGGAGACCCGCGGCGTCGTGGTCGATCAGCAGGGCGACGAGGAACTGACCGTCTATATCGCCTGCCAGAGCCCGCATCTGGTGGCGCGCTATCTGTCGCAGGCCTTCGGGATGCCGAACATCAGCATCCGCGTGCTCGCCAAGGATGTCGGTGGCTCCTTCGGCCTCAAGGTTCAGCCTTGGCGTGAGGAGATGGCCGTGATCGCGGCCGGCATGATACTGAGACGGCCGCTCAAATGGACCGAAGACCGGCTCGAGAACCTGACCGCGGCCAATCAGGCGCGAGAGCAGGAGATCACCCTGCGCATCGCCTTCGACGCGGACGGCAAGCTCTTGGCCTCGCACGCCGACTATGACCTCAACAACGGCGCCTATCCCCACGGCCCCGACTGCAACATCGCGGTGCAGATGTTCATGTGGGCGGCCTACAAGATGCCGGCCTTCGGCTTCTACACCAAGGGCTGGTACACCAATACGGTGGGCCTGGCCGCCTATCGCGGGCCGTGGGCGATGGAGTCGCTGGCGCGCGAGACCATGCTCGACATCGCCGCGCGGCAGATCGGCGTCGATCCCATCGAGATACGCCGCCGCAACCTCATCACCAAGGCCGACCAGCCCTGCACAACCTCCCTGGGCATCCAGCTAGAAGACATCACTCCGGCGGAATGCCTGGACAAGCTGCTGGAGACCCTGGACGTGCCCGCCTTCCGCGCCGAACAGGCGGCGGCGCGCAAGCAGGGGCGCTACCTCGGGCTGGGTATCGCCACCTATATCGAGCCGACCGCGTCGACCGGCAGCATCGGCGTGATGAGCGGCGAGCTGGCGCAGATCCGGATCGAGCCCACCGGCAAGGTCACCGCCACGCTCAGCACCCATTCGCAGGGCCACGGGACTCAAACCACCATGGCCCAGGTGATCGCCGACCAGCTGGGCGTTCCCTACGAAGATGTGTCGGTGTTCGAGGGGGATAGCTCGCGCGGGGGTTTTGGCCCGGGCGCGGCCGGCAGCCGCCAGGGGGTGGCCGGCGGCGGCGCCTCGATGAAGGCGGCCAAGCTGCTGCTCGACAAGGTCAAGCGCGTCGCCGCCCATCTGCTCAACGCCAACCCCGACGATGTTCGGCTCGAGAATGGCGTGGTTTACGTCGCCGGCGCCGAGGAAATGACGCGCAGTCTGCGCGAGATCGCCGAGGTGGCCTATGGCGAGCCCGATCGCCTGCCGCCCGATATCCAGGCTGGACTGGAGACCCAATATCGCTATACGCCGCCGCCCGTCACCTTCACCAGCGCGGCCAACGCCTGCATTGTCGAGATCGACGCCGAGACCGGCTTTGTTGCGATCAAGCGCTGGATCTCCAGCGAAGACTGCGGCGTGGTGATCAATCCCGCCGTGGTCGAAGGGCAGATCGCGGGCGGGCTGGCCCAGGCGATCGGCTCGGTGCTGCTGGAGGAGGTAAGCTTCGACGCCCGAGGCAATCCGACCGCGGTCACCTACAAGGACTATATGCTGCCGGCCATCTCGGATGTGCCGGATTTCGAGCATGTTCACGCCTCCACCCCATCGAAGTCCGAGGGCGGGTTTCGGGGCGTGGGCGAAGGCGGCTGCATCATCGGCCCGCCGACCTTGGTCAACGCCATCGCCGACGCGCTATCTCCGTTCGGCGCCCGCTGCCTCGACCTGCCGCTCACCCCGTCCAAAATCCTCGAGCTGATCGAGGGGCGCACGATTTTGCGCAAGGCCTCTGGCCACGGCGCCGGACCGCAGGCCGCCGCCGTGGACCGCCCGACGGCTGTGACCGCAAGCGAGCCGGACGCGACGCCGATCGGCGAAGCCGCCGAGCCCCAGGCCGCCCCACCGCTGGAGCCGGCGCCCGCCACAGCCGTCGATGGCCTGTGGAAGATGGTCCTGTCCACGCCCATGGGCCCCCAGGCGATGAAGGGACGCTTCGCCACCAACGGCCAGATCCTCACCGGCACGCTCTACAGCGACATGGGCGACCAGGATTTCGAGGGGATCGTCGCCGGCGCCACGCTCAAATGGGACCTAAAGGTGGAAAAGCCCGTATCGCTGACGCTCAAATATGACGTGCAGATCGAGGGCGACAAGCTTTCCGGCAAGGTGAAGATGGGCTTTTTCGGCAACGCCAAATTGACCGGCGAGCGCCTATAGAGGTCGCGGTCGACAACGTGGGCGGGCCGGAATTTTTCACTGGGAATTGACCCATGTTTCACCCTCCTGCAGCGGCAGGGCCGCGGGTCATGGAGTGATCGACATGGACCTATTGAGCGTCTTCCGAAGCCGGTCGCCAGGAATCGGTGGCGACAGCGCGTCGGACCAATCATCATTGCGCGCCGCTTCAGCTAGGGGCGTTCTTTTTCGAGGAATGGCCGAACGAAGGGGCGGATGATCAGCGAATCGATAATCCCGGCAATCTTTTCGGCGGGATAGTCCTCCGGCTGCTCCAGCCACCAGGTAAGCGCATCGAGCGTGGCTCCAGTACAGTAGCGCGTACCAAGTTCGATGGGAATTTCGCCATCGTCGCGGTGAAACTGCGCCGCGCACGCCAGCGCCTGACGGACAAACTCCGCCCTGACGTTGCTAGCCGCCCCGCCTGTGAGAAGCGCGGTCCAAAGGAGGCGGCGCCCATCGACATATCGGCATAGGGCCAAGCAGGATTGGAGGCTGTTGACGCCGGTGACCAGAGGAATCGTTAGCGCCAGAAGACCGGAGATTTCTTCCGATGCGAGCGCGTTGAACAAACCCTCCTTCGTCGAGAAATGGCGGAAGAACGTTGCTCGCCCGACATTCGCGGTCCTGGCGATCTCCTCGATCGTGATCCGGTCGAGGTCCTTTTCCCCCAGCAGACGCATGAGCGCCGCCGTCATCGCCCGCCGCGAACGCACCATTCGCGGGTCAGTTTGCCGGCTCATGCGTTTCCGATTCGTGACACGCGAGGCGTGACCTTGCTGATCGAGGGTTTCCATCCGCTACTCCAATCGGCGCGCGCTTCAAAAGGCAAAAAACGGCGCCGACAATTGGTTTGACACCAACGACCGATAATTTACGATACGAATAGTCTCATAGATAATGACTTCGGCATATTGGAGCGGCTGATGGAGACGTGCTTACAGAATAGCCCAGGCGCCAACCGCGGCGCGTTCCCTGTTGTCCTGACCGACGAGTGCTTACGAGCGACGGAACGCCAGAATTTCCTGAATTCTGTCCGACCGAGATCGAGACCATTCGCCGATGTCTTCGGGCGCGCGGCCGGCAATTGCTGCGGCCGGCTTCCTGGACAAGGCAAGGGAAGTGACCGCTGATGGCCCACCCCGTAATCACCCGCCACTCCGGAAGAACCTAAGCCATGAGCACGTTACCCCAGGCCGATCGCTTCTCGGATGATCGCAGTGACAGTCCCTATTGGAACGAAAGCGTGTGGTTTTCCGTCTCCAAGCCCGAGGAGCGGATCCATGGCATGATCCAATACTACTTCCGCCCGAATATGGGAATGCTGAACGGCGGCCCGGTGCTGTGGGATCCATCTGGAACCAATCAGTGGGATTGTCTGTACTACAATTGGAGTCATCTGCAGGCCATGCCGCCAGGCGCGTCCAAATTCGATATGAGGGCGCGCAACTCCTTGTCGGTGAAAGTGCTCGAACCGCTTCGCCGCTATGCGATCCGCTATGATCAGCCCGACTTCAAGATGGATCTGGAGTGGGAAGCAAATGCGCCGATTCACGTCCTCACGACCGCGGACCCCGCTCAGGCGGAGACAGCGAAATTTCATCTCGAGCAGCCCGGCCGAATGCGCGGGAAAATCTGGCTCCACGGCAGGGAGATCGCCATCGACTGCTTCTCCATGCGCGACACCTCCTTTGGTCCCCGCGACTACGATTCACTCTCCAGCGGCGGCTATTTCTGGGGAATCGCCGAAAGTAGTTCGTTCCACGCCATCGCGATCGGCACAGGGAGCCGTCAGACTGTCATCGGCGGCTACCTTTGGCAGGGTGGCGAGATGTCCAGCCTCGTCGCGGGAAGTCGCGAGGTGCTCGAATATGGCCGCTATGGCCCCCGGCTCATCCTATTCGAAGCGACCGACAAACTCGGACGGCAGATCAGCGCCACCGGCCGGCTCGATGAAGGCCTGATCTTTACCGGCTACACCGATCACACGGTGCTGTGGTCGCTGGCGGAATGGAACTGGGGCGACATCACCCATTGGGGCGACAACCAGGAATTCTGTAGCACCGAGAATTTCCGCAAAATCGCCCGTCTCGAGATCCGCCCCGGTGGGTTCTGAGCGGACGTCGAACGCTAAAGAGCAGGAAAAAAATTGGCCGGCCAGATAATCATTGTCAGCGGAACTTCGGGTTCCGGCAAATCGACGACCTGTGAACTTTTCGCCAAGCAGGCCGAAGCGTTCTGGCTGCTCTATGGCATCGATCATTTCATGGCGGCCACGTTTCCCTCGAAGTTCGGCCATCACGGACCCCGCAGTCTCGAAGGGGTGCAGGCCTTGCCGCTCGATCCCGATCGTCCCGATGGTCCGCTGCGCTGGAGCCTCGCCGACAACGGCGTGCGCGCTTTCAATTGCTTTCACGAGTGGATCGCTTCCGCCTCGCGTTCGGGATGTAACATCATCGTCGATCACCTGATGTTCACCGATCCTCCATTTCTGCAAGATGCGATCTGGCGCCTACAGGGGTTGCCGGTGTTGTTCGTGTCGCTCAAGCCGCCGTTTGAAGTGCTCAAGGAGCGCGTGGCGATGAGGAAAATGGACAAGAGAATGCCCACCGACATGCTTGGCGAGGATGCCGTAAGGATCATTGTCGACCGACTGGATCGCCTACGGCCCTGGTTTTACGAAGCGGCCTACGCGAACGACCTCTACGATCTGGAGATCGACACCAATGTGCACGGGCCGCAAGCGGTATGCGAAATGATCCAGGGCCGCCTTGCCAGCGGCCCGGGCACGGCGTTCGATCTTTTGCGAGCGAGACACCACCCCGATGACGACGGGCGGCCATCTTCTCCGACCCGCGGCGCCGTTTGACAGAAAAAGTCCGCCGACGGCATGGCTACCGCTTCGGCGAGCGACGCTCCGCCGATCGTAAGCCGAAGGGCGGCGGCTGCGACAAGCCGATCGCGACCGAGGCCGCAACCGCCGCTTCTTAGACTGTCATTGCGCTTTCCGGTCTAGCTTGCGATGTTCTTCCCCAGGGGGATCAGAAATGCGCCTAATGATGCTCGCGACACTGTTTGCCGCTACTGCGTCCTTAGCTGCGGCCGCGCCGACGTCTAAGGAGCAGTTGGCCGCACCGCCCGCCGACGCGCGCCACTACACGATCAGTTCGACGGCCGGCAAACATGGCGACGTTTGGTCGTGGACGAGGCCTGACGGACGCGTGGCCTATCGCATGTCGATGTCCTTGCGGGGTTGGGTGACCGAGGACGATGAACTTGTGACGGTTGGCGGCGATCGCCGGCCGACGGCCATCGCCATCCGCGGCTACACCGATCAGGGTGACGCAACCGAGGACTTTACCGTCGATGGCGGTGGCGTCGCGCACTGGAAAACGGTTGTCGATTCCGGCTCCGCGCCTTTCGGCGGCAAGCGCTACAATACCTACGGCGGCCCATGGCTTGCCAGTGAGATGGATGTCGAGGCGCTTGTCGCCGCGGGTGACAAGGGGATCGACCTGCTGCCCACTGGGCACGCCAGCATCACTTTCGACCAACCGGTGCAGATCGACGGTCCGCACGGACCCAAGACCGTCAAGCTGGCCTTCATCACAGGCTACGGTTTTGCCCCCTCACCGGTATGGCTCGACACTGACAATCATTTCTTCGGTCAGGCCGGAGAGATCTCGCTGCTGCCCGAGGGGTACGAAGGGAGCGGCCCGAAGCTGAAGGCGCTTCAAGATTTGGCGACGGCCGCCATGGTCCGCGGAGTCGCTCACCAGTTTCTAAGCCCCGCCAATCGCACGCCGACGCTGGTCGATCATGTGCTCATGTTCGATTCGGTCGCAGGGCGGTACTTGCCTGACCGCGCGGTTCTGATCGCCGACGGCAAGGTCGCCACCATGGGCCCGGCGGGATCGATCAAGCCGCCGCCCGGCGCTGTCATGATCGATGGCCGCGGCAAGACGCTGACGCCCGGTCTGTGGGACTCGCACCAGCATGTCGGCGACGATTGGAACCTCCTCCAGAACGTCGCGACGGGCATGACGAATTACCGGAGCCCCGGCACGATGATCGACGAGGCGCTGAGCATCTACAAGCGTCGCGCCTCCGGCGACCTGCTCGCGCCCGATGGAAAGATCTCCGTGATCATCGATCGCAAGGACCCGCTGGCCGCACAGGGCGCGCTTACGGTCTCGTCGGAAGCGGAGACGATAGCCGCAGTCGATAAGATCAAGGCGGCGGGCCTGTGGGGCGTCAAGTTCTACACGTCGATGAACCCGGCGTGGATCGCTCCGGGCGCCGCTGAGGCTCACAAGCTCGGCCTACACGTGCACGGCCATGTGCCCGCAGGTATGCGCCCGCTCGACGCGGTACGGGCGGGCTATGACGAAGTCACGCACATCAACTTCATCCTGATGCAGGCGATGCCGCAAGATGTCGTCGACAAATCCAACACCGCCGCACGGCTGGAGGGCCCTGCCAGATACGGCAAGGACGTCGATCTCGATTCCCCGGCGATGAAAGCCTTCTACGCGGAGCTCTCGCAGCGACAGACAATCATCGATCCGACGCTAACGGTATGGGAGCCGCTGATGACCTCCGACGGCAGCGCCATATCGCCCGAATACGCGCCGTTTGCTGATATCGCGCCGCCATCGGTCGCCCGGAGTTGGAAAATCGGCGGCTATCCCCTCTCCGAGGGTCTCACGCGCGACGATTATCGCAAAAGTTTCGCCAAGATGGTGGACCTTGTGGGTAAGCTCCATCAGGCGGGTGTCCGGATCGTCGCTGGCACCGACGGGTACGGACTGGAGTTGGTGCGCGAACTGGAGCTTTACCAGCAGGCCGGCCTCAGCAACCCGGAAGCGCTGCAGACCGCAACCATCATCCCTGCCCGGATGACCGGCATGGCGGATCGCACGGGATCGATCGCCCCCGGAAAGACGGCGGATATCATCCTTGTGGATGGGGATGTGTCCAAAGACCTCGCCAACCTTCGCCATGTCGACACCGTGTTCTTGGACGGCTACCGACTGAATGGGGACGCGCTGAGGCAAGCGAGCGGTCTGAATGGAATGCCGAAGTGACGGGGCCGCTGTTTGACCTTCATGGCTGACCTAAGCCGGTCCGGCGACTTTGAGCGGCTCGCCGCCCAAAGCATATTCTGGCTCCGCTCCGCAAACGGGGCGCTCGAATTCACCCTTAGACCCTTCCAGTCGTTCCGGTCGAAATACACCTCCCCGCTGCGGTTTTCCGTCTACGCCGGTTAGAGAAGTCACGATTTCTCACCGTTTGGATGTCACGGGCGCGCAGAATAGAGAGGTCAGTCGCACCGCCGCTTGGGGTCGGGCGGCGCAAGCCCGACGGGCGACATGCCCACCGCAAAACTGGCTCCCGCCGTCATGATCTGCAGGGTGGCGCGATCTCGCAAGGATCGCCGAGTTGCTCGTCAAGGCAGGCCTATTCCCAGTTTATGCGGTGAGCGGCCGTCTCGCTGCAGTTAGCGGTCTGCACCGCCGGGGCAGGCGCACCTACACTCGGGGTCACAACCTCAAGCAAGTGTGAGGCTCGAGTTTGCAGCCTGGAAAGAGCTCGACTGGCGGCCACGCTCCGACACCGGGAACTGGGCGATCCTCGACGCCGTCAAGCGCGGAGACGGGCTGAGGCGAGCCACGACGAAAACAACCCCAACCGAGGCATGATGAAAGCCATGAAGTTCGAACTCAATCGCAAGGGCCGCAGCCGCCGCGCCGTCGCCGCGCTGGTCGTGATCATTCTCCTCAGCTCCGGCGAGACGGCGAACGCCAACCCGCATGAACCTCCATCGATCGCCGGCACGTGGGTCCTCGCGGCGGCCGACAAGCTGCTCCCCGACGGCGCTCGTGTCCCTGACTATGGCCCCAACCCGCATGGCCTCTGCGTCTTCACGTCCGACGGCTACTACTCCCTCCAGATTTATCGCGCTGAACGCATGAAGTTCGCATCCGGAGACAAATTCTCTGGAACTCCGGAAGAATATAAAGATGCATCTCTCGGCATGAGCGTCAGCTTTGGCCGATACAGTGTCGATCCGGTCAAACATACGATCTCCTTTCATCGCGATCGGAGTTCCGTCCCCAATCTGGATGATAAGACTGGCGTGGATCCCTATGAGCTGAACGGCGATGAGCTTTCCTGGAAGGTGGCCGCCCGACAAGACGGCTCGATCCCCATCACCGTTCTTCGGCGGGCGCAGTAAAGAATGTGAACGCGAACGGGCGGGAGCCGCGCGTCCGAAGTCGCCGCCAGGCCCCGCGTGGGGCTGACACGATCAGCCGCCGTTCGTCAGCTCACTCAGGCGGTCTTGAAGGCGCTTGCGGTAGCGGCGGCTCAAGCGGAGGCGAGCCTCGGACTCCAATACGACCTCGTATTCGCCGCTGTCCTGCAGTTCCAGCCCACGGACCCGGTCGAGGTTGACGATGATCGAGCGGTGGATGCGGACGAATGTCCGCTCATGCAGGTCATGCTCGAGTTGCTGCAGGGTCCTGCGCACGACGTGTGTGGCGCTGCCCACATGCAGACAGGCGTAGTAGCTCGCCGCCTCGATCCAATCGATGTCCGAGACGTTCAGGAACAGGGTCTGGCCTCGGCTCTTGACGGTGATCCGGCTGATCGATTGGCGTTTATTTGGGGCGTAGTGAGCGAGCTTGTCCTTGGCGCGCGCGAGGGCGCGGCTGAAGCGCGCGTCGTCGAAAGGCTTCAAGAGGTAGTCCAACGCGCCGGCCTCGAAAGCGCGCAGCGCATAGGCGTCATAGGCCGTCACGAAGATAACCGTCTCGGGCAGGTCCGCGCCCAGGAGCTCGAGCACATCGAAGCCGTCGCATTCAGGCATCTGTACGTCCAGGAACACCAAGTCCGGTCTGGACCGCCGGATTTCCTCGATCGCCTCCAGGCCCGACCCGCATTCGATCACCGCTCCGATGTCAGGATCGTTGCGCAACAGGAGGATCAGGTTCCGCCGCGCCAAGGCTTCGTCGTCGACTACCAGGGCCCGAATCTGCTGGGATCGCTCGCCAGGAAGGGCCATTCACGCCTCCTGGAACGGCAGGGTCACGACCACCTCCACGCCACCCGCCTCGACCGGCCTCAGCCGTAGCTCAGCAAGGCCGCCGTGGAGGATCTGCAGGCGGGTTCGGAGATTGCCGAGCCCGACGCCGCCGGGCGCCGCCTCTCGGTCATCCTGGACCCACGGGCCGTCATTGTAGACCGTCAAGCGAAGGACGCCGCCGCAGCGCGCGCCGACAACACGGACTTCGCCGCCGGCGACGCGCTTGGAGATACCGTGCTTGATGGCGTTCTCCACGAGCGGCTGCAGCAGAAAGCTCGGGACCGACGCATCCAGGAGATCATCGGGGATGTCGAGGCTCACCCGCAGACGGTCCCCGAAGCGGACCTTCTGGATGTCGATATAGCGCTGCAAGTATTCAACCTCCTCCGCCAGCGTGACCTGGGCCCGGTGGGAGTCTTCCGACGCGCGGCGCAGGAACTCGCTCAGGCCCACGATCATGCCGACCGCTGCGTTGCTTCGCTGGTCGCGCACCAGGCCGGCGATCGAATTCAGGGTATTGAACATGAAGTGAGGGTCCATCTGGCGCCTGAGCGCGGCGAGCTGCGCCCGCGAAAGCTCCTCGTTGAGCCGTGCGGTCTCGGTCATCTGCCGGGCCATCTTCTCGCGCGAGTCCACGACGTAGGTGATGGTCAGGATGAGAACGTAGACGATCGCGAACGTCAGGATCTGGTCGGTGAGCGAGGAGGTCCAGGTGTTCACGAAGGTAGGCGGCCGCGCGTGGCACCACGGGTTGAAGGTGACCCGAAGCGACGCAGACCACGCCTCAGCCGTCATGCTGATGGCGGCGAAGGCCGCCAGATGCACCGTCGCGACCTTGAGAATACCGCCCTGAACAATCGGCCGCCGCCGCGCCAATGCGATGACAAGCGGCGTCGCCAACGCCCAGGGCAGCCAGGACACGAATTCAACCACGAACGGGGGGAGCCACGGCCTGCGCCCGCCCACCGCGTGCATGACGAGCATGGTCTGGCTCGCGTCGAACAACGCGCCCGCACACCAAATGGCCGCGATCCAGGTCCAGCGTATCGAACGTGTTTCCGCACGGGCGTCGGTCATGGTCTTCACACTACACTAGGGTCGCTGCGAAAATCCGACGCTGAAGCGAACGGCGGGCTCATCGCAGCGAGCCGCCGCTGTCGGGCCGCTTGCCTCCTATTCGCGCGGCGCGCTGTGGTGACCGTCCGGTTCCGGACGCTGCCCTCGCCTCTGCAATGCGCGCAAGCTCACCGGCCATAACGCGGAGCCAAAGAGACATGCGCCAAAGCGCTAAATCGGGCTGCGCGCCCATCCACCCCCTAGCGCCTTGAACACCGCGATCTGATCTTGCGCCAAGACCGCGTCGGATGCAGCGACGGCGGTGTCCGCCGCAACCAGCGCCTGTTCGGTGATTAGAAGATCGAGGGTGCTGATCGATCCCGCCAGAACCTCTCCATGGGCCAGAGCATAGGCCTCGTGCGCCTTTTCCTGAGCCTCACCCAAGGATTGGCGACGATCTAGTTCGGCGCTGTAGGCGACCAGCGATTGCTCGGTCTCCTTCAAAGCTTGCAAAACGACGGAGTCGAAACCAGCCAGAGCCGCAGCGGCCCCCGCCTTGGCCTGGCGGACGCGGGCGCGGGGTTCGGCCTGGTTGGGGAAGGCCCAGCTGACGCTCGGTCCGACGCCCCAGATCAGAGCGTTCTCGCCGCCCAGAGCGCCGATGTCCGAAGATGCGCCGCCGTAAAGGCCGCCCAACTTGATCCGGGGGTAGAGATCGGCCGTGGCTATGCCGATACGAGCCGTGGCGCTAGCCAGGCGTCGCTCCGCTTGCCGAACGTCCGGTCGCCGTTTCAACAACGCGGCGCCGTCGCCGACGGGGATCAAACCGGTCAGTCGCGGCGGCTTCACACAGGCGAGAACTTCAGAGGGCGCGTTGGCGGGGGTGCGGCCCAGAAGAGCGGTGAGTTGAAACAATGCGGCCCGGCGCTGCCCCTCCAAGGGTGGAATGGCCGCCCGCACCTGGGCCACAAGCCCCTCGGCGCGGACCACGTCAAAACGGGAGTTAGCGCCGGCGGCGTGCCGGTCTGCGGTGATCTGCGCCTCTTTGGCGACGATATCCAAAGATCGGCGGGCCACGCTGAGTTGTTCCCCGAGCGTGCAGATCTGGACATAGGCGCGGGCCGTTTCGGCGGCGACGGTTATCCGCAGCGCGTCCCGGCTGGCGGCCGCGGCCTGGGCATCGGCTCGAGACGCCTCGACCGAGCGGCGCACGCGCCCAAACAGGTCGAACTCATAGGAGACATCCAGCACATCATCGAACAGCCAGGTGGTTTGCGGGGGATGACCGCCGATCTCCAAAATCTCATCTGTGGCGGCGTCGCGTCCATAGGTCCCGCCCGATTTGATCACGGTAGAGGGATAGCGCCCGGCGCGCGCGGCTTCCAAAACAGCGCGGGCGGACGACAGATTGGCTTCGGCGGCGGCCAGATCGGTGTTGGCGGCGAAGGCCTGCGCCAGCAGGCCATCAAGTGTGGGGTCGCTATAAAGTTTCCACCAGGCATCGGGGGCTGTGGTGTCCGCTTCCAATGCGGGATTGACGGACACCAGCGGTCCCGAGGCGCCTTGGGGCGGCGGGGGCGCCACGTAGTCGGGCCCGACGACGCATCCCGATAACAGGGCGCCGACTATCAGGGGGACAAGCGCGCGCACGCCGCCGACCATCACGAAGCCTCCTCGAACAACGGGCGATGAGAAGCCGGTCCGATCGGCGCGGCGCGATGGGAAACCGCCAAGAGGAGCGCGACCGCGGTGAGCGCCCCGATGATGACAAAGGCGTCGATCACCCCTTGGGTCGAGGCCATGGTGCGCACCACGGCGCTCAGGATGGCGCCGCCTCGGGCGGCGGCGGCGGCCGGGTCGCTGCTGGCGCGCCCACCGACGGCGGCGTAGGCGTGCAACCGCTGCAGAACCCGGCCATCGCCGCTTTGTATGTGCTGGCCGATGAAGTTGGAGGCGGTTTGGCTGCGCATCCGGGTGAAGGTGGTGATAAAGGCCAGCCCGATCTCGCCCCCCATCAAACGCGCCGTCTGCACAGCCGCGCCAAAGGTCAGCGCATCCTGAGGCCGAAGATGCAGAATGCCGAAGAAGAGGACGCCGGAAAGGGCGAAGCTCTGCCCCACGGCCTGCAGAAGCTGGGATGGCAGGAACTGGTCGGACCCCCAAACCGGCGTCAGACCGTGGGCGACCATCAGACAGGCAAGACTGATGAAGATAAAACCCATGCAGGCCACGATCCTCGGGTCCATCCGTCGCAACATCAGGGCCGCGAGGAAGCACAGCAGTAGTTGCGGCGCAGCGATCCAGACCAGGGTCTGCCCCACCTGCAGCGCGCGGAAAGCCCGAACCGACTGCAGATAGAGCGGGATCAGGAAGGCCGTGGCCAGGATGGTCAGGCGCAGAAAGCCGATCAGCAACAGGAGGCGCGGAATGGGCGGCCCAAGGGCGGCCTTCAAATTGATCAGGGGATGAGCCGTGCGCGCTTCGTGGACGAAGAAGCCCGCCACGAGCACGCCCCCCGCACCCAAAAGCGCCGTCACCAGGCCCGAGTTCAGCCAGTCCAGCCGATTGCCCTGGTCGAGACCGGCATAGATCAAGGCAAGACCCAGGCCGGCGGAAAGCAGGCCGAAGACATCGGCGGGGGGGCGGTTGGGCTTGGCGGCGTCCCGGGCGACGCCAAAGTGCAAACACAGCCCCATGATGACGGCCAGGGGAATATTCTGCCAAAAGATCCAGCGCCACGACAGGTGCTCAACGTACCAGCCCTCCAATGAGGCCGAGATGTTGAGCGAGAGCTCAAGGTTCAGAGCGTAGAGGGCGATGCCATAGGCCCAATATTTCGGCGGGCTGTTCTGCAGGATAAAGCCCAGGGTCAAGGGAATGAAGAAACCCGACGCCAGGCCGCCCGCAAATTGCAAGATCAGCAACATCGGCAGATCGACCGAAAACGGGATGATCAGAGAGATCACGGCGAAGCTTGCCGCAGCCGCCAATAGCGCCCGCCTCGGCCCAAAGACGCCCCCCACCCAGACGGCGAGCGGGGCGACCAACATCTGCGCGGTGGTTTGCGCTGTGGTGATCCAGGCGCCCTCGTCGAAGCCGGCGTGCAGCGCCCCGCGGATATCGGCGAGGCCAAAGTTGGAGAGGCGGCCATTCAGGGTCGAGATGAACGTGCCCATCAACACCGCGGTCAGCCCCAGCCACGGAATGCCCAGGAACTGGGGCGGTCCAGCGACTATGGGCGCCGCCGCTCTTTGGACGGCGTGATCCGTCATCAGGACCGTCCGTCCCGCGCGTCGATCCTGGCGATAACGGACATGCCCGCCCTTAGACGATCGGCAAGATCGGCGGAATCATCGATGGCGATCTTCACGGCGATCCTTTGCACCACCTTGGTGAAGTTGCCCGTGGCGTTGTCCGGCGGCAAGAGCGCGTACTGCGAGCCCGAACCCGGGGAAAAGCCCATGACGTGTCCACGCAACACCCGTCCCGGAAAGGTGTCTATGCGGATTTCACTCTTTTGGCCGACCGCCATGTGAGTGAGCTGGGTTTCCTTGAAATTGGCGATCACCCAGACGTGGGGCAGAGGCGTCAAAGTGGTGATCTGGCTGCCGACGCCGACAAACTGGCCGGGCCTGATCTGCCGCAAGCCGAGCACCCCGTCTTGCGGCGCGAGGATACGGGTGTAGCCCAAATTGATGCGGGCCAACTCCAAGGCGGCTTCCTGGGCGGCGATGCTCGCCTTGGCCTGGGTCTGCTGGGCCGCGAGCACATCCAGCTGGCGGGCGGCGGCCTGGGCTTGGGCTCGATTTTGCGCCAGCTGGGCGGCGAGCTGGTCCCGGGTGGTCTGCAATTTCTCGGTCGCCTCGGTCGAGGAAGAGCCGGTGGCGAGAAGGCGATGCTGACGGTTCAAGTCGCGTGCGTTTTGTGCAAGGACGGTGGCGGCTGAGGCGACCACCGCCTTGGCTGCCTGAACGTTGGCGTCCTGCAGCGCGTGCTGGGCGCCGAGCGCCTGGGCCTGGGCCTTGGCCGAGGCGACGCCGGCGGCGGCCTGGGCGACGGCGGCGCGATAGTCGGTATCGACGATCTGCGCCAGCACCTGTCCCGCGCGCACGCGCTCAAAATCCTGGACAGGCGCCGCCTGTACGTATCCGGCGACCTTAGCCGAGATGGGCGTGATGTCCGCCTGCAGATAGGCGTCGTCGGTAGACTGCCACCCGGCGTGTCCCTGCCACCGGTTCCAGCGAGTGATGACCAGTAAGAGGATCAGCGCCGCGATCACGAACACCAAGATGCGCCAGGCCAGCTCCGGCGCCTGCCGCCACAGGCTCTTGGGTGCAACGTCGGTCATCAACCAGCCCCTTTCGCCCAAAGGGCGCGATCATTTGCCAAGTGAAGCAAATCCAACGTTATCACTTGAGAGCCGATCTCCAGCCAGCCTTCAAAAGCTCCAGCTGTAGCCTTTGCGGCCCTACCCAGTCCATCGGCCGAAAATCAAGCAGGGTCGCCATTTATTGGCCCTCGCCGCGGCGCCATCGCGCCGATCGAACCGCGGAGTTGTTTCGGGAGGAGAGCCCGCCGAACGGATCGCTAAGCGGCGACGCGGGCGTCCTCGATCACCGGCTGGCGGATCAGGTAGTCGAAGGCCGAGAGCGCCGCTTTGGAGCCCTCGCCCATGGCGATGACGATCTGCTTATAGGGCGTGGTGGTGGCGTCGCCGGCGGCGAAGACGCCAGGGATCGAGGTCTCGCCTCGGTAGTCCACTTCAATCTCGCCGCGCGGGGTGAGCGCCACGCTGTCCTTCAGCCATTCGGTGTTGGGGACCAGGCCGATCTGCACGAAGATCCCCTCCAGATCCACCTCATGCACAGTGTCGTGGTTGCGATCCTTGTAGCTGAGGCTGGTCACCTTCTGACCATCGCCATGCACTTCTGTTGTAAGCGCCGAAGTGATGATGGCGACATTGGGCAGGCTGGCAAGCTTCCTTTGCAACACCGCATCGGCGCGCAGCTGGCTGTCGTATTCGATCAGAGTCACGTGGGCGACGATGCCGGCCAGGTCGATGGCCGCCTCCACGCCGCTGTTGCCGCCGCCGATCACCGCCACGCGCTTGCCTTTATAGAGGGGGCCGTCGCAGTGGGGGCAGTAGGCCACGCCCTTGTTGCGGTATTGCTCCTCACCCGGCACGTTCATCTGCCGCCAGCGGGCGCCGGTGGCCAGGATCACGGTGCGCGATTTAAGGCTGGCGCCGTTCTCCAGCTTGATCTCGATCAGGCCGCCCGGGGTCTTGGCCGGGAGCAGGGCGGTGGCGATCTGCAGGTTCATCACGTCCACATCGTAATCCTTGATGTGCTGCTCCAGGCCCGAGGCGAGCTTCGGGCCCTCGGTGTGGGGGACGGAGATGAAGTTCTCGATGGCCATAGTGTCCAGCACCTGGCCGCCCAGGCGCTCGGCGGCGATGCCGGTGCGGATGCCCTTCCTGGCCGTGTAGATGGCCGCTGCTGCCCCCGCAGGGCCGCCGCCGACCACCAGGACGTCAAAGGCGTCCTTGGCCTTGAGCTTCTCCGCGTCGCGGGCCGCCGCGCCCACGTCCATCTTGGAGAGAATCTGATCCAAGCTCATGCGGCCCTGGGCGAAGGGCTGGCCGTTCAGGAGCACGGTGGGCACGGCCATGATTTGGCGAGACTCGACTTCGCTTTGAAACAAGGCGCCGTCGATGGCCACGTGGGTGATGTTGGGGTTGATCGAGGCCATGGTGTTCAGCGCCTGCACTACGTCAGGGCAGTTCTGGCAGGTCTGGGAGAAGTAGGTCTCGAAGTGGAACACGCCGTCGAGCGCCTTGATCTGGGCGGTGACTTCCGGCGTGATCTTGGGCGGATGGCCGCCCACGTGCAGCAGGGCCAGCACAAGGGAGGTGAACTCGTGGCCCAGGGGAAGGCCGGCGAATCGCACGCCGATATCGGAATTTTCGCGATTGATGGCGAACGAAGGTCGCCGCGCATCGTCGTCGCGGCGCGACAGGGTCACCTTGTCGGAGACCGAGACGATGTCTTCGAGCAGATCCAGCATTTCCTTGGACTTGGCGCTGTCGTCCAGCGACGCGACCAGCGCGACCGGCTGGGTGACGTTTTGCAGATAGGTCTTCAACTGACCCTTCAAAGCGGCGTCCAACATGGCGGAAATCCTTGGATAAATGCGGGGGAGCGCACGCGGCGCCGCTCGCGGGGAGCGGCGCCGGGCTTAGGCTTTGGGCTTAGATCTTGCCGACGAGGTCCAGCGAGGGGGCCAAGGTCGCTTCGCCTTCGGTCCACTTGGCGGGGCAGACTTCGCCCGGGTGGCTGGCGACGTATTGCGCGGCCTTGACCTTGCGCAGCAGCTCCAAGGCGTCGCGGCCGATGCCGCCGGCGGTGATTTCGACGATCTGGATCTTACCGTCCGGATCGATCACGAAGGTGCCGCGGTCGGCCAGGCCGGCGTCTTCGATCATCACGTCGAAGTTGCGGCTGATCGTGCCGGTCGGGTCGCCGACCATGGTGTATTCGATCTTCTTGACGGCTTCGGAAGTGTCTTTCCACGCCTTGTGGGCAAAGTGGGTGTCGGTCGAAACGGAGTAGATCTCCACGCCCAGCTTCTTGAACTCGGCATAGTTGTCCGCGAGGTCTTCCAGCTCGGTCGGGCAGACGAAGGTGAAATCGGCCGGGTAGAAGAAGACCACCGACCATTTGCCTTTCAGGTCGGCGTCGCTGACGGTGATGAATTTTCCGTCCTTGAGGGCTTGAGCGGTGAAGGGCTTTACGGCGGTGTTGATCAACGACATGCGGTGCTCCTGGAGAGGTCGAATGAGCGTCTTCTACAGGCCTTTAAAAAATAGGGCAAATCGATTAAATTATATTTATGTATAGAATACATCTATTACGAACATTTAAATATCGAGACGCCCTGCCCCACCCGCCGTGTTCGCAATTCAATCCCCTTGGCTCGGAACCAGCACCGTCGTCGGATCGACGTTCCAGCCGCGAAGATTGATCCGGGCGCCGAGCATGGACCTTGCGGGCACGCGAATTTCAACCTGACGCGGCTCCCCGGGAAGTAGCGAGACATAGTTGTCGCTATAGTAGGCGGGCAGAATGCGGTCTCCCTTGGCCGTCACCAGGGTAAGCTTCGCATTCAGGGCGGGTGCGGCGCCCAGATCGTTGAGGGTGACCCGCACGACTGTCTCCGCTCCATCGGTCTGCGCCTGGGCCAGCAGACCCACTTGTTGCGGGGCGAGGCCGTTTAGCCGTTGCAGGCTGGCCTCGTCGCGGCCCTGCCAATAGAGGTTTTCCGATACGGTCGCCCCGGTCCCGTCGCGCAAGCTCAGCTTCACCAGCACCACCCCTTCCTTGACCAAATAGGGTCGCAGAGCGAGCGGGGCCAAGGTGGTCACCTGGTTGGCCGGCGCCGTCATCCTATCCTCCCGTCGGGCGAGGAGCCGGTTGTCGAGGGAGAGGATACGGCTGGTCAGGGTTAAATTCACCTGGTCCACGCGGGTGGTGTTGACCACCGCCAGGGCGAAGTCCGGCAGGTTCATCTGGGCGTGCAGCGGTTCGGCTGCAGTCTTCACCCCGTAGTAGGCGGCGTGGGTGTCGTAGTCGGCGGTGTACATCTGCCAATGGTTGCTGGGCCAGGCCGGGTGGGCCATCCAGAGCAGGCGGCCGCTGTTCTCTGTCCACAGATGGGCGAAGAAGCCCTCGAAGATAGCGCGGTAATCCACGTAATTCATCATCTGGGCCTTGCGCTCGAAGTCCACAAGGCTCGTTGGGACGCCGAACTCGGTATTCAGCGCGGCCATGAAGGTCTTCACATCGCCGTTCCCGCCAAAATGCCAGTCGTGATAGGCCAAGGTGTCGCTGAGGGGCCAGCGATCGGTCACCGGCACGGACGCCTCTATGGCCTCCAGGGTTCCAAGGGACGGCGTGCCCACCTCCACCGAAAAGCCCTTGGCCAGGTCGGTGAAATAGGCGGCCGGCGGGCGGTAATTATAGGGTCCGCTGTCCTGCAGCCCCACCCGGTTGGAGCTGCCGGTGTAATAGCGGGCGCCGTCCAGGGTGTTGACCAGATCGTCCAGGCCCTGGTTGATGATCGGCTGCGGAACGCCTTCGTTGCGGCCGAACCAGACGGCGATGGAAGGGTGATGGCGGTAGCGCAGGATCACGTCGCGGGCATTGGCCAGGAACAGGGCCGGGTCCTGCGCCTCGATCTGGAAATCCTGCGTAGATTCCCAAAAATCGTTCAGCACCAACATGCCGTATTCGTCCGCCAGATCGTAGAAGACGTCCTCGGTGTTCTGCCCCAGCCAGTTGCGGATGATGTTGACGTGGGCCTCCTTGTGCAGGCGGAAGTAGGGCTCCAGCCGCCCACGCGAAATGCGCTTTCGCGAATCGTCCATCCCCCAGCTGCCCCCGCGCGCGGCGATGGCCACACCGTTGACCCGGATCGCCAGATAGGGCGCGAGCGACGCGGTCGGCGCGGGGCGCACCGCTGGCGAGGTCTCGCCCGCCAGGGTCAGGGATTCAGCCCAGCCGTTGGGGGTCTGCTTGATCGCCTCATGGCGCACATCGATCACTCGCTCGCCCCTGGCGGAGGCAGTGGTCGGCGAAACCTCCACCCGCCGCAGCGCACCGGTATGGTCGAAGAGGGAGAGGTCGTAAGTGATCTCCCTGATCCCGAAACGCACCGTCTGGCGGTCTGACGCCCCCTCCCCGTCCAGCACGGTGACGGTGAGATCATGCAGAGTCGCCGGGCCATAGCCGTTGGGCCACCAGAGCGCCGGATGGGCGACCTTCAGTTCCGGGAACTCGCCGGGATCGAGCCGGACCTCCGTGCGACCTGGGGCGAGCAGCACCCGCTTCTTGATGTCGATCCCGTCGAAGGCGGCTTCCACCGTCGCCTCGCGCGCCGCGCCGCTGCTGTTTTCGACCGACACAAGGATTTGCAGGTCGGCCTCGTCGATGTGGGGCAAGGGTAGATGGGTGATTACCGTGGGATCGAGCAGGTGCAGCGCGCCCGTAGCCTTCAACTCCACATCCTGCCAAATGCCGGTGTCGCGGTCGCGAATGGCGGGGATCCAGTCCCAGCCCTCGGTGGGCATGAAGGTGGGCCCGTCGATGGTCATCGACCCGCCGTTCTGCCCCGGTCCATAGGCGATGGACTCCTCGGACGGGATGCCGGGGTGCGGCGGCGGCGCGACGCGGACGGCCAAAACGTTGGGCTGGCTGGGTTTGATGACGCCCGTCACGTCGAACACGCCGCGGATGAAGGCGCCCTTGATCCCGCCCAGCTTGGCGCCGTTCAGCCACACCTCGGCGGCGTAGTTGATCCCCTTGAAGGTGAGGGTCAGGCGCTTGCCGGCGGTTTCCACCGGCGGGGTGAAGGCGGTGCGATACCAATAGTCTTGACGGGCGAGGCTTTCCGGAATGGCCAGGTTGTTCAGGCCATAGTCCGGGTCTGGATAGACGCCCCGATCGATCAGGGTGGTCAAGACGGTGCCGGGAACGGTGGCGGCGTACCAGCCGGAGTCGCTATAGCCCGGCTGAGACAGAGCCGCCCCGCCCTCATGCACGCCAGGCGCGGCGGCCAGCCGCCAGGCGCCGAGCGTCCAGGCGCGATCGGGCAGAGGGGTCAGGGCGACGGCGGGCGGCAGGGGCGCCGCGACGGGGGTGATTGGCGGCGTGTGGGCGTGGGGCAGAGTCCAGGGGTCTTGCGGCGTATTGAGGCCGATCCAGGCGTGCTCCTGCACTGGCCAGCCGACGCCGACCGCCGTGAAGGTCACCAGATCGAAGTTGGGCCGCTTCGCCGCCAAGGCCCCGATCTCGGCCGGCGACAGCGCCTGCGCCGACAGTTGGAAATCGGCCAGGGAGCCGCCGAAATGCTGCACCCGCCCGGGCGGGCCCACGGCTGGGGCCAGGGATAGGATCGCCGCCGCTCCACGGGTGGACAGAGGACGGCCGCTCACCGGCTCGCCGTCCAGGTAAAGACGCACGCTCTTGCCGTCGAACACCGCCGCAACAGCCCGCCAGACGCCCACGGGAAAGGCGGCCTGGGAGTCGAGCGCCTGTCCAAACGCCCGCAGCCCCAGCCGGTCATCCTGCAGAACCAGGGCGACGCTGGCGTTCGAGCCCACATCACCCACCACGGCTACCGCGACCTCGCCAGGCCAGGCGACATCGAGCTTCACCCAGCTGGTGATCGACCAGGACGCGCCGGCGGCCAGAATGGGAGCGTCGGCGGCGAGGCTGCGCGTCATGCCCACGCCCCCTTGCAGCACCGTCACATTGTAGGGCCCCAATGCGCCGATCGGCGGCGCGGCCTGGGCGCACGAGAGCCATCCGGCCGCCAACACGGCCACCGTCCAGCGGATCCACGTCATCGGCAGATGTATCCCAAGGCCGCCGCTGGGAGGGCGGTGCAAAAGATCAGGGCGGCGGAGATGCCCGCCGCCCTGCAGTTTAGCGCTGTCGATTCGATCGGGCTTCACAGCGCCGGGGAGGCTAGAGCTTGAACTTGAAGCCGACGAAGTAGCGGCGGCCGCTGTCGTCATAGGTGAACGGAAGGTTCTTCCATTGCAGATAGGTGTGCTGAGCCTCGTCGCTGAGGTTCTGCACCGAGGCCACGATCCCGAGCCGGGGCGTGATATCGTAACCGATCTGAGCGTCCAGCTGACCATAGGCCGCCGAATAGACCTGGTAGATCTTCGAATTGCCGTTCTGATCGTTGAAGGCGAAGGTCGCCCCCACCACGGAGTCGTTCACAGCCGTGTCTCGCCAGGAGTAGGAGGCGCGGGCGGAGAAACCCGCACGCTCGTAGTAGACGGTGCCGGTGAAGGCGTTCTTGGCTACGCCCGGAATTTCCGAGCTGCCGGAGAAGGAAGTGGTTTGCGCCGAAGACGACACCGACAAGGTGTAGTTGGCGGCGACGCCCAATCCCCTCAACAAGGGAGAGATGCGATCATCGAACACATACTGCCCGCCCAGTTCAACACCGTAGATCTTGCCCTTCCCGGCGTTGACCGGCTCGCTGACGTTCGAGGTGGTGCCGCCGAAATCGTCTACCACCGTGGTGGAGACGTTCTGCTGCTCGACGAAGTTGTCCACAGCCTTATAGAAGATCGAGGCGCTGACCAACGCTCCCCTGGCGAAGTAGTTTTCATAGGAGATGAAGCTCTGCGTCGCCCGATACGGATCGAGCTGGGTATTGCCAGAAGAGCCGCCGTTGAAGGCGAAGCCGTCCTGCACTCCGGTGTGAATATTAGTCCGGGCGCCGACCTGACGGGTAAAGCCGTAGGTGTTGCCCAGGCCCAAGGAGAAGAGGTCTTGCGGCGACATCACCCGGGCGGCGCCGAACCGGACAATCTGCGAATCCGTCACATTGAGGGTAAAATTGAACGACGGCAGCAGATCGGTATAGGAGCGGTGCGTTTTAACCGGCACCACGTTGGAGTCGACGCCGTTCCAAGAGTCGGTGCCATAGTAGGACGGAACGGCGGCGGTTTGCCCGTTGTTGATGTTCAGATCGGTGGTGACCG
>JAMFTA010000001.1 GCA_026225565.1 Caulobacter sp. | reverse complement strand
TCAGGCGGTGGAGAACGGCTGGCTCGACATCACCAACGCCGAGCTGATCAACGACAAGGGCGTGCAGATCGCGCCCCTGCATTACCCGGGCGTCCTGACCCACGAGGACATCTTCCATTCGGTGGAGGACTTCTACAAGAAGTTCTACTTCCGCCCGCGCAAGATCGGCGCAATCGTCAACGAGATGATCCGCGATAGCGACATGATGAAACGCCGGCTGCGCGAAGGGGTGGAGTTCTTCCAGTTCCTGCGGGAGCGCAAGGCGGCTTGATCGACCCGCCACGCCTGATCGTCACCGCCGACGATTTCGGCGCGGCGGTCGAGGTCAACGAGGCGGTGGAAGCGGGGGCTCGCGAGGGCGTCCTGACCGCCGCCAGCCTGATGGTCGCCGCCCCCGGCTGCGGCGACGCGGTGGCGCGGGCGCGGCGGATCCCCGAACTGCGTGTCGGTCTGCACCTGGTCTTGGTCGAAGGCGCGCCCATGCTGTCCGCCTCCGCCTTGCCAGACCTAGTCACCGCGAACGGCCTGTTTCGCACCGACATGGCCAAGATGGGCGCCGATATCTTCTTCAAGCCCCACGTGCGCCGCCAACTCGCCGCCGAGATTGCCGCCCAGTTCGAGGCTTACCGCTCAACGGGCCTCCAGCTCGATCACGTCAACACCCACAAGCACTATCACCTGCACCCCACCATCGCCGGGCTGATCCTGAAGATCGGCAAGGTCTATGGCCTTCCCGCCAGCCGCGCGCCCATTGAGCCCCGCAGCGTGCTGGCCGCCGTCGATCCCGCCGCCGCCCCGCCGCCGGCCTATGTCACCGAACCCTGGGCGCGGATGGTGCGGGCGCGCTATCGCCGCGCCGGGGTGATGATGGCCGACCAGGTGTTCGGCCTCGCCTGGTCTGGGGCGATGACCCCTGAGCGGGTGGCGGGGATCATCCGCAAACTTCCGCCCGGCCTCAGCGAGCTCTATCTGCACCCCGCAACCGGCGACGGATTTTCCGGCTCGGCGCCCGGCTATGACTACGCAGGCGAGTTGGCCGCCCTCTTGTCTCCCGAGGTGCGGGCGGCGATCGCCGAGCGCGGCGCGACCTTGGGCGCCTTTTCCGACTTCGCCTGACGCGCTAAGGCGTGCCCCGTACCCTGCGTAAAGGTCGTCCCTATCCATGAACCGCTGGAAAATCGGCACGTCCCTCGCCCTGGTGGTGGGCATCCTGCTCACTCTCGGCATCGTGCTTTACGTCGGGGCTGGGAGCCTGGCCACCGCCGTCGCCGCCATCGGTTGGGGCGGGTTTCTCCTCTACGCCCTCTACAGCATTCTGGTGTTCATCCCGTTGGGCGTGGCCTGGTGGGCGGTGGCGCCGGGAATGCCGCTGGGCCGCGCCAAGGATTTCATCTGGGGGCGGCTGATGCGCGAATCGGCTTCCGACGTCCTGCCCTTCTCCACCGTTGGCGGCTTGCTGGTGGGGGTGCGCTGCGTCGGCCAGCGCGGCGTCGGCGAGGCCCTGGTGGTCGGCTCTCTGATCGTCGATCTGACCACCGAAATGGCCGCCCAGCTACTCTACACCTTGTTCGGCGCGGCCATGTTGGCGGCGACCCTGTCTCACCTATCCGGCGCCAAGAGCGTGCTTTTGACCACCGGGGTCTCGGTGCTGGCGGGCGGCGCCGTGCTGACCAGCTTTGTCGCCTTGCAGAGCAAGAGCATCGATTTCCTCGGCATGATGGCGGCGCGCTGGCTGAAGGACACCCGCGCCCGCACCGACGCCATCCGCGCCGTGCTCGCCGACGTCTACGCCCAGCCGGGGCGGCTGTTCGCCGGCTTCGCCCTGCACGCCCTCAGCTGGGTGGGCAGCGGCGTCGGCTCCTGGATCGCCCTGGACCTCCTGGGCGCCCATATGCCCCTCTGGCAGGTGCTGACCCTGGAGAGCCTGATGTCGGCGGTGAAAAGCGTGGCCTTCATGACCCCCGGCGGTCTGGGGTTCCAGGAGGGCGCCTATGTGCTGGTGGCTCCCTTGTTCGGCCTTACCCCCGAAACCGCCCTGGCGCTTTCCTTACTGAAGCGCGCGAAGGACATCGCCATTGGCGCGCCGTCGCTCCTGGCCTGGCAGGCGCTGGAGGGACGCAAGCTGGTGGCCAGCGTCAGCGAGGCCGGCGCTGAACAATAAGGCCGTCGCCAGGCAGCTGTCAGGTCTGAAGCAGGGCCACCGTGCCCTGGCCGCCGTCGGCGCAGATGCTGACGATGGCGCGGGCGCCGGGCTTTAAGGCCACGAGCTCTTTAATCGCCTGGGAGAGGATCCGTGCGCCCGTGGCGCCGAAGGGGTGGCCCAGCGCCACCGAGCCGCCGTTGGGATTCACCCGGTCGCGCGGGAAGGCGCCGAAGTTCGGCTCGACCTTCACCTTGTCGCGCAGGAAGCCCTCATCCTCCCAAGCCTTCATGTGGAAGGCCAGTTGGGCGGCGAAGGCCTCGTGTATCTCCCAAAGATCGATGTCGGCATAGGTCAGGCCATTGCGGGCCAGGAGGCGCGGCACGGCGTAGGCCGGCGCCATCAAGAGGCCCTCGGTGCGGAAATCCACCGCCGCGATGTCGAAATCTACAAGGCGTGCCTTAGGCGTGCCGCTGGGCAGCTTGGCCATACCCGTTTCAGAGCCGACCCAGAGGGCGGCGGCGCCGTCGGTGAGGGAGGAGGAGTTGCCGGCCGTCAGCGTGCCCTTGCCGCTGGTGCGGTCGAACGCCGGCTTCAGCTTGGCCAGCTTTTCCAGGGAGGTGTCCTTCCTGGGGATGTTGTCGCGCTTGGTTTCGCCCCCCTCAGGGTTGGTGACGGGGATGATCAGGTCGTCGAAGAAGCCGCGATCCCAGCCGCTGACCGCGCCGCGATGGCTGGCCAAAGCGAGCTCGTCCTGCTCCACGCGGCTGATCTTCCACTCCTTGGCGGTGATCTCAGTGTGCTCGCCCATGCTGAGGCCCGAGGTGCGGTTGACCACCTTGGGAATGTAGAGGCGCGCATCCGAAGGCTTCAGCTCCACGAAATGCTGGGCCTTTTGCCCAAAGGTCTTGGCGCGCTGGAAGCCGCGCACCCAGTCCGACAGGGGCTGGCCGAGGCCGAGCTGGATCTTGCTCATCGCCTCCACCCCGCCCACCAGGGCCAGATTGCGCGCCTCGCCGTCGATCATGCCTGCCGCTTCAAAGGCCCCGACCATGCTGGTGGAGCAGGCCATGACCGTGGCGTAGGCCGGAATGGTCGCATCCACGCCCGCGTCCATCAAGACCTCGCGGGCGATGTTGCTCCAGGTCAGGTTGGGGATCACCGTGCCCCAGACGGCGAAGTCGGGCTTGGTCCCCACTAACTCGCCCATCATATGCTGAACTACGGGGACGGAGAGGGCGATGGCGTCCAGGCCCATGAAGGGCCCATCCACCTTGACGAAGGGCGTGCGCAGCCCGGCGGCGAGCCAGATGGGTAGTTTCGAGGGGCTGGACATGGGATGCTCCGATAGGGTGCAGGCGGCCGGGAAGGGCGCTGGCTATAGCTAAGCGTCTCCCAGCCCGACGCCTAGACCTTGCGGAGGACTCCGGCGGCCTTCTTCCCGTCTAGAGCGGTTGATCCAGGAAGTGGCGCACGGCCGCGACGGTGGCGGTCGGCTGCTCCTCCATCAACCAGTGGCCGGAGTCGGCGATCACCAGGGGCTGCACATGGACGGCGGCGAAGCCCATCACCGTGGCCATGGTCAAGCCGAACGACTTCTCCCCGCCGATGGCCAGCACCGGCATGGTCAGCTTGCCCTGGGCGAGGAAGGTCTGATTGTCCTTGGCGTCCTGGTCGAAGGCGGCGAACTGGGAAAAGCCGTCGTGCATGGCGCCAGGCAGGGCGTAGAGGGCGGCGTAGTGCTGGCGCGAACCCTCGCTGAAGGCGGAGGGATTGGCGGAGAATTCGTTCCAGAAGCGATCCAGATAGATCCGCTCGCGCCCGGCCACCAGCCGCTCCATGTCCGGCCCGCCAAAGCGGAAGTGCCAGAGCAGGGGGTTCTTCAATATCTCATCCCACGGGCCGACGCCCGGCAGGGGCGCGTCCATCAGCACAAAGCGGGTTACCCGGCCGGGATTTTCGGCGGCGAAGGCGTAGCCGACCATATTGCCGATATCGTGGGTGATAAGGTCTGTCTTGCCGATATGCAGGGCGTCCAGCACGCCGGATACGTCATAGCCCTGGTTCTTCTTGTCGTATCCGCCAGCGGGATGGGCCGAGAGGCCGAGACCCCTCAGATCGGGCACGACCACCGTATGATCGCGCACCAGATCGGCGGCCAGTGGCGCCCACATGTCGCCGGTCTCGCCATAGCCGTGCAGCAACACCACGGCCGGGCCATGGCCGCCGACGCGCACATGGATGGATGTGCCGTTGGCGGCGATCTCTTGTGTGTGAAAGCTCGACGGGAAGGGCGGCACGTCGGCCAGGGCGGGAACGGCGGCGGCGAGCAGGCCGACGGCGGCCAACAGGATGCGAAACATGAAAGCCTTCCGGGGTGGGGCTGATCCGCCCCACCTGAACACAAGCTTAGCTTAAGCGCATCCCTTAAATTGGCCGGGGCGGCCATGTCAGGCGCCCCGGCTCGCGCGTGGTCAGAGCTGGGCCAGCATATAGTCGGCCGATGACACCTTGAAGTCGCCGCCCTCCTCCACGTTCAGCTTTTCCACCACGCCGTCCTTGACGATCATCGAATAGCGCTGCGAGCGCAGGCCCATGCCGAACTTGGAGCCGTCCATCTCCAGGCCGAGCGCCTTGGCGAAGTCGCCATTGCCGTCGGCCAGCATCAAGACCTTGTCGCCCACGTCCTGGTCCTTGCCCCAGTGGCCCATGACGAACACGTCATTCACCGATAGGCAGGCGATGACATCCACCCCCTTGGCTTTGAAATCCGCGGCGTGGTCCTTGAAGCCGGGCAGATGCTTGGCCGAGCAGGTGGGGGTGTAGGCGCCCGGCACAGCGAATAGGGCCACGGTCTTGCCCTTGAACACGGTGTCCGAGCCGATTGGGCGCGGGCCCTCTTCGGTCATGGTCATGAACTGGGCCTCGGGCAAAGTGTCGCCGACTTTGATGGTCATGGGGTCGTCCTTGTCTGGGGCGCGGCCGGGACGACCGCTGCGGCTGGCTCGCCGGCATTAAGGAGCTCCGCCTGCGTCATGCAAGCGCGGCAGCGGCGAAAATCGGCGTGGCCCGCTTGCAATCATCGCGCGGCGGTTCAATCATGAGCCCATGGCCAAGGCCCGCAAAATCCCCGCCCAAGGCGACGAACCGGATGAGTCCGCCTTTCTGGTCGGGCGTCTGTTGATCGCCATGCCTGGCATAGGCGATCCACGTTTTGAGCGGACGGTGATCCTCATGTGCGCCCACTCGCCCGAGCAGGCCATGGGCATCATCGTCAATCGCCCGGTGGAGGGGCTCTCTTTGCCAGACCTGTTTGATCGGCTGGAGGTGAAGTCCTCCATCGTCTTGCCGCCGCTGGCGGTGCTGTCGGGCGGGCCGGTGGAGCGCGAGCGGGGCTTTGTGCTGCACACCGACGACTACACAACCCCTGAATCCACCCTCTCCATCACCGACGGCGTCTCCCTCACCGCCACCCGCGAGATCCTGGAGGCGATGAGCGACGAGGCCCGCCGCCCCCGCTGCGCCACCCTGGCGCTGGGCTGCGCCAGCTGGGGCGAGGGGCAGCTGGAGGACGAGCTGAAGGAGAACGTCTGGTTCGCCTGCGACGCGGACGAGGCGCTGATCTTCGACGACGACCACGACACCAAGTGGAGCCGGGCGTTGGGCAAGCTGGGCGTCGCGCCCGAGCATCTATCGATGCAGGCGGGGCGCGCCTAGAGCCCCGTGATTGAGATCGAGGCCACCAGCGATCCGGTGCGGCTGTCCTTCCTGAAATCGGTGTTGGACGGGGCGGGGGTGCGAAGCTTCGTCTTCGAGCCCAACGTCGGGGGCCTATGGCCGGGCGCTGTGCCGAGCCGGCTGATGGTGTCGGAGCCCGACCAGGCGGCGGCCCGCCGCGCCGTAGAGGCCGCCGACCCGCGCGAGCTCTGGCGTTAGGGTCATGGAGGAACGCCGATGGCCTTGACGCTCTACGCCCACCCCTTCTCCTCCTATTGCCAGAAGGTGCTGATTGCCCTCTGGGAGAACGACACGCCCTTCGCCTACCGCCACCTGGAAGAGCCGGGCGCGGCGGAGGAGCGGGCGGCGCTCTGGCCGCTCGGGCGCTTTCCGGTGCTGGTGGACGAGGGGCGCACGGTGGCCGAATCCAGCATCATCATCGAGCACCTGCAGCTTTATCACCCCGGCCCGACGCGCTTCTTGCCGGGCGACCCGGAGGCCGCGCTGGAGGTGCGGTTCCTGGATCGCTTCTTCGACCATTATGTGATGGCGCCCGCCCAGCTGCCGGTGGCCGAGGCGCTGCGCGCCGACGGGCGCAAGGATGCGGCGATGGGGGAGGCGCGCCGGGCGCTACAGATCGCCTACGCCTGGCTGGAGGCGCGCCTTTCCGGCTGCACCTGGGCGGCGGGCGAGAGCTTCAGCCTGGCCGACTGCGCCGCCGCGCCGGCCCTCTTCTACGCTGACTGGGTGCATCCGATTGGGGCGGAATTCCCGGGGGTGCGGGCCTATCGCGCCCGCCTCCTGGCGCGGCCGTCCTTCGCGCGGGCGGTGGAGGAGGCGCGGCCGTATCGCGGCTACTTCCCCCTGGGGGCGCCGGATCGGGATTGAGGTCTCGTTCAGTTTAGCGCGAGCCGTCTCACCCCAACATTCCGCACGTCCTTTTTGAAGTTGAGGGGGGGCAGCCAGCGACACAACGTTCCTCCAAGCAACTTCGAGCGCCCGGGGAAAAATGGCGTCTTTTTCTCTAATTTCTTGCAATTTGTCGATTTTCAATTGCAGAGCGATATGTGCCATGATTGATGGTCACCGCCAAGTTTGGCTTGAGGGGGGCATGAAAAGGCAATCGCCATTGCGGCGATTTTATCTGTTGGCGCGTGTGCAACAGCACCTAGAAATATTTCTGCTAGTTATGTTTCATCCGTTGAATACATCTACGCTTGGCGCTGGTGTTCACCCCCTTCCCACCTCTTCTAAGTGAGCGACATGCTTCCTCAATCATTGAATTGCAAAACAATCGCACTATTAAGCCTTCTCGCTCTCTCATTAACGCTTGGGGCTTGCGCCAGTGCTGCACGCCCTGACCATATGATGATATCGATGGCCAATAGACAATCGCTCGCACCAGTCGACGCTGGCTATAAAACTTTAAAGGTTGGTACGGTCAGCGGCGGAGGGTCCACCAATCCGCTATGGATATCCGGAGTGTCGGCTTCTGATTTCAAACAAGCGCTTGAAGCTTCTTTAGGCGAAACTAAGTTGCTGGGGGACATAGGTGCGGCTGGAAGTATTGTATCGGCTCAGCTCGAATCTCTGGATCGCCCCCTGATCGGCATTGATTTGACCGTAAAAAGCACGGTCAAATATACTGTCATGCCGCCTAGCTCGGCTAATCCAACTTTCGTTGAGACTATAACAGAAAGTGGAACGGCTAAGTTTGGAGAATCATTGCTGGCGGTAGAGCGGCTCCGCCTTGCTAATGAGGCATCTATAAAGAAAAACATTGCAACATTTATCGATCACTATCTTGCGTCATTGCGATAGTCGATCGCATAAAGCATTGCGGTACCCTGAGATTGGAGAGGGTAACCATTCCAACGCGAATGCACGTTGAATATAGAGATTAGGGGGCGTCTCCTTCCTGCAGGTCCCCTAAGCCGAAATCTTAATCGGCGCCCCGTTGTCCAGATAGCTCTCGTTCAAATAGACCTCCGCTTCCTGAGCATCCAACGCCGGGGCGTAGCCGTAGCCTTGGCCGTATTCGCAGCCAAGCGCGTGCAGCTGGCGGGCGACGGCCAGGGTCTCGACCCCTTCGGCCACCACTTCCAAGCCAAGGTCGCGGCCGAGCGTCGCCACCGAGCGGACGATCTTCGCCGAACCCTCGTTCTCGGCCATGGTGCGGACGAAGTAGCGGTCGATCTTCAGGGTCTCGAACGGCAGGCGGGTCAGATAGGCCAGGGACGAGAAGCCGGTGCCGAAATCGTCCAGGGAGATGCCGGCGCCGGCCCTGCGCAGATCCTCCAGCACAACCCCGGCCCGCTCGGGGTCGCGCATGATGTCGCTCTCGGTGATCTCCACCTTCAGGACGCGGGGGGGAAGGTTGTTCTCGCGGACCATGTCGGCCACGAAATCGACCAAACGCTCGTCGTCCAGTTCGCCGGTGGAAAGGTTCACCGCCACGAACAACTCGCCCGCGTCGGGCTGGGTGCACCGCCAGGTGGAGATCTGCGCCGAGGAGGTGCGCAACATGTGTCGGCCAAGGGCGTTCATCAGCCCCGCGTCCGCCAGGAGCGGCAGGAAGTCGTCGGGCAGGATCAAGCCCTTCACCGGGTGTTTCCAGCGCGCCAGGGCCTCAAAGCCCGCCAGGCGGCCAGTCCCCAGGTGGGCGATGGGCTGATAGAAGGGCACGATCTCGCCTCGCTCCAGGGCGCCGTGCAGGTCCGCCTCCAAAGCCAGGCGCGAGAGGCTGTCGCCAGGCGCCCGGGGGCCTGAGACCGCCATGGGATTCTTGCCCGCGGACTTGGCGGCGTCCAGGGCCAGGGCGGTGCGGCGCATCAGCTCATGGGCGTCCGGCGCGTCGGCGCCGCCATCCGCGCGGGATTCGGCGATCCACAGGGTCGGATGGATGTCGAACCCGCGCACGCGCAGGGGGCGCTCCAGGGCCGCACGGATGCGCAGGGTGGCTTCGGCGTTGTCCGCGTCGTCCTCCAGCAGCAGGGCGAACTCGTCTTCGCCGATGCGGGCGGGGCAGGCTGAAGGGGGAAAGGCGGAGGTCAGGCGCGAGGCCAGGGCCTGCAAAACCAGATCGGCGCCGGCGGGGCCCAGGGCTTCGTTCAGTCGCCGCAGTCGCGCCAGATCGGCCGCGATCAGGCGCACGGCGCCGGGCGATTTCAGGCGCGACTCTACGCGGGAAAGGAAACAGGTCCGGTCCAGAAGGCCGGTCAATTCGTCTCGCCCCACATCCACGAAGCGGTTCGCGGCGGAGATCACGCCGGCGGCGCAGCCGTCTTCCAGCCACGCGCCGCGCCAGATGGTGGGCCGCTCGCCGTTGGCATGGATGAGTTTGATTCTGTGGGCGATGACCTGCCCAGGGCGGCCGTAGGCGAACAGCGCCTCGACGGCCGGACGATCATGAGGCGTGGCGAGGGCGAGGAGGGCCGCTGGCGGACAGTCTGGCGCCAGGGGAGATAGCCCCAGGGTCGCCACCGCGCCGGAAAAGCTCAAGCGTCTGGCCGCCGGATCCCATCGCCACGCGGCAAGTTCCGCGGCGCCCAGGGCTTCCAGCGCCTGGGTGAGCGCTTCGCCAAATCGTGGCTCTTCCAGCCGCGTCATCCAATTCCCTTCGAAGACGGGAGCGGACCGATGGGGTCAATCCGCGCCGGGCTCGTCTCCAATCAGCCCAAACAAAAGATGATCTCGCCATTTTCCATTAATTTTCAAATAAGACCGGGCGATTCCCTCGTAGGTGAAGCCCGCTTTAACCAAGAGTCGGCACGATGGCTCGTTGTCCGTGCAGCAAGCGGCCTCCAGCCGGTGAAGGCCTAGGCTGACAAAGGCGAAGCGCGCCAGGGTGTGCAAAGCCGAAAGGGTGTAGCCGTTGCGGGCGTAGGATTGGCCGGACCAATAGCCGATGGCGGCCGATTGAGCGACGCCGCGGGTGATGTTGCGCAGGTTGATCCCGCCTACCAGCGCGTCGTCGGATTTGCGGTAGATGAAAAAGGCGTGCCCCAGGCCAAGGTCTCGGTCGCGGGCGTAGAGCGACAGGCGGCGGCGAAACGCGGCGCGGGTAAGGTCGTCCGCCGGCCAGACCGGCTCCCAGGGCTGCAGGAAGCTTTTGGAGCCCGCGCGCAGGTTCGACCATTCAGGAAAATCCCCCATGCGCGGCGCACGCAGGCGCACGAGCTCGCCTTCCACCACAGGGCCCGTATCGGGGCTGATCCAATCAAGCACGGCCATCGATGGCTATTTAGCCGATCCGCACGCGCCTCGCCATATGGGGTCAGGCGGCGGCGTCGGGCAACCGCCTGTCAGGCGCCGCGTTGGCTGGCGCGGTGGGCTTGCAGCCCCTGACGGGCCAGGGCGTCGGCGCGCTCGTTCAAAGGGTGGCCGCTGTGGCCCTTGACCCAGCGCCAGCTGACCGTGTGGCGGGCGCGGGCGGCGTCCAACTCCTTCCACAGGTCCTCGTTCTTCACCGGCTTCTTGTCGGCGGTGCGCCAGCCGCGCGCCTTCCATCCGGCCAGCCATTCGGTGATCCCCTGGCGCAAATACTGGCTGTCGGTGTGCAACTCGATCTTGCAGGGACGGGTGAGGATCTCCAGCGCCTTGATCGCCGCCGTCATCTCCATGCGGTTGTTGGTGGTCATGGTCTCGCCGCCCATGATGTCCTTCTCCTTGCCGCGGGAGATCAAGACCGCGCCCCAGCCGCCGGGGCCGGGATTTCCGCTGCAGGCGCCGTCCGTATAGATCACCACCTCGGGCAGGGCGGCGAGCGTGACCGATGAGGCGGCGGGACTTTTGGCGGCTTTTGGCGCCGGGGCTCTGGGGGCGTCGGTCATGGGTTGTCGAACAGATCGAGCCGGCCGCCGGAGGCCCGGTGAAAGACGAGCATACGCTCATATTCGGAAGGGTCTTTGGGCTTGACCAACGCGCCCACGTCCGCCCGGCTCCAATCGATCAATCGGGTCAGGAAGAAACGCATCGCCGCCCCGTGGGCTAGGATCGGCACGCTGGCGCGCTCGGCGGGAGAGAGGGGACGCAGGCTCTGATAGCCGGCGACCAGGGCCCGGGCGGCGGTGATGTTGAACGCCCCGTCCGGCTCGAAACACCAGGCGTTAAGGCAGATGGCCAGGTCATAGGCCAGGGCGTCTTCGCAGGCGAAATAGAAGTCGATGGCCGCCGCGAACTTGCCGCCCGAGAAGAAGACGTTGTCGGGAAAGAGGTCGGCGTGGATCACGCCTGTGGGCAGGTCCCGCGGCCAGGCCAGGGCCAGCATGGCCAGGTCCTCATCGATCTGGCGCGAAAGCCCCCCGCGCATCCGTTCGGCCCCAGCCCGCTGATCGGAGAATAGCGCGCGCCAGGACGATTGGCCGAGCGCATTGGCGCGCCGGCCCTTAAAGCCATTGGCCGCCAGATGCAGCCGCGCCAGCCCGACCCCGGTCTCGCGCGCATGGGCGACGGTCGGTCGGCGCACGGACACGCCGGAAAGGAAGCTGACCAGCGCGGCGGGCTTGCCGCGCACCCGCTGTATCACCTGGCCGGTGCGATCGGCGATCGGGGTGGGGCAGGGAAAGCCCCTCGCCGCCAGATGCCGCATCAGGTCGATGAAGAAGGGCAGCTCTTCTTCCCGCATCCGCCGCTCATAGACGGTGAGGATGTAGCGGCCCGCCTCGGTCTCCAAGAGGAAGTTGGAATTCTCCACCCCTTCGGCGATGCCCTTGAACGAGCGCGCGCCGCCCAGGTCGTAGGCGTCGAGCAGCGCCTCGAGTTCGGCGTCGGTTATGTCGGTATAGACAGCCACGGCGCTTGATCGGGGAGGCGGGCCGGGCGGTCAAGCTGTAACAGTCAGAGGATTGAGAATGTTCAAGCCGGCTGTTCCGCCAGCACGCGGGGCAGTTTGAACACTACCGATTCCGGCTCGCCGGAGACCTCCTCGATGGTCAGGGCGAAACGGGCGGCCAGGGCGTCCATCACCCCCTGCACCAGCACTTCCGGCGCCGAGGCGCCGGCGGTGAGGCCGACCCGGCGCACGCCCTCGAAGCGCACGCTCTCCAGGCCCAAGGCGTCGTCGATCAGCCGGGCGTCGCAGGCGCCGGCCTTCAGCGCCACCTCCACCAGGCGCAGGGAGTTGGAGGAGGTGGGCGATCCCACCACCAGCATCAGGTCGCAAGACGCCGCCATGCGCCTGACCGCCTCCTGGCGGTTGGTGGTGGCGTAGCAGATGTCTTCCTTATGCGGCGCGGCCATGGCTGGAAAGCGCCGGCGCAACACCTCCACCATCTCCACCGTATCGTCGACCGAAAGGGTGGTCTGGGTGACATAGGCGAGGTTTTCGGGGTCCTTGGGCGTGAACCGCTCCGCGTCCTTGAGAGTTTCCAGAAGGGTGATGGTTCCCGCGGGCAGCTGGCCCAGGGTGCCGATAACCTCGGGATGGCCGGCATGGCCGATCAAGACGATCTCGCGCCCGGCGGCGAAATGGCGCTCCGCGTCGATGTGCACCTTGGAGACCAGGGGGCAGGTGGCGTCCAGGAACAGCATCTCCCGCCGCGCCGCCTCCATGGAGGCGGATTTGGGCGCGCCGTGAGCGGAGAAGATCACGGGTCGGTCGGTCGGACACTCGCCCATCTCTTCCACGAACACCGCGCCCAGGGCCTGCAGCCGCTGCACCACGTGGCGGTTGTGGACGATTTCGTGACGCACATAGACCGGCGGGCCGTACCGTTCGATCGCCCGCTCGACGATCTGAATCGCCCGATCGACGCCGGCGCAAAAGCCGCGGGGATTGGCCAGAAGCACAGTCAGGGGACGGCGAACGATCATGGGCGCTACTTAGCGCTTGAGGGTGATCCAAACCAGGGCCGGGCCGGTTATGTCGCGGGAAAGCGTCGGTCCCTGCGCGCTTCGTTGCGGCCGGGGACGGATGGCGGTAAACTGCCGGCCACGAGCGGGCGCCCACGCCGGGCCGCCCGCTGAGTTCTGGATTTTTCCTATGCGTCGCATCCTGTTCCTCTGCCTTGGCGTAGCGCTTTTGGGCGTCGCCGCGCCGCTGCACGCCTATGCGGATTCCCGGTCGGACGAAGCAGATCAGCGCGATAAGGCCCAGGCGGACGCAGACAAGAAGAAGAAGGAAAAGGCCAAGGATTGGGACACCACGCCCGCGCCGCTGCCGGCGGTGAGGAACGCCGGGCCCTGTCCCTATGTTAAGGTGCTCTATGACGCCGCCCGCTACGTGGAATTGAAGGGCAATCAGGAAAAGTCCGAGGCGGTTGGCTGGACCGGCGAAATCCAGGGGGTGCGCTCGGTATGCGCCTATAGGTCCAACGAGCCGATCAAGCTGAAGATCGCCGTGGACCTCGCCCTTGGCCGCGGCCCTCAAGCGGTGGGCTCTAGCAAGGATTATCGCTATTGGGTGGCGGTCACCGCCCGCAACACGGCTGTGCTCGACAAGCAATATTTCGACGTGGTCGCCGATTTCAAGCCGGGCGAGGACCGGATGAACGTCTCCGACCTCTTGCAGGACATCGTCATTCCCCGCGCCGACTCCAAGGTGTCGGGCTCCAACTTCGAGGTGCTAGTGGGCTTTGACGTGACGCCGGACATGGCGGACTTCAATCGCATGGGCAAACGCTTCCGCGAGAACGTGGTCGCCTCGGCCGGGCCGGGCTCAGCCGCCGCCCAATGACCGATCTGAAAGGGCGGCTCGGCGAAGCGGTGCGCGCCGCCTTCGTCGCCGAAGGCCTGCCTGAGGACCTTGGCCGCGTCGGCCCCTCTGATCGGCCGGATCTGGCCGACTTCCAGTCCAACGGCGCCCTGGCCGCCGCCAAGGCCGCAAACGCCAATCCGCGCGAGATCGCAGGAAGGGTGCTGGAGCGACTGAAGGCCGATCCGCGCCTGTCCTCGGTGGAGATCGCCGGGCCGGGCTTCATCAACATGATCCTGTCGGATGGGGCGCTGACCGAACGGGCGCGCGAGATCGCCGCCGCCGCCCACTTTGGGGCCGAGGTGGTGAGCACGCCCCGCCGGGTGCTGATCGACTACGCCGGGCCGAACGTGGCCAAGCCCATGCATGTGGGGCACCTGCGCGCCTCCATCATCGGCGAGGCGATCAAGCGCATCTTCCGTTTTCGCGGCGACCAGGTGTGGGGCGACGCCCACTTCGGCGACTGGGGCTTTCAGATGGGCCTTCTGATTGTAGCCGTGGGTGACGAGCAGCCGGAGCTGTCCTTCCTCAGCGAAGGGGAAGGGCCGTTTCAGCAGGAGAGCCCGGTAAGCCTTGAGGATCTGGAGCGGCTCTATCCGATCGCCGCCGCCCGGGCCAAGGCCGAGCCTGACTATCGCGACCGCGCCCGCCGCGCCACCGCCGAGCTGCAGGCCGGCCGCCCGGGCTACCGCGCCCTCTGGCGGCAATTCGTGCTGATCAGCCGGGTGGCGCTGGAGCGGGAGTTCCATGCGCTAGGTATCGATTTCGACCTCTGGAAGGGCGAGAGCGACGCCGATCCCCTGATCCCGGCCATGATCCAGGACCTGGACGCCAAGGGATTACTGGTGGCCGATCAGGGCGCGCGGATCGTCCGCATCGCCAAGGAAGGCGATAAGCGCGAGCTCCCGCCGCTCCTAGTGGTCTCGTCGGAAGGCTCGTCCATGTACGGCACCACGGATCTGGCCACCATCGTCGACCGGCGCCAGAGCCAGGACCCCGAGCTGATCCTCTATGTGGTAGACCAGCGCCAGGCGGACCATTTCGAGCAGGTGTTCCGCGCCGCCTTCCTGGCCGGCTACGCCGCCGAGGGCACGCTTGAGCACATCGGCTTTGGCACCATGAACGGCGCCGACGGCAAGCCGTTCAAGACCCGCGAGGGCGGCGTTCTGAAGCTGAACGACCTGATCGTGATGGCGCGGGACAAGGCGCGCGAACGGTTGCGCGAGGCGGGTCTGGGCGCGGACTTCTCACCGGAAGAGTTCGAAGCCACGGCGCACAAGGTGGCGGTGGCGGCGCTGAAATTCGCCGACCTCTGCAACTATCGCGGCACCAGCTATGTGTTCGATCTGGATCGTTTCACCAGCTTTGAGGGCAAGACCGGACCCTACCTGCTCTACCAGGCGGTGCGGATCAAATCCCTCTTGCGCAAGGCCGCCGATCAGGGCGCCGAGGCCGGCGTGATCGCCATCACCGAGCCGGCCGAGCGGGAGTTGGTGCTGACGTTGGACGCCTTCGACCACGCGGTGAGCGAGGCCTATGACCGCCGCGCGCCCAATCTGATCGCTGAGCACGCCTATCGGTTGGCGCAGAGCTTTTCGAAATTCTACGCCGCCTGTCCGGTGCTGGCCGCCGGGCCCCCCGATGTGCGGGCCTCGCGGCTCAGCCTGTCGATCGCCACCCTGGGGCAGCTGGAGCAGGCGCTCGACCTTTTGGGGATCGAGGCG
>JAMFTA010000075.1 GCA_026225565.1 Caulobacter sp. | reverse complement strand
TACTTGCCGCGCACGTCCTGAAAGACGCGGATATAGCCGGCCTTGACGAAGCCTTCGTCGGCCAGGGGCAGCAGCGCCAGCATCGAGGAGCCGGGCATACGCTCCGCGCGCTTCTTGGCGTTGTAGGGGGTGCGGGTGAGGATGATCGGCGCGCTTTTCGCGCCCTTGGGAATGATGATGACGGTGTAGAGCTTCACCCCATCGCGCATGGGGATCATCTCCACCCGCTTGTTGTAGTCGTTCTGCGCCTCGGGCTGGACGAACGAAGCCGGAATGTCGCCGACGCTGGGCGCGGGGGCAGCCGCCGCATAGGGCGCGCCCGCGAGGGCCAGATAGCCTGCGATCGCGGTGATCGCCGCGCCGGTCTTCCTCAGTCTCGCCATCGAACCCCCAGTTTGCAAGATCGCCGCCGGTCGCCCGGCAGGATGGCCGAACGTCTACGCCGGTTCGCCGGTGCAGCAAAACCAGCACCGCATCAGACCAACTGCATGGTCCGGCAAGCCGATCTAATGGGATGGGAGTTCTCTACATCGGCGTCGATGCGCCATGGTGCAGCTATGGTCGGAAAAGGTCCATGGCGGGATGTCCGCCATGGCGTTTTGCCGCCAGTAGCCAGGAAGCGGTGTCTCGGCGATGAGACCGAGGGCCTGCTGGACCCAGGGCCGACCGGCCGGCTTAATAACGTCCTGGCGGCAAACGTCTCAGCTATCGCAGGGTAAAGAGCGCAAAGGCTGCGGCTATGATCGCCGCCCAACACAGGACGGCCGCAGGCACAATGGTCAAGCGGCCCCACTGCGGCCGAACCCGGTGATGGTAGAAAGCGGTCATTTATTCCTCCGATCGGCTCTTATTGGCCATGCCGCGCAACGGCGGATTCGAAGAGAGTACAGCTTTTCAACTGAAAAGCGAATTATTCTTAGTCAAGAGGAAATAATCATGATCGAAAGCGGGCCAAGCCGCTCGACGGCCGGCGAGGGAAGGGCGCGAAACGGGCCTGCCATAAGGCTTTTTCAAGCCATCGAAGAAATTTATCGTTTTTGTCAAATTTATATCTGACCTTCGCGACCGACAAGGCCTTCGCCGCCCATTGGTCGGGGATCGACGCCGGAATGCGGTGGTTTTGCGCTCAATCGCCGGTCTGGGCGGCTTTCAGCCTGCCGTGTTTGGCGAACCAGGGTATTATGCGCGAGATGGCGTCTTCGGTTTCCGCGGCCGAGACAGCGAAGCTCATACGGATGAAACGCCGCCCCTCGACAGGATCGAAATCGACGCCGGGCGCCGTCGCCACGCCCGTCTCGCGTAACATGGCCTGGCAAAAGGCAAGGCTGTCGTCCGTAAGGTGGGCGATGTTGGCGTAGATGTAGAAGGCGCCGTCCGGGGGGGCGATGGCGTTCAAGCCCAAGCTCGGCAGGGCGTTCAACAATAGCCGCCGATTGCCGGCGTAGACCGCCACATGGCCCTCCAACTCCTCGCGGCTATCCAGGGCCGCCAAAGCGGCGTGCTGGCTAAGGGAGGGCGCCGTCAGGAAGAGGTTTCCGACATAGGCCCGCGCGCGATGCAGATGCGCCTGCGGCGCCAAGAGCCAACCCAGGCGCCAGCCCACCATGCTGAAATATTTGGAGAAGCTGTTGATCACCAGGGCGTCGGGCTCGAATTCGAGCATCGACCGCGTCGGCCCCACATAGCTCAGGCCGTGATAAATTTCGTCGGAGACGATGCGGATCTTACGGTCTTGGCAAACCTTGGCGATAGCCTTCAGTTCCTCGGCGGTGATGATGGTTCCGGTGGGATTGGCGGGGCTGGCGATGATCACGCCGTCGGGGGCGGGATCGAGCGCGGCGAGGCTGGCGGCGGTCAACTGATAACGTGTCTCGCCGCCGCAAGGGATCTCCACCGGGACCATGTGCAGGCTCAGCAGAGTATTGCGATAGGCGATATAGCCCGGCCGGGCGAGGGCGACCCGGTCGCCGGGGGAAAAGCTGGAGATCAGGGCCAGCACCAGGGCCGGCGATGCGCCGCACGTCAGGATGAACCGGTCCGGCTCGACCTGCACACCGTAGGTTTCGTCATAGTAGCGGGCCAATCGGGCCTTTAACTCAGGGCTCTCCCAATAGCCCATGCCGTCGGTGTCGAGCACGCGATGGGCGGCGGCGATGGCGGCGCGCGGCGCGCCGGTGGAGGGCTGACCGAATTCCATATGGATGATGGAGCGGCCCTCCGCCTGCAGGGCGTGGGCGAGGCGGCTGACGCCGATGGCCTGGAACGGAGCGATCTCGGCGGTCATGACAAACTCGCTGTGGCGGGCCCAGCCCTATATCCCGCCAGAAGGGGGGATAGCAGCTTGAATTAATAGCAAGACAGGGTGAGCCGGACGGTATCCGTGGACGAGGGCGCTATCCATTTCTGTGAAATTTGCTATCCAGGCGGGCATGGCCGCTAAGAGCACCCCTCACCCCATCGATGTCCACGTCGGCGCTCGCCTGATGTTCAGGCGCAAGCAGATTCGGGTCAGCCAGTCCAGCTTGGGGGAGGCCCTGGGCGTAACGTTTCAACAGATCCAGAAATACGAGCGCGGCGCGAATCGGATGTCCGCCTCTATGCTGTTCATGGCGGGCCAGCGGCTGAGCGCGCCCATCGACTTCTTCTTCGACGGATTGCCGAGCGAGCGAACCGAAGTCATCGATATGGACACCGGAAACAAGGTGTTGGCGGCGGTGGCGGCTGTTCCAGCGGTGCAGTCCATAGGCAGTTTGGATCGCAAAACCCAAAATGCGCTCCAGCTGCTCATTTCCAGCCTGGTCAAGTGCGCGGGATAAAATCCGGCGCCGCGGTGTTTGTCGCGCCATTTTCCACTTATAGCTTCACATTTAGGCGGGTCTACCCATAGTGAGGCCAAAAGCCCCCTCGCTTAAAAAGCAGCCAAGGCGGCGCTTTTTGCGGGCAGGCAGGAGGAGGCGGGAACGGGCTTGCAGATCGAAGCCAAGGTAGATCGGCTCACGCCCCAACAAAGGGCTGCACTAAGACTTGTGTACCAACACCTTCGATCCAAGGAGATCGCCGTGGTCATGGGCGTCAGCCCGAACACGGTCGACAGCTACATTAGGAGTTCGCTCCAGCTGCTCGGGGTCGCCAGCCGGGTCGAAGCCGCGCGTCTCCTGGCGGAACAGGAGCTGGTGACGTCGCCTCAACGGTTGATACCTCAACCGTCGGCGATTGAGGCGGACGAGGAAACGCTCCACCCAGGGCCGTCAGCAGGGACGACCCATGAAACCGATCACGCCACAACGGGCCTTGGCCTTGCAGGACACCAGTTGGGAGGAGCTCGAGCAGATACTCCTATCGATCGCCACATCTCCCCTCCGCCGACAGATGACGAGCCCTTTGGTCGATGGGTTACGCAAGCAGGCGCGCTTCTTGACGCCTGGTGGCGTGCTTCGGGAAATCGCTATCATAACATTGGCCGTGACGGACGGCCTGGGATCGACGGAGGCGCCTATGCCGCCGTCGTCCTGATCCGTCTTTCCCTGGTCCTCGCGATCGCGGCCGTCTTGGCCTTGGTCGTGGGCGGCTCCGTCGTGGGAGTCTTCGCGTTTCTGAACGCGCTTCGGGACCAGTCCCACACCGCGCGATAGCCATCCATTATTCATCAACGTCAACAACGGGCTCGGCTTACCGCTTGAGCGCGAGGGGAAAAGCAATGTCAGAAGCTCAGGACGTCGCCCAAGATCTGTCCCATGACCTGGCCCAGGCCGAGGGCGCTATAGACGCCGCCCTGGCCGCCGTGGGCGGTCTGGTCGGGCGCCTTCCGGCCTATAGGACTACGGCGGGACTTTCGGCGGTGGCCGGCCAGGACGTGTTCGCCGCCCTTTGCCAGGCGACCGCCACCCTCGGCGTCGCCCGGGGCGAGGTGGTGCTTGGCCACAACAGGCTGGAGGTGCTGCGCCGCGCCATGAAGCTGCAGCCCGTCACCGCTACAGGCCCTGCGGATAAGCCCAATCAGACCGTGCCCGAACCGGCGTCTTTCGTGTAGTATTTCGATCGTCAGAGGTCGCATCGAGCGGCGCTGACGTCGGAGACGCCCTTTGCTGCCGCATACTCCTCTTGGCCAATTCAACTGCGCCTGCTTCACGCTCCTTTCGCTCTTCGCCATCGTTGGCGGAGGGCGGATCGAGCGGTGGGCGGGCGTAGTGCTTCTTGTGGCGGACCTTCTCACGCCGCTCGTTCAGGATAGGCTCGATTGGATGGATCCGGACGCTCGGTTCTTCTTGATCGATTTGGCCATGCTGTCGTTCTTTTTGCCGGCGGCGCTTCTCGTTGGGCGCGTTTGGACCTTGTTCGCCTCCGCCCTGCAGTTTTTGAGCACCCTCAGCCACCCCGCCGCCCACTTCCTGCCCGGGATCAATCCCTGGGTCTATATCACGGTCTTTCAAGTCTATAGCTACGGGGTCTACTTGGCGGTTGCGGGCGGCGCCTTGGCGTCGCTGGTGAAACGCCGCGCCATCAAGCCGCTTCCCGTCACCGCCATGGGCGCGGCGGATAAGGTCAATCGGAGCCTGCCTGAACCCGCGCCCTTGGTGTAGTATTTGGATGGTCGGCGGTCGCATCCATCGGCGCTGACGTGGGAGACGCCCCTTGTTTCTGCACACGCCGCTTGGCCAATTCAACTACGCCTGCTTCACCCTCCTTTCGCTCTTCGCCATCGTCGGCGGCAGGCGGATCGAGCGGTGGGCGGGCCTGGTGCTTTTCGTGGTGAACCTGCTCACGCCGCTTGTTCAGTACAAGCTCGATTGGATGGACCAGGACGCCCGGTTCTTCTTGGTCGATTTAGCCGTGCTGGCGTTTTTTTTGCCGATGGCGCTTGTCGTTGGGCGGGTTTGGACCCTGTTCGCCGCCGCCTTCCAGCTGTTGAGCACCCTTAGTCACCCGACTGCGCACCTTCTGCCCAGGATCGATCTGATGATGAGTATGACGGTCGATCAAGTCTGTGGCTATGGGGTCTATTCGGCGGCGGGTGTCGGCGCCCTGGCGTCACTGATGAAACGACGCGAAAATCGACGCGACCAGGGCGGGTATGGGCGTGAAAGCCCCTAAACTCTATTTTTAAACATCAGTCTCCTGCACCATGACAATAAAACCAGCGGCGTTGATTTGGATCGGCGCTCGCACGGCTCCAGCGGCTTGAATGAGCAGCGCGTCGAGCGGCGCCAGCGTGAAGCGCTCGTCACCTACGGCAATCTCCCTATTATCCATGGCGACGACTATGGCGGTCTCATTGAAGCCTATGCTCAGCGGCGTCTCGACGTTCAGACGCGCCATGCTCGCCCTATGGCCGCGGCGAACCATGAGATTGAGGTCCCGAACCGGACCGGCCACGGGATCGCCCCGCACATTGGCGTCCCCAGCAAAGGCGTAAGGGGAGACGCTGGCGTTTAGCCGCACCGGCTGGGGCGCCCCCTCTACCGTCAACGCCAGTTCGCCTTCGATCACGGCGAGGATGCGATCGACGTTGGGAAACACCGAGAAGGCGGTCTCGGTGACGACCTCGGCAATGCTGAGCCGCCAAGCAAAGTCGTCCATCCCCGCTCCGGCCGGGAACGCCGCGATCTCCCAGGTTATGCCGACCCCGTTCTTCCAGGGCGTCGCCCGACGGTCGGCCGCCCGCAGGAGGGTGATCATGGCCGGTCGAGGATGGCGGGCAGGTCGAGGCCCTTGTCGCGGGCGCAGTCGAGGGCGAGGTCATAGCCGGCGTCGGCGTGGCGCATCACCCCGGTGGCAGGATCGTTCCACAGCACCCGCTCCAGCCGGCGGGCGGCCTCAAGCGTGCCATCGGCCACGATGACCATGCCGGCGTGCTGGGAATAGCCCATGCCCACTCCGCCGCCGTGGTGCAGGGACACCCAGGTGGCGCCCGAGGCGGTGTTGAGGAGGGCGTTCAGGAGCGGCCAGTCGGACACCGCGTCAGAGCCGTCCCGCATGGCCTCGGTCTCCCGGTTGGGGCTGGCGACAGAGCCGCTATCCAGGTGATCGCGCCCGATCACCACCGGCGCCTTCAGCTCGCCGGACGCCACCATGGCGTTGAAGGCCACGCCCAGGCGGTGCCGGTCGCCCAGTCCCACCCAGCAGATGCGGGCCGGCAAGCCTTGGAACTGGATCTTCTCCCGCGCCATATCCAGCCACTTATGCAGGGGCGCATTGTCGGGGATCAGTTCTTTGACCTTGGCGTCGGTCTTGTAGATGTCTTGCGGATCGCCGGAGAGGGCGACCCAGCGGAACGGCCCGATCCCCCGGCAAAACAGCGGGCGGATATAGGCGGGCACGAAACCGGGGAAGTCGAAGGCGTTGGCGACCCCCTCGTCCTTGGCCATCTGACGGATGTTGTTGCCGTAATCCACCGTTGGGACGCCGGCGGCCTGGAAGGCGAGCATGGCCCGGACGTGAATGGCCATAGACGCTTTGGCGGCCCTGGACACGGACAGGGGATTTCGCTCGCGGGCGGCGGCCCAGGCGTCCAGAGTCCACCCCGCCGGCAGATAGCCGTTGATGGGGTCGTGGGCGGAGGTCTGATCGGTGAGGAGGTCGGGACGCACCCCCCGGCGGTAGAGCTCGGGCAGCACCTCCGCCGCATTGCCGAGGAGCCCCACGGACACCGGCTGCTTGTCCCGCTTGGCCTGCTCGATAACGGCCAGGGCCTCTTCGATGGTCTCGGCCGCGCGGTCGAGGTAGCCGGTTCGAAGGCGCATCTCGATCCGCGACGGCTGGCATTCGACGGCCAGGCACGAGGCCCCCGCCATCACCGCCGCCAGGGGCTGGGCGCCGCCCATGCCGCCGAGACCGGCGGTCAGCAGCCAGCGCCCGGCGAGGTCTCCCGCGTAATGCTGGCGACCCATCTCCACCAAGGTTTCGTAGGTGCCCTGCACGATGCCCTGAGCGCCGATGTAGATCCACGAGCCGGCGGTCATCTGGCCGTACATGGCCAGTCCCTTACGATCCAGTTCGTTGAAGTGCTCCCAGGTGGCCCACTTGGGCACCAGGTTGGAGTTGGCGATCAGCACCCGGGGCGCATCGGCGTGGGTGCGAAACACGCCCACAGGCTTGCCCGACTGGATCAGGAGCGTCTCGTCGGCCTCCAGGCGCGTCAGGGTTTCGACGATCTTGTCATAGCTTCGCCAGTCCCGCGCCGCCCGGCCTATGCCGCCATAGACCACCAGCTCCTCGGGGCGTTCGGCCACGTCCGGATGCAGGTTGTTCATCAGCATCCGCAAGGGCGCTTCGGTCAGCCAGCTCTTGGCCGTCAGGGTGGTCCCGGTGGCGGCGCGGATGACGCGGCTATTGTCGATACGGCTCACGGGCAGGGTCATGACGGCTCTCTAGGCTTTGGCGAAGGCGAGGCAGGCGTTGAGGATGGCGACGAGGTGGGGGTGCAGCCCCGCCGCCGTTTCCGGCGACCAGGGCGCAGGCCAATTGTCTGGCGTCGGCACGGCGGGCTCGGTCAGATAGCCGCGCATGGAAAGCTCCATCTGAATGGCGTGGACGCCGTCCGCCGGGCGGCCGTAGTGGCGGGTGGTCCAGCCGCCCTTGAAGCGGCCGTCTCGCACATGGCTGTAGCCGCTCTTGGCGCAGATCGCCTCAATGGCGTCGCTTAAGGCCGTTCCGCAGGCCAGGCCGCCGTTGGTGCCGATGTTGAACAGGGGTAGTTCGCCTTCGAACAATCGGGGAATGCGGCTGCGGATGGAGTGGGCGTCGTAAAGCGCCACCCGGCCGTGCGGGGCGCGCAGGCGTTGGATCTCGCCCTGCAAAGCGTCGTGATAGGGATCGAAGTAGAGTCGCCGGCGACGATCGATTTCGTCCGCTGAGGGCGGCTCGCCGGCGTAGAGCGGGTCGCCGTCGAAGGTTGAGGTTGGGCAAAGCTCGGTGGTGGTCTGGCCGGGATAGAGGGAGGCGCCCGAAGGGTCGCGGTTCACATCGATAACGGAGCGGGAAAGGCGGGTCCGCACCGTGGTGGCGCCCAGCGCCCTGGCGAAGGCGTAGAGCTCATGGACCCACCAGTCGGCGTCCCGCCTGGCCAGCCAGGGCGAGACGAAGCCGGCTTCGATATCCGGGAGGATGTCCGTGCCGGTGTGGGGAAAGGCCACCACCAGGGGCGCGTCGCCGCGGCCGATCTCCAGCCAGCCGGTCATGCGGATAGCGCCGGCGCAACGCTTGGAAGGTCCAGCGCCGCGGCGTCGATCACCGTGCCCGAGCGGACCAGGGCGTTGGCCGCCTCCATGTCCGGGTGGAAATGGCGGTCGTCGGTCAGGGTCGCCACCCTCTCGCGCAGGCGATGGCGAACCCGTTCCAGGGGACCGCTGGAGGTGAGGGGGGCATGGAAATCGCATCCCTGGGCGGCGGCCAGCAGCTCGATGCCGACCACGGCTGTGGCGTTGGCCGCCATCTCCAAAAGGCGCCGGGCGCCGTGAGCGGCCATGGAGACGTGGTCTTCCTGATTGGCCGAGGTGGGGATCGAATCGACGCTGGCCGGATAGGCGCGCTGCTTGTTCTCCGAGACCAGGGCGGCGGCGGTCACCTGCGGGATCATGAAGCCGGAGTTCAGGCCCGGTTTCGGCGTCAGAAAGGCTGGCAGGGCCGATAGGGCGGGATCCACCAGCATGGCGATGCGGCGCTCGGCGATGGAGCCGATCTCGCAAATGGTCAGGGCGATCATGTCGGCGGCGAAAGCCACCGGCTCGGCGTGGAAGTTGCCGCCGGAAAGGGCCTCGTCCGTCTCGGGGAAGATCAGCGGATTATCGGTCACCCCATTGGCTTCGATGGCCAGGGTGGCGGCGGCTTGGCGGAGCACGTCAAGCGCCGCGCCCATCACCTGGGGCTGGCAGCGCAGGCAATAGGGGTCCTGCACCCGCACGTCGTCCACCAGGTGAGAGGCGCGGATCGGCGAGCCGGCCATCAGGGCGCGGAGGGCCTCGGCGGTTTCGATCTGGCCGGCGTGGCCGCGCAGGGCGTGGATGCGCGGATCGAAGGGGGTGTCGGAGCCCTTGGCCGCCTCGGTGGCCAGGGCGCCGGTGACCAGGGCGGAGCGATAGAGCAGCTCGGTCTCGAACAGGCCGGCCAAGGCGTTGGCGGTGGAGAACTGAGTGCCGTTCAAAAGCGCCAGCCCCTCCTTGGGTCCGAGTTGCACGGGGGCGAGGCCGGCGCTGGCCAGAGCCGCCTCAGCGGCAAGCCGGCGGCCGCCGACTTCGATCTCGCCGACGCCGATCATGGCGGCGGCCATGTGGGAGAGGGGCGCAAGATCGCCGCTGGCCCCCACCGAACCCTGGGAAGGGACCACCGGGGTCAGACCCTTGGCCAGCATGGCGTCCAAGAGCGCCATGGTCCCTGGCTGCACGCCCGAGGCGCCCTGGGCCAGGCTGGCGATCTTCAAGGCCATCATCAGCCGGACGATGGGGGCGGGGGAGGGGACGCCCGCGCCAGCGGCGTGGGAAAGCACGATGTTGCGCTGGAGCGTCGCCAGATCGTCGGCCTCGATGCGGACGCTGGCCAGCTTTCCAAAACCGGTGTTGATGCCATAGACCGGCTGGCCCTTGGCCAGGATGCGGGTCACCGCCGCCGCGCTCTCAGCGATAATGGGAGCGCAAGCGGGGTCGAGCGCTACCGGCGCGCCGCGATAGATCGCCCGCCACTCCGCCAAACTGACCCGCCCAGGCTTCAAGATAATCGTCTTCACTGGCCTCTCCAGACGCGGGCATTGAGGGGATTGAACCCCATCCGATAGACAAGTTCGGCGGGCCGCTCGATGTCCCAGATGGCCAGGTCGCAGCTCTTGCCGGCTTCCAGCCCACCGATCTGGGCGCTGAGGCCCAAGGCGCGCGCGGCGTTGCGGGTGACGGCCAAGAGGCACTCCTCCACGGTCAGGCGGTAAAGGGTCGCGCCCATGTTGAGCGCTAGCAGCAGGGAGGTCAGCGGCGAGGTGCCGGGATTGCAGTCGGTGGCCAGGGCGATCGGCACGCCAGCGGCGCGGAGGCTCGCTATGGGCGGCAGCTTGGTCTCGCGCACGAAATAGAAGGCGCCGGGCAAGAGGGTGGCCACCGTTCCAGCCCTGGCCATGGCCGCGACCCCGGCTACGTCGAGATGTTCCAGGTGATCGGCGGAAAGGGCGCCGTAACGGGCGGCGAGGGCGGCGCCGTGGAGGTTGGACAACTGCTCGGCGTGCAGCTTGACGGGGAGCCCGTGGGCGGCGGCGGCGTCGAACACCCGCGCCGTCTGCTCTAAGGTGAAGCCGATCCCTTCGCAAAAGGCGTCCACCGCGTCGGCCAGACCTTCGCTGGCGATGGCGGGCAGCATTTGGGTGCAGATCATATCGATGTAGCCGTCCGGATCGCCGACGAACTCGGGCGGCAGGGCGTGGGCGCCGAGGAAGGTGGTGGCGACGCGGACGGAGCGCTCTCGCCCCAGCCGCCGGGCCGCCCGCAGCATCCGCGCTTCGTCTGCGGTGGTGAGGCCATAGCCGGACTTGATCTCGACGGTGGTCACCCCCTCGGCAATCAGGGCGTCGATTCGGAGGCGGGCGGCGTCGACCAGGTCCTGTTCGCTGGCCTGGCGGGTGGCCCTTACGGTGGAGGCGATGCCGCCCCCCGCCCGCGCTATCTCCTCATAGCTGGCGCCCTGTAGCCGCAGCTCGAACTCATGGGACCGGTCGCCGGCGTGGATCAGGTGGGTGTGGCAGTCGATCAGGCCCGGCGTGATCCATCGGCCCTCGCAGGAGATGGTTTCCCCGGCATCCAGGTCCGGCGCGTCGGCGGCCGGACCGACGTAGAGGATCAGCCCGTCCCGCGCCGCGACCACGCCGTCGGCCACAAGGCCCAGGCCGGGCGCATCCGCCGCCATGGTCGCCAGCCGCGCCCCGGTCCAGATTTTGTCGCACCTCATGTCCGACCTCTTCATCGCCGCTAAAGATTGCATCGATCCGGTATAATGTATAGACATTATTGGCCGATAGGGACCGTCTTTCCATGAGCGCGCTTCGCCCAGACGATCACGCCTTTCATATGCGCGAGGCTCTCTTGCCCGGCGGGTGGGCCACGGATGTTCGGGCGGTGGTGCGGGGCGGCCTATTTCTGTCCGTGGAGACGGCCGTGGCGGCGTCGCCTGGGGATGAGCGCCTCGGGGCCGTTTTGCCGGGAATGCCCAATCTGCACAGCCATGCGTTTCAGCGCGGGATGGCGGGGTTGGCGGAGGTGCGCGGGCCGTCGGCGGACAGTTTCTGGACCTGGCGGGAAGTCATGTACCGCTTCGTCGATCGGCTGAATCCTGAGCAACTGCACGCCATCGCCGCCCAGGCCTATGTGGAGATGCTGGAGAGCGGCTTCACCCGGGTGGGCGAGTTCCACTATCTGCACCACGACCCGGAGGGGAAGCTCTACGCCGACCCTGCGGAGATGACCCGCGCCATCGCCGCCGCCGCGGACGAGACCGGCATCGCCCTGACCCACCTGCCGGTCTTCTACGCTCACGCCGGCTTTGGCGGCGCCGCGCCTGGGCCGGGGCAGCGGCTCTTCCTGCACAATTTGGACAGCTTCGCCCGTCTGCTGGAGCAGGCTTGCCAAGTCCTGAAAGACCTGCCGGACGGGGTGCTGGGCCTGGCGCCCCACAGCCTCCGCGCCGTCACCCCGGAGGAGCTTGCCGCCCTGGAGACCCTCGCCGGCGATGGGCCGATCCACATCCATGTGGCTGAGCAGATCAAGGAGGTGGAGGATTGTCGGGCGTGGAGCGGCGCTTCGCCGGTGCAATGGCTCTTGGATCATGCCTCCGTTGACCGCCGCTGGTGCCTGGTGCACGCCACCCACATGACCGACGATGAGACCCGCGCCCTGGCCCGCTCTGGCGCAACAGCCGGCCTCTGCCCCATCACCGAAGCCAATCTGGGGGACGGGGTGTTTCCCGCGGCGACCTTCCTGGCGGCGGGCGGCCGATATGGCGTGGGGTCGGACTCCAATGTGATGATCGACCTGAGCGAGGAGTTGCGTCTTCTGGAATATGCCCAGCGGCTGGCGCGCCGTGGCCGCAACCTGATGGCCATGGCTCCTGGCCGTTCCACCGGAAGCGATCTCTACGCGGCGGCCCTGGCGGGGGGCGCGCAGGCTCTGGGCGTCGACGCGGGCATCGCCCCGGGCCTGGCCGCCGACTTCCTCAGTCTGGACACCGAGCATCCGTCCCTCGCCCATCGCCGCGAGGATGCGCTGATCGACGGCATGATCTTCGCCGCGGGCCGCGCGGCTATCGACGGGGTGTGGCGGCGGGGGGTGAAACGGGTCAGCGGCGGCCATCATGGGGCGCGGGAGGCTTTAGCGGCGCGCTACAAGGCGACCCTTCTGGACCTGATGGCGTGACCGCGCTGGCCCTGCACGAGCGCATCCGCACCGATTTCGAAGGTCGCATCCTTTCCGGCGCCCTTCAGCCTGGCGCCCGCATTCCCGTGGAGCACGAGCTGATGCAGCTTTACGGCTGTTCGCGCATGACGGTGAGCAAGGCGCTTTCGGCCCTCTCGTCAGCGGGTCTGATCGAGCGCAACAAGCGCGCCGGGTCCGTGGTGGCCCGGCCCAAGGTCCATTCCATGATCCTGGACGTGCCGGACCTGCCGGTGGAGGTGGCGGCGCGCGGGCAGGCCTATCGCTTCCAGCTCCTCTCCCGAAAGGTCCGTCCGCCCGTTCGCGGGCGCCCGGATGAGATCGCCCTGGCGGGCGCGGGCCAACTCCTTGAGCTGAGGGGACTGCATTTCGCGGACACTCTGCCCCTGGCCCTGGAGGATCGGCTGGTCAGCCTCGCCGCCGTGCCGCAGATGGGCGATGCGGACCTCGCGGTCGATCCGCCGGGAAGCTGGCTTCTGCGGGCTGTGCCCTGGACCGAGGCGGAAACGAAGATCGCCGCGGTGAACTGTGACGCCAAGACGGCGCGACTGTTGCAGATAACCCCCGGCGCGGCCTGCCTTTCGGTAGATCGCAGCACGTGGCGCGCCCATGAGCGCATTACATCCGTCCGTCAGCTTTTCGTCGGGATAGCCTACGATCTCGTCGCCCGGATCGGCCACTATGGAGGCTCGGTTCCATAGAAGCGGGCGCCTTCCAATGATGTCCAGGTAACAGGCGGGATGTTCGTCCGCTCCCCTCTTGAAGGCGCAGCCTCAGTTTTTTAATGAGATCGTAGTTGCTCAAGTAAGACGAGTATAGAATCGGCGCCGTTATTTCGATATACCGCAATGTAGCGGACAAGAAATTTCTTTCCAATTTCATCTCAGATTAAGTATTCAAAATTCCGCGAGCCTCATGGAGGCATGGGGCGATAATTCCCCGCGCCTGCGCCCAGCGCGCGCCTCTACGCCTTTTGGACTTCACTAGGAGCCGGCGGACGCGGCGCACGATTATTCTCAAGCAGGGGTATTGATCAATTTATGGGATGCCCTTAAAATATCTTATCAATTTGCCAACATGGGCAAAAATAACTCTTGGGGGAATGATGAACAGTTTTCTGAAATCGGTTCTGTGTGCATCGACGGTGCTGGGCGCTGGCTTGGCGGTTCCCGCCATGGCGCAGACCGCTGCGACGCCCGCCCCATCCAGGGCGCCCGATGCAGCGGCCCCCGACGTCGCGACGATCGTCGTGACCGCGCGCCGCACCGAAGAGCGCCTGCAGGATGTGCCGATTTCTATATCGGTGTTTAATCAGCAAACCCTCGCGAACGCCAATATCGTCAATTCTCAGGACTTGGCTCGCATCACGCCGTCGCTGTCGGCCAACAGCAACTTCGGCGGCGACAACTCCAGCTACGCCATTCGCGGTTTCGTCCAGGAGATCGGCACGGCGCCGTCGGTGGGAGTGTTCTTCGCCGATGTCGTCGCGCCGCGGGCGCTTTCCAACGGCATCACCGCCGGCGACGGCGCGGGCCCGGGAAGCTTCTTCGACCTGCAGAACGTGCAGGTGCTGAAGGGCCCCCAGGGCACCCTGTTCGGCGAGAACACCACCGGCGGCGACGTTCTTCTTGTGCCCCAAAAGCCCACGGACCGGTTCGAGGGCTATGTGGAAGGGTCTTACGGCAATTACGACATGCGCCGGCTGGAAGCCGTGGTGAACGCGCCGATCAACGACTCCGTGCGCCTTCGTCTCGGTGTCGATCATCAGCTTCGTGACGGCTATTTGAACAACACCAGCGGCATCGGGCCTCAGCATCTTTCCAACGTCAATTACACCGCGTTCCGGGCCAGCCTGGTGGTCGATGTGACGCAGTCCATTGAAAACTATACCGTCTTTTCCTACAACACTTCCAACACTTACGGCGACGTGCAGAAGTTGGTCGCCGCTCCCGGCGGGGTCTTCTCAGCCTTGACGTTGCATCAGGCGGCGAGCCAGGGCTCCGGCTTCTATGACCTCCAACAATCAGAGACCAATCCCGAATCCAAGCTGACCACCTGGCAGGCGATCAACACGACAACCTGGAGGGTGTCGGATAACCTGACGATCAAGAACATCGCCAGCTACGCCGAGCTAAAGGACGATATGGTGTCGAGCCTGTTCGGCGTGGTGCTTCCCTTCTCCCTCCCCAGCGGCAACTACCCCGTGGGCTTCACCGAGGTTCATGCCGTGCCCGGCGGCGATTCAGCACACGAAAAAACCATCACCGAGGAACTGCAATTCCAGGGAAGGGCGTTGGACAATCGCTTTACCTGGCAGGGTGGCGGCTATTTCGAAGCCGCCCTTCCCATCGGCATCGCGGGCAACCAGTCGTCCTTCCTGGCGTCGTGCACCAATACCGCCGCCTTCCAATGCACCGACCCCATTGGCTTGGCCTTAACGGGCGGCGCCATACACGTCGGGGATATAAATTACACGGCGGGGCAGAGCTATTCCCACGACGTGGCCATCTATGGTCAAGGCACCTACAAGCTCACCGATCAATTGAAACTCACCGGCGGTTACCGCTACACCTGGGACCGAGAAGAAGTCCGATCCGTGCAGAAGGTGTTCTTCGTAGATTTTCCGCCTAGCTACGGTCTAATCCCTGGGGCGGGCAGTTCTGCATGTACACAGCCAGCGACCATCCCGCGGGGCTGTGCGAGCAACCTTTATCAACAATCGAACAAGCCGACTTGGATGCTTGATCTCGATTATACTCCGTCCAGAGACTTGCTTGTGTACGCGAAATATTCTCGCGGCTATCGCGCCGGCACCATCGCGCCGAACATCACCGCACCGCTCGACATCGTGAAGCCGGAAACGGTCAACACCTATGAAGTGGGTTTCAAGTCGAGTTTCAGAGCGCCCCTTCACGCTACGTTCGATGCATCCCTCTTCTATAACGACTTCACCAACCAGCAGATCCAGGTCGGATTCAATAAGAAATTGACCTCGGCCCTGGCCAGCACGGCGGCGCCGATCAACGCCGGGGCTTCGGAAATCTATGGCGCCGAAGTCAACGCATCGATCACGCCCTACCGGGGACTGGTCTTCGATGTCGCCTATAGCTACCTCTATACCCGGATCAATCAGGTGGCAGACCTCTCCAGCTACAACGATCCCAACTTTAACTTGTCGGCGCCCTTCAAGGTGGGCGACCAGCTAGCGCTTAGCCCGGCCAACAAGATCGTGCTGAACGGCGCCTACACGCTTCCCGTGCCGGACGCACTGGGCAAGATGTCCGTTGGCGCGACCTTCACCCATACCGACAAGCAACTCGCCAACTACTCCGACCGCACGGTCTCCGGTTTTGAATCCTACGGCTTTCTACCGGCGACCGACCTCTTGGACCTGAACGCCAATTGGCGGGGCGTTTTTGGCCACCCAGTCGATGCGTCGTTCTTCGCCACCAATGTCACTGGGCAGCACTATTATGTCTACGCGGCGGGGCTCGCCACGTCCGGTCTAGGCTTCGAAAGCTTACAGCTTGGCCAACCGACCATGTACGGCGTCCGCCTGAAGTATCATTTCTGATACCTGCCGGATGGGGCTAGCACGGTGTCGTCAGGGTCGGTGATCCGGCTTTTGGCGACCCGTGCGGCTTTATGAAATCTGATCCTCCGCCGCCCATCCTGGCTTGGCCAAGGCAGGATGGTTAGAAGGCGCGGCTAGGCCATCGCCGCCAAAAGCTCATCCACCTTGACCGTGGCGAAGGCTGCAAAATTGTCGGCGACCCCGTAGGGCATCAGGAGTGTGCGATCGCGCAGTATGGCGCCGCAGCTATAGACCACATTGGGAACATAGCCGTCGCGGGAATCCGGCCTGGGCGCCATCAGGGGCTCGGACAGGCGGCCGAGCACCTTGGATGGATCGTGCTTGTCCAGGAGGCAGGCTCCGATGCAATAGTTGCGCGCCACCCCCACCCCGTGGGTCAGCACCAGCCAGCCCTCGTCGATCTCGATGGGCGAGCCGCAATTGCCCAACTGGATGAACTCCCAGGGCCATTTGGGCTGCAGGATGATCTCGCCGCCGTTCCAGGTGTAGTAGTCGTCCGATGCGACCAGCCAGATGTTCTCGTTGTCCTGGCGTGCGAGCATCATGAAGCGGCCGTCGATCTTGCGCGGGAACAGGGCCATGCCCTTGCCGCTATAGTGAGAGCCCTGCACGCCGCGCATCTCGAACGTCTTGAAATCCGCGGTCCGCAGCAGGCCCTGGCGCACGTCCGAGCCATCGAACGCCGTATAGGTGCCCCGATAATCGACGGCGCCGTCATCGTCGAGAAATTGCACCATGCGCAAGTCCTCGATGCCGCGGCCTTGGCTCGGCATGAAGGGATAGACCACCGTTTCGGAAATCTCCTGGGCGCCGTCGTTTAGGAGATGCACGATCAATTCGCCGTTGGTCCCTTGGGAGCGCTCGATGCGCGGCCCGACGGCGTAGGCGCTGGGGTCGTCCAGGGTCACCTGACCGTCGGCGCCCCAAAGGCCGGTGCGGAAGGCCAAGGACGAGATATGGCCCTCGCCGATCCCGCGCAGGGAGACGACGATGCGCTCGCTCCCCGCCTCCGCGCCCGACTGATCCGGATGACGGACCACGCTGGGATTGAACAGGGCGGCGGATTCGAACGAGAACTCTTCGCTGAAATAGGCGCCGATCAGCTTTTGTTGATCACGGCTGAGGGGAGGGCGGCCTTCGGCGAAGCCTTTCAGTTGCTCGAAACGGGTGAGCAGCAAATGCTCGGTGTCGCGATGACGGTCGTCCAGGCCGGCGGCGACGATCTGTAACTCCTTCGCCAGCTGCGCCTGATCGAGGGCCAACACCCGGGCGACCACCCTTTGGGTGCGGGGGAAGCCGGTCGCGGGATCTTCGATGACGAAGGGCCGCAGCACCGTGCGCGAGGCGTCGGGCCGCAAATAGGCGGTCAGGAGGGTCGCGAGCTCGCTCATGGGTGCTCCACGCAGGCGACGACGGCTTCGATCACCCGCCCTGTCTCTTCCGGATCGCGCACTCGGATGCAGGTGACGCCGGTCTTGCGGGCCGGCTCGTCATTGCCGCCGGGGAATAGGGCGTCGCCGACGAAGATCATGTCTTCGATGGGTATGCCCAGCACCTCCTTGAGCTTGTGGATGCCGTAAGCCTTGTCCACGCCAGGGCGGGTCACGTCGATGGAGGAGGCGCCGCCCATGCCGACCGAGAAGCCCGGCAGCATGGGATCGAGGATGGCCTTGATCTTTTTTCGCTTTTCGAAATCCGGATCCCAGGTCTTCTTCTCATCCAGCGGCGCCTCCTGGCCGAGGGCGGACATGGTGATCTGGCTGTCGCGATCCTCGATCACCTCGCCCCAATGTTTTTGCGGCCGCAATCCCGACTGATCCAGCGCCTTGTTCAGGGCGTCGATGATCCTGGTCTTGTCTTCCGGTGTGAAGTTTTCGGCGTAGAGCTGATTCCACTGGCCGGCGTCATAGCGCAGGAACTTGGTGCCGCTGGTGGGCAGGAGCGACAGGTTGGTCAGCCGCGCGTCGTCTGTGGTCAGGTTGGCCAGAAGCTGTTTTTCGAACTGCGGCCAGGCGCCGCCGGAGATTACCGCGACCTTCATCACGCTCATCAACTTGTCCAGGTGCGCGGCCATGGTCCCGTCGAGCGCGGACTTGCTCTTGGCCAGGGTGCCGTCGAGATCGAATACCATCAGGGTTTTCATGACTGCTCCGGTACGGCGATGTCCAACAGGGTGGCGTGTCCCTCGGGGCGAAATAGGCAGTCGCCCACCGCGGCGGGGAGCAAGATCACCGCGCCCCGCCGCATGGGAAAATCGGCGCCGTGGTGTTCGACGCTTCCCTGGCCCTCGATGCAGACCAGGACCCGCGGCGCGCCCTTTGCGCCCACCGGAAAGGGCTCTGAGCCCGAGGCGCGCTCCATGCGGAAGTGGGGGTTGTCGATCAGCCGCTCGCGCTTGGCTGGCGATGGGGCCATCTGCACGGGGGTGACCGGCTTGATCTCGCCCTGGGCGAAGTTCACGCATTGGAGGGCTTCTTCCACCTGCAGGTCCCGAGGCTTGCCGGTCTTGGCGTCGATATGGTCCCAGTCGTAGAGACGGAAGGTGACGTCGCTGTTCTCCTGCACCTCGAACACCATCACCCCGTCGCCGAGGGAGTGGACCGTACCGGCGGTGATCAGGACGCTCTGGCCGACCTCGGGTTTGAAGCTGGCCAGATGGTCGTCGGCGGTTTGGGCGGTCAGGGCGCGCAGATCCGCAGCCGTTGTGTGCGCCTTCAGCCCGGCGTAGATGCGGCATTGGGGATCGGCTTCCAGCACCACCCAGGATTCGGTCTTGCCGCTTTCGCCCTTGGGGATCAGCTGGGCCTTATCGTCCTGGGGATGCACCTGCACCGACAGCATTTCGGCGACATCGAGGAATTTCAGCAGCAGGGGAAAGCGGTCGAACCGCCCGGCGAGGTCCCCCAGCATGGCCGCCTTGTCCGCGGCCATCAGCGCGGCGATGGTCGAGCCCTTCAGCGGGCCGTCGATCACCTGGCCGGCGTGATCGTCCCGGTCGCTGAGGATCCAGGCCTCGCCGATGGGTCCGTCGGGCAGGGGCTTGTCCATCCACGCGCCCAGGCGCCGACCGCCCCACAGGCGATACTGGAAGATCGGCTCAAAGCTTAAGGGGTAGAGCTGGCTCATGACGCGCCCTTCGCGGCGGCGTCGGCGAACAGCAACAGTTCGCCCGTCGGACGCAAATGAGCGGCGGGCAGGCTTTGATCGCCGGCTAGGAGCTTTTTGAGGATATCCGCCTTCCCCGCCCCATCGACCAGGAAGGCGCCGTGGGCGCAGCTCTCCAGAACGGGGTAGGTCATGGTGATGCGCGCCTCGGTCTTGGCCCCGATCACCGCGGCGACCCACTTTTCCCGCTCCTCCAGCACCGCATTGTCCGGAAATAGGGAGGCGGTGTGGCCGTCCGTGCCCAGGCCAAGAATATTGACGTCGAATAGCGGCCGCGCGGGATCGAACCGGTCGGCGCCGTAGAAGACCTGCAGATCGCGCGCATAGGCGGCGGCGGACTCTTCGGGGCTGAGCCCCTCGGTCTCAACGGCGTGGATATTGGCGGCGGGGATCGGCGCGTGGTCGAGCAAAGCCTCCCGCACCATCTTGTAATTGCTGAGGTCGTCGCTCTTGGGCACGAACCGCTCATCGCCCCAGAAGAGGTGGGTGCGATCCCACGGAAAGGCGTCGCGGTAGGGCGCCTGCGCCAGGCGTTGATAGAGGATTTCCGGCGTCGATCCGCCCGAGAGGCAGATGGCGAAGGTCCCCGCCTTGGCCAAGGCCAACTCCAGCATCCACGCCGCCACCCGCTCGGCCAGGGCGTTCGGATCGACCAGGACCTCAACCTTGATATCGAGAGCATCGGTCATGGGCGGCATCCTTGGCGAATGGCGGCGATGGCCGCGGCATAGTCCGGCTGGCCGAAGATGGCGCTGCCGGCGACGATAGCGGCGGCGCCGGCCGCAACCGCGGCGTGGGCGTTCGCGGCATTCTGCCCGCCATCGACCTCGATCACCGGGTTCAGGCCACGCTCATCGCAGAGCCGGCGCAGCTTTTCGATCTTGGGCAGCATCTCGGGCAGGAACGTTTGCCCGCCAAATCCCGGATTGACGGTCATCACCAGAACCACGTCGCACAGCGGCAGCACGTATTGGATCATCTCGATGGGCGTGGCGGGATCGAGCACCACCCCCGCCTTCTTGCCGAGTTCCTTGATCTGCGACAGCACCCGGTGCAGGTGGATGGTCGAGCCGGGTTCGGCCTGCACCAGGATATGGTCGGCGCCGGCCTTGGCGAAGTCGGCCAGGTAGCGTTCCGGCTCGACGATCATCAGGTGGACGTTCAGGGGCTTCTCGGTCGCCCGCCGCACCGCCTCGATCACCACCGGGCCGAAGGAGATGTTGGGCACGAAACGCCCGTCCATCACGTCCACATGGATCCAGTCCGCGCCCGCTGCGTCCACTGCCTTAACCTCTTCGGCCAACCGGCCGAAGTCCGCCGAAAGGATCGACGGGGCGATGATGATCTCCCGCTGGGCGGCGGCGTCCGGCATCAGGCGGCCGGCGCCCCGGCGGCCGGGACTCCGGCATAGATGTCCATCACTTCGCCCAGTAGCTTCAGCGCCTTCTCCTTGGTGCGCTGGAAGGAGTTGCGGCCGAGGATCGAGCCGAAGCCGCCGCCCGCATGGATGGCGCGGATTTCCGCCAGAAGCGCGTCGTCGTCGAAATTGGCCGCGCCGCCCGAGAAGATCAGGATGCGCCGGCCGGCGAAGGCGCACTGCACCACGTGGCGCACGCGCTCGGCCTGGGTGGCGATGGGGATCTGCTGATCCTGATAGACCTTGCGCGCCGCGTCCTGTTCGATGTGGGCGGAAGGGAGCTTGACCTTGACGATGTGGGCGCCCAGCTGGGCGGCGATCTGGGCCGCGTAGCCGCAGACGTCGATGGCCGTTTCGCCCTCCTTGCTGAGGCCCGAGCCCCGCGGATAGGACCAGATCACCACCACAAGGCCCGCAGCCTTGGCTTCCTCGGCGAGATCGCGGATCTGCCCGTACATCTCCAGCTGATGGCCAGACCCTGGATAGATGGTGAAGCCGATGGCTGAGCAGCCCAGGCGAAGGGCGTCCGAAACGCTGCCGGTCAGGGCCTGGTTGGGGTCCTTTTCATCGAGCAGACTATCGGCGTCGTTAAGCTTCAGGATCAGCGGAACCTCGCCCACATAGTCGCGAGCCCCGGCCTCCAGAAAGCCCAGCGGCGCGGCATAGGCGTTGCAGCCGGCCTCGATCGCCAGCTCGAAGTGATAGCGGGGATCATAGGCCGGCGGATTGGGCGCGAATGAGCGCGCGGGGCCGTGCTCGAACCCCTGATCCACTGGCAGGATCACCAGCTTGCCCGTGCCGCCCAGCCGCCCGTGATTGAGGATGCGGGCGAGGTTTGTCAGGGTTCCGGGGCTGTCGGCGCCGTACCAGCTGAGGATCTCTTTCACGCGGGGCGTCATGGGCGCTCTCCTTTAAGGTTCACGCGGCGTTGGCCGCCAGCAGGAAGCGGCTGACCGCCTTGGCGAACCCGTCGTTCTCATTGCTGTCGGTGACGACGCAGGCCTGGGATTTCACCTCGTCGTCGGCGTTGCCCATGGCGATGGAGAAGCCGCTCTGTTTGAACATCAGAACGTCGTTTGGCATGTCGCCGATGGTGGCGATCTCTTGGGGCGCGATGTTCAGCCGCTCGGCTAGGGTGTGGACGATCTGGCCCTTGTTGGCGAGCGGGTTGGTGACATCGAGGAAATAGGCGGCCGAGCGGGTGGCGCTGGCGGTAGCGCCAAGCAGGGCCTGGGCCGCCGCCTCGCTGGCGGCGATCAGCGGGAAGTCGTCCGAAACCCCGACGATCTTCACAGCATGAGAGAGATGGGCGTCGGTGAAGCTCGCCACCACCGTTGCGTCGAACTGCAGGATGAAGCGCTCGCGGGCCACGTGCGGGGCGGCGGGGTCGCGCACCATCCACTCGGTTTCGGTGTAGACCCAGACGTCCAGCCCCTGTCGCAAAAGGAAGTCGACGACGATACGGGCCGCGGCCGGGTCGATCAGCCGGGTCTCGATCACCGACATGTCGGGGTTGACCAATACGCCGCCGTTGCAGCCGCCAAGCGGCAGGATCAGCCCCAGGGGCTCCACCAGCATCCGCATACCCAGGGGCGGGCGGCTGGAGGTGACGGCCAGGGCGATCCCGGCCTCGCGCAGCAGCGTCGCGGCCGCGATGGCGCCCGGCGTCAGCACCTTGTCCTTGGTCACCAGGGTGCCGTCCACGTCCGACAGCAAGAGGCGGATGTCTTTGGCGCGGCTCATTCGACATTTCCGCAAGCGTCGCTGATCGAACGCCACGCCCGGTCGCCATTTCGGCCGATCAGGTCGTCGGCGGCCTTGGGCCCCTCAGAGCCCGAGGCGTAGTTGGGAAAGTCGGGCGCCTTGGCGGCCCAGGCGTCCAGCAAAGGCTGCACGATGCGCCAGCCCTGCTCCACCATGTCGGCGCGCATGAACAGGGTGGGATCGCCGATCATGACGTCATAGAGCAGGGTCTCGTAGCCGACGTTGGGCTGCTTCTCGAACCAGTCGTCATACTCGAACTGCATCTTCACTGCCGCCAGGTTCACCACCGGACCGCGCCGCTTCACCTCGAACTGCAAGGAGATGCACTCGCCAGGGGCGATGCGGATCACCAGCCAATTGGGCTTCAGCGACTCCACCGGCGTGCCGCGAAACACCGAATAGGGCGCCTGTTTGAAACGGATGGCGATCTCGGTCATGCGCCCGCACAGGTGCTTGCCGGTGCGTAGGAAGAAGGGCACCCCGGCCCAGCGCCAGTTGTCGATGTGCAGCTCCAGGGCGGCGTAGGTCTCGGTGTTTGAGTCGGGCGCCACATGGGGCTCTTGGCGATAGGCCGCCTTGGCCGCGCCGCCGACATCGCCGGCGCCGTACTGGCCGCGCACCGCCCTGGCCGGATCGGCGGCGGCGATGGCGCTCAGCACTTCCGCCTTGCGGGCGCGCACCGAGGCGGCGTCAAAGCCGCTTGGCGGCTCCATGGCCACCAGGGTGAGCAGACTCAACAGATGGTTGGGCGTCATGTCGCGCAGGGCGCCGGTATGCTCGTAGAATTCACCGCGCTGTTCGACGCCGACGGTCTCCGCGGCGGTGATCTGCACGTGATCGATACGGTCGCGGTTCCACAGGGGCTCGAACAGGCCGTTGGCGAAGCGGAAGGCCATGATGCTCTGCACCGTGTCCTTGCCGAGGAAATGGTCGATGCGGAAGATCTGGTCTTCGGTCAGGGTTTTCAGGATGTCGGCGTCCAGGGCGCGGGCGGACTCCAGGCTGTGCCCGAACGGCTTTTCGATCACCACCCGCCGCCAGGTGCGACCGTGCTTGCCCTCCCGGTGCGTCTGCTCCACCAGCTTGGCCTTGCCGAGTTGATCGATCACCGGCCCGAACAACGGGTCGGCGACAGCGAGGTAGAAGATCGCGTTGCCGGCCGTGCCGTGGGTCTTTTCCGCCACGTCCAAGGCGCTGCGAAGCTCTTCATAGAGCTCAGGCTTGGTCAGATCGCCCTGCACGAACGACATCCCGTCCACCAGCCGCTTCCATGCCGCGTCATCGATGCGATCGGTGTTGAAGGTGCCCGATTTGCTGGTCACAAAGCTTATCAGCGCCTCATGGAGGGACTTGCTCCAGGCTGCCACATCGTCCTCGCCTCGGGCCACGCCGATCAGGGCGAAATGCTCAGGCAGAATGCCCGAGCAGGCGAGGTTATAAAGGGCCGGCACAACCAGGCGCTTAGCCAGATCGCCGGTGGCGCCGAACAAGACCATGGCGCAGGGGGCGGCCGGCCTCGGGTGGTGGTGCGGCTCAGCCGCGGCGGGAGTTCGAGCGGCAGTGCGATGGGTCTGATCGTCGGCCATGGCTATTGCGCCGCCTTTGCGGCCACCCGCTCCTTGGCCTCCTGCGGGTCGATGGGTTCCTGTCCCTCCAGATGGCCGCCAAAGCCGAAGCGCATCGCCGATAGGACCTTTTCGGCGAAGGTGTGCTCTTGGCGGGAGCGGAAGCGGGCATAGAGAGAAGCGGTCAGAACATCCGCCGGCACCGCCTCTTCGATCGCGGCCTCCACCGTCCAGCGACCCTCGCCGGAATCCTGTACATAGCCTGAGAAGTTGTCCAGGTTCGGATCCTTGGCCAGGGCGATGGCGCCCAGGTCCAAGAGCCAGGATGACACCACGCTGCCCCGCCGCCAGACCTCGGCGATATCGGGCACGTTCAGCTCGAACCGCTCGTCCTCGGGCAGGTCTTTGGAATCCTTGTTGCGAAGGATGTCGAAGCCCTCGGCATAGGCCTGCATCAGCCCGTATTCGATGCCGTTATGCACCATCTTGACGAAGTGGCCGGCCCCCGTGGGGCCGGCGTGGATGTAGCCCTGCTCGGCGCGGGGATCGAGTGTCTCGCGCCCTGGCGTCCGAGGGATGTCGCCGACGCCGGGGGCAAGGGCGGCGAAGATTGGGTCCAGGCGATCCACCGCCGCCTTCGGGCCGCCGATCATCATGCAGTAGCCGCGACCGATGCCCCAGACGCCGCCGGAGGTGCCGCAGTCCACATAGCTGATCTGCTTGTCGGCCAGGGCTTTGGCCCGACGGATATCGTCCTTGTAGAAGGAGTTGCCGCCGTCGATGACGATGTCGCCGGCTTGCAAGAGGCCGCCCAGGGCCTCCACCGTATCCTCGGTGATCTTGCCGGCGGGCAGCATCACCCAGATGGCGCGGGGCGCCTCCAGAGCCCTGACCAGGTCGGCCAGGGAGGCGGCGTCGGTCGCCCCATCCTTGGCCAAGGCGGCGCGGGCCTGGGCGTTCACGTCGAACACCACGCAACTGTGGCCGGCCTTCATCAAGCGGCGGGAAATGTTGCCGCCCATCCGACCGAGGCCGATTACGCCGATTTGCATGGGATCGCTCCGAACTTGAAGGGTTAGGCGAGGGCGTCCGTCACGGCGCGGGCCAACTCCGGCAACCCCTTGTCCACGTCCGTCAAATGCACGCGCAGGGTCCGCCGCCCCCGCTCGTCCAAGACGCCCAGGTCGCCCCGCGCCTGGGCCGCCTTCACCACGCCGAAGCTGTAGCGGTGGCCCGGCACATCGATGTCGTTGGGGTCGTCGCAGGTGATCTGCATGAAGACGCCAGTGTTGGGCCCGCCCTTGTAGGCCTGCCCTGTCGAGTGCTGGAAGCGCGGCCCGAACCCGAGGCAGGTGGCGACCTTGGTCTTGTCGCGGATGAAGGTGCGCAGCTCCGTCAGGGTCTCGGTGTGGGCGGTATTGCGATTCAGATAGGCGAGGAAGGTCGCGTAGTCGCTCGGGCGCAGGCGTTCGAAGTGGCTCTTCAGATAGCCCTCAAGGGTGTTGTGGTTGCCCAGCTCTTCGGCGTTGCGCGGATCGGCGTAGAGGGCGATGCCGTTCTCGCGAAAGATCGGCTCGTCCTTGGGCAGGGTCTGGGACGTCTCATAGTCCTCGGTGAGGGCGCTGGTCTTCTTCTTGCTGGCTTCCACATCCGGTTGATCGAAGGGATTGATGCCGATGACCGCGCCGGCGACGGCGGTGGCGATCTCCCAGCGGAAGAACTCCTGACCGATGCTCCAGATGTCCTTGACGACGATCTTGGCGACGGGGTGCCCGGCCGCGGCCAGGGCGGCGACGGCGGCCTCCTGGGCTGCGTCGGCTTGGCCGGACAGCTCCAGATAGGCGAAGAAGCGGTCCTCGCCGTAGCTGTCCACGGCGCCCAGCGGCTCGCTGGCGAGCGGGATCAGCCCCTTGCCCTGCTTGCCGGTGCTCTCGGCCGTCAACTGTTCCAGCCAGGCGCCGAGGTCGGCGATGCCCGGCGAAGCAATGATCGTGAGCTTGTCGCGCCCGAGCCTAGCGGCGGCGACGCCCAGGGCCACCCCCAGCTGCACGCCGGGATTGTCGCTTGGCGGCGTATCGGCCCCGCAGGCCCGCACCATCCGCTGCGTCGTTTCCAGGAAGCGCTTGATGTCGATGCCCATGGCCGCCGCGGGCACCAGGCCGAACTTGGACAGAACCGAATAGCGGCCGCCGATGGAAGGGACGCCGTAGAAGATGTGGGAGAAGCCGAGGGCCTTGGCCCGCTTGTCGAAGGGCGAGCCGGGATCGGTCACCGCCACGAAGTGGGAGCCGGCCTTGTCCGCGCCGATGGCCTTGCCGACCCGATCCCAGAAATAGTCGGTGAAGATGTTGGGCTCCAGCGTGCCGCCGGACTTGGAGGAGGTGATGAATAGGCTGGTCTCGATGGCGATCGCCGCGTCGATATCGTGGATTTGCTGGGGATCGGTGGCGTCCAGCATGTGAAAACGCGGCGCCCCCGGTTGCCGGCCGAAGGTTTCGCTCAGCACTTCGGGGCCAAGGCTCGATCCGCCCATGCCCAGCAAGACCACATCGGTGAAGCCGCGCGCCTTCACATCGGCGGCGAAGGCGTCCAGGGCGGGCGTGTCGGCCAGCTCCTTTTGCACGATGTCCAGCCAGCCACCCCACTGGGCCTCGTCGCTGTTGCTCCAGAGGGACTTGTCCACCGCCCAGAGCTTGCGGATCAGCCCGTCCCGGCGCCAGGTCTCCGTCTCCGCCGCAAACGCCGCCTTGGCCGCCTCGGAGCCGGGGAGGATTTCTAGGGTCGGCTTGGCGTCGCCCAGGATCTCCCGCCGGTGGGCGGCGATCGAGCCGAACAGCTTGTCGAAGGCGTCGGCGAACTGCTGCACCCCGTCCTTGACCAGGGCGTCTGTGACCTCGTCCAGGATGATCCCCCGAGCCTTCAGAGCGGACAGGATGGCGCGGGCGCCCTCCACGTCCTCCTCAATGGCGTCGGCCTTGACCAGGCCGTGGTCGCGAAAGGCGTCCATGGTGGCGGGGGGAATGGTGTCCACCGTGTCCTTGCCGATCAGGGCCTCCACATAGAGAGTGTCCTTCAGCGCCTTGTCCTTGACGCTGGTGGAGGCCCAGAGCAGGCGCTGGGTCTTGGCGCCGGCGGCAGCCAGGGCCTCCCAGCGCGGGCCGGAGAACAGGGCCTGATAGCGGGTGTAGGCCACCTTGGCGTTGGCGATGGCCACCTTGCCCTTCAGCGTCTCGGCGGCGGCCTGGTCGGTCAGGCCCTCCAGCTTCTTATCCACGGCGCTATCGATGCGGCTGACGAAGAAGCTGGCCACGCTGCCGATTTTTGACACGTCGCCGCCCGCCGCCTTCAGGTCCTCGAGCCCGGCGATATAGGCCTCCACCACCTGCTCGTAGGCCGCGATGGAGAACAAGAGGGTGACGTTGACGTTGACGCCCTTGGCGATGATGCGCCGGATGGCCGGGACGCCGGCCGGAGTGGCGGGCACCTTGACCATCAGGTTGGGGCGCTTGACGCTTTCCCACAGGTGCATGGCCTCGGTCACCGTGGCCTCAGTGTCGTTGGCCAGATAGGGCGAGCATTCCAGGCTGACATAGCCGTCGCGGGCGCCCGTCTCATCATAGACCGAATTGAGCACGTCGGCGGCGGCCTGGATGTCGGCCACGGCCAGGTGCTCGTAGATCTGCACGATGCTGCGGTCGCCGCCTGCCAGGAAGTCCTTGATGGCGCCGGCGTATTCGTTGCTGTCGCCGATGGCCTTTTGGAAAATCGATGGATTGGAGGTGACCCCCTTCAAACCATCCCTCTGGATCATCGCCTTCAGCTCGCCCTTGGCGGTGAAGCTGCGCAGGAGAAAATCGAGCCAGGGGGCCTGGCCGCAGGCTTCAAGTTGTTTAAGGGGATTCACTGCGCCGTCTCCTTGGCTTTTTTGGCTTGCGCCAGCTGATCTTTCGCCGCCGCCAGCACCTTATCTGGGGTGAAGCCGAACTTGTTCATAAGGTCTTTGATCGGCGCCGAGGAGCCGAAGGTGTGCATACCGATGATAGCGCCCGTCGGGCCCGCATAGCGGTCCCAGCCGATCGCCGAGCCGGCCTCCACCGAGACCCGCGCCGTCACCGCCGGCGGCAGCACGCTGTCGCGATAGGCCTGGTCTTGCTTTTCGAACAGCTCCCACGACGGCATACTGACCACCCGGGCGGCCACGCCCTCGGCCTTCAAGATTTCATAGACCTGTACGCACAGCTGCACTTCGCTGCCGGTCCCCATCAGGATCACCTCAGGCTTGCCGGGTTTGGCGTCGGCCAGAACGTAGGCGCCTTTTGCGACGCCTGATGCGGGGGCGAAAACCGTGCGGTCCACGGTCGGCATGGGCTGACGGCTGAACACCAGGGCCGCCGGCTGCTTGTGCAAACCGACGACCACCCGCCAGGCCTCCACCACCTCATTGGCGTCGGCGGGGCGCAGGGTGATCAGCCCCGGCACGCCCCTTAGTGAAAGCAGTTGCTCCACCGGCTGGTGGGTCGGACCGTCTTCGCCGACGCCGATGGAATCGTGGGTGAAGACGAAGATAGCCGGCGCCTCCATCAGAGCGGCGAGGCGGATCGGCGGCTTCATATAGTCGGAGAAGACCAGGAAGGTGGAGCCGTAAGGGCGCAGGCTGCACAGAGCCAGGCCGTTCACCACCGCGCCCATGGCGTGCTCGCGAATGCCGAAATGCAGGTTCCGGCCGCTGTATTTGCCCGCCTCGAAGCTGCCGGCGCCCTCGAAGGTCAGGTTGGTCTTGGTGGAGGGCGACAGGTCCGCCGCGCCGCCGATCATCCATGGACAGGTCTTGGCGATGGCGTTGATCGCCTTGGCGCCGGCGTCGCGGGTGGCCACGCCCTTGGCGTCTGCGGGGAAGCTCGGCAGGTCCTTGTCCCAGCCGGCCGGCAGGTCGCCCGCCCGCATCAGGTCGAGCTCCGCCGCCAAGTCGGCGTGCTTGGCGCGATAGGTCTTCAATAGAGCCGCCCAGTCGGTCTGGAGCTTACGTCCCCTCGCGCCCATGCCCGCGTCGAAATGCTCGGGAACCCCCTTCGGGACCAGGAAGTCGGAGTCTTCGGGCCAGCCGTAGTGGCGCTTGGCCAGGCGGATTTCCTCAACCCCCAGGGCATCGCTGTGGGCGGCTGAGGTGTCCTGCTTATGGGGGGCGCCATAGCCGATGTGGCTGTCGACCACGATCAGGGTCGGGGCGTCCTCGTGTTCGCGGAACTTGTGGAAGGCTTCGGCCAGACGGCCGGTGTCGTTGGCGTCGCCCACGTGCAGCACGTTCCAGCCATAGCCCTTGAAGCGGGCGGCCACATCGTCGCTGAAGGCCAGGTCGGTGTGGCCCTCGATGGTGATGCGGTTGCTGTCGTAGATCCAGCAGAGGTTAGAGAGCATCAGGTGGCCGGCGAGGGAGGCGGCTTCACTCGCTACCCCCTCCATCATGTCGCCGTCGCCGCAGATGGTGAAGACGTCGAAGTCGAACAGCTTGGCGTCCGGCTTGTTGAAATGGGTCGCCAGCCACTTGGAGGCCATGGCCATGCCGACGCTGTTGCCGCAGCCCTGGCCTAAGGGCCCGGTAGTGGTCTCGACCCCCACGGTCAGGCCGTGCTCGGGGTGGCCGGGGCATTTGCTGTCGAGTTGGCGGAAGGCCTCGATGTCGTCCAGCGACACCGCCAGCTTTTCGCCCTTGCGGCCTGCGTCCTTCACTCCGGTCAGGTGCAGCATGGCGTAGAGCAGCATGGAGGCGTGGCCGTTGGAGAGGACGAACCGGTCGCGGTTGGGCCAATTCGGCTCGTCCGGGTCGTAGCGAAGGAATCGCTGCCACAGGGTATAGGCCACCGGCGCCAGGGCCATCGGCGCGCCCGGGTGGCCCGAGTTGGCCTTTTGCACCGCGTCCATGGCCAAGGTGCGGATGGTGTTGATGCAAAGATCGTCCATCGCCAAAGCGTCCGGGCCGTCCTCGTCAGCGCCGGCCAGAGCAGCTTTATTGAGAACCGTCATATGGCCTCCGGAGGCGCCTTTGGATGGACGACGATGCATCGCCGTAGAGGGTGCGCCCGACACTCAAGTCAGGGCCGCCGCTCAAACGCCAGACGCAACGATGGTAAAATGGACCGACCGTATTTTGGCTCCGCCGATTCGCCGGCGGCGAGGAAACTTTAATTTGATGCCGCGCACCCCTTGATGATCGGTCACGAGGTCACCTGTTAATTGAATCGGCGCTTCTTCAGCTTGGACGCCCGATCCACGGTGCGGACCTCAATGTCGAACACGTCCCGTTCCCGCTGCAGGCGCAGGGGCGCTATGACCCCGGCCGGCCCCAAGCTCCAAAGCCGGGTATAGAATTCTGCGAGACTGGACACAGAATGGCCGCCGACGGCCAGGATCGCATCCCCCCGGCGCACCTCGGCGCGGGCTGCAGGGCCGTCGGCCGCGAAGTCGGCCACCACCACCTTGCCTCGCGCATCCTGGGAGAAGACCCCAAGCCAGGGGCGGGGCGGGTAAGGCGCGCGGCCGCTGGCCAGATCGTCGAGGATCGGTCGCAACAGCTCGGCCGGCACGCACATGTTGATGAGCGACTCTTCCCCGGTCGCCAGCTCCTGGGTCATCTGCAACGAGCCGACGCCGACCAGGTCTCCAGACGGGCCGATCAGGGCGGCCCCGCTCCAGTGAGGATGGCCCGGACCGGTGTAGAGGGCCTCCTCCAGATTATATTCCCAGTAGCCGGCGAAGGGCGCCCGGACGAGCAGCCGCCCCTGGACCGCGTGCGCCTGGCCGCCCCCGCCAGCGAGGATGACCGGATCGCCGGCCTCAAGCGACCGGGAGTCGCCGATGGACAGGACGGGAAGATCGAGGGGCTCTAGAGCGTGCAGGAGACCGAGGCCCGTGACCTGATCGTAACCGAGCACGTGGGCGGCTGTCTGGCGCCCGTCGTTGCTGGTCAAGGTCACCTGATCGGCTTCGGTGATGAGGTAGCCGATGGTCAGGACCAGCCCATCTTCGCTGATCACGATGCCGTTGCCCAGGCGCCGGATCCCCAGGGTTTGGGCGGTGTAGGCGTCGTCTGGCACGCGAGCCGAAAGGGTCATGACGGCGTTCAAGGAGGCGGCAAGGTCGAAGGTCACCCGCTTCGCCGAGGGGCGCAGGGATTCTTCAACCTCGAAATCATCGAACGGAGTCATTGGGTGAGCCTTTGCGCATGAAAGGAATTTAAGGCGCTGGGCCGCTTGAACAAGGCCGCTGCAAGGATGGCCGTGACGACGGCGCTGTCAACGGCCGACGGTGGTTATGGCTCCGTTCGAGATCGATCGCCCCCTTTTTAGGGATTTCGCCGTGCGAGAAGACGCTGAAGGCGCACCAGGATGACCGCCGCCATAACCGAGGTCACTACAGCGGCGCCGACCACCACATAGCTCATCAGTCCGAACCAGATCAGCGGGCCGAGCAGATAGAGACCGTCGTCCAGATCGAAGCCCCATCTGCCGGCGTAGGCCTTTTGGCCCGAGCCATCGCGCTTCTCGTAGGCTTCGCCCGCAACCCAGCAAATTCCCATGCTGGCGCTGGCCACGAGGCCGAAGGCGATCGCCGCGGGGCCCAGCCAGCCATGGCGCGCGCCCACGCCCGCGGCGAGGAAGATCAGGACGTTGATCAGGGCGTCGCTGGCGTAGTCATAGGCGTGGCCCTTTTCGCTCATCATCTGGCCTACCCGGGCCAGCTCCCCATCGGCCCTGTCCAGAAAGGCGGACAGCAGCCAAAGGATCCCGCCCCAGAGGTTGCCGCCCGGCGTGCCCAAGGCCACGGCGACGCAAGCGCCAAGGCCGGTCAGCAACCGCAAAGTGGTCAGATGGTTTGGGGTCACCCCCGTGCCGATCAACGGTGTGACGACGACGCGCGCCATTATGTGAGTCCAGGTGGTCGCCATTGTTGATCTTTCAGAACTGTGCGGCGGCTTCGCCAGGCATGACCCGGCGCGCCCACTCGGCCGCGAATGTTATGGCCGGATGCGCTGAGGCGTCGCCATGGATTTGATCTGCCCGATGAGCGGTCCCGCCCAGGCGCCGGGCCGCTGCAGGAAGGCGGGGCGGCTGCGCCGGGCGCTGACCAAAACGCCATTGGAGGCGATCCGCAGCTTGCGCCCGCGCCACATCACATCGCGCCCGACGAACGAGGTAAAAAAGACGGCGACGGACAGAAGATCGCGGGCCGGCGCCATCCACCACCAGGCTAATTTGCGCCCCGAAAAGCGGTCGACCTGGGCCATCACCACCAGCCGCGCGCCCAGGGCCAAGGCCAGCGTCGCAAGGCTGGCGTAGCCGCCGTGCAAGACGATCACGGCCAAAAGGGCGAACAACAGCGGATGACAGATCACCGTGCCGATATAGCCGGCCGGATCGATCAACCGAATGGTCTTCGCCCATCGCAGTTCGTGGCTGACCAGGCTCTGACCGCTGGTTTCAGGGCAGGCATGGCCGATGGCTACGGGAGAGATGGCGAAGGTGTAACCGAGTTCGCGAATGGCGTGGCCGATCTCGAAATCGTCCGCCAACCGGTCGACGAAGGCGGCAAATCCCCCCGCGCGATCGAGGACGTCCTTGCGAAACGCCATGGTCGGCCCAAAGCAGGGCTTGGCCATCTTCAGACGCACCCCCAGGGCGACGCTGGGGAGCAGGTGATAGTTGATCGCCATGGCCGATAATTTCGACCAGAGGTTTCCAGTCGGCACGCCGAAGTAGACACAGGTGGCGTAGCCGACCTGCGGCTGCGCCAAGGTGTCCATCAGCCTCGCCAGGTAATCGCGGGTGACGCTCACATCGCTGTCGGCCACCACCAGGGTCTCAAAGCGAACCAAGCGCTCCATGTTCATCAGATTGGAGATTTTCAGGTTGGAGCCATGCACCCGGTCGTCGACGACCAGCTCGATGTCCCGATCGGGGCGATCGGCGATGAGTTGCTTGATCACCTTGACGGCGGGGTCAAGGGCGTCGCGGACGCCGAAGATGATTTGAACGGGGCCGGCATAGTCCTGATCGCAAAACTGGGCCACCCGGGCGGCCAGCCCCACCTCGTCACCGCAGAGCGGCTTTAGGATGGTGACGCCGGGTGAATGGCCTCGAAGCGAAATGGTGCGAGAGAATAACCATCGCACGGCCAAGCCGGAACCCACGGCGTATGCAACGCCAACGAGTGACAAACCCAACAGAAACCAACCGATTCCGACGATCAAGGGCATTCCAGTACGGATGAGACCAGACAGGGGAAGCTGAGCACGTTTTAAACGACCCTAACAGTGGGATGTAACCCCTGTGATCGCGATTCATATTTCAGGGCTGTAGCCCGTTTCGGCGCCAGCTGGGCGCCAACCCATCGAAGTCGGGACATCGCTGTTCGGGACTAAGCGGCTAAGACTGTCCGGATCGCTTGCTTCAGCACCTTGCCGGCGTCGTTCTTGGGCAAGGCTTCCCATAGGGCGACCTGTTCGGGATATTTGAACCGCGCCACGCCGAAGGATGCGAGGTACTCGCCCAAGGCCGCGACATCGGGCATGGCGTCGCCGCGAGACACGATCACCGCCACCGCTCGTTCCCCTGTTCGCGGATCGGCGACGCCGACGATCGCGACCTCGGCGATGGCGGGATGGCCGACGAGAATATCCTCGATTTCCTTTGGCGAGATGTTCTCGCCGTTGCGGATGATGATGTCCTTGATCCGTCCGGTCACCACCAGATAGTCGCCATCCACCCAGCGACCCTCGTCGCCTGAGCGGTAGTGCCCTTCCGCGTCGAAGGCGTCCTTCTCGTCTTCCGGGTGGACATAGCCGACGAACATTTGCGGACCCTGCACGCATATCTCCCCGTTCGCCGCGATCTTCACGGTGGCGATGCCGGGGCGCCCGTCGGTGGCGGCTGCATGGTCGACATCGGCAGGGTCCATGACGCCGACCGTGGTCACCGGCGCCTCGGTGGATCCGTAGACCCGAGTGACGATGGCGTTTTCCAGATAGTCCGAAGCCTCGCGGATGAGGGTCGGGGAAACCGAAGCGCCGCCGCAGACGAACAGCTTCAGATCGGGAAGGCGACTGCCTGCCGCCCGCGCCGCCGCCAGTGTTTGTTGTAAGAAGGGCGTCGCCCCCGCCATGTGCGTGCAGCGCTCGGCCAGCATGATGCCGACCGCCGCCGCCGCGTTCCACTTTTCCATGAGGATGGCGGTCGAGCCCAGGAGCAGCGGCGCCTCGAACGCATAGATCGAGCCGCCGATATGGCTGACGGGCGATGGGACCAGGAAACGGTCGCCGGGCTCGACCCGCCAGTGGGTTCCGATCTGCCGGATCAAGGCATTGATCGAGTTATGGGTGTGCAGCACGCCCTTGGCCCGGCCGGTCGTGCCGCTGGTGTACATCACCATGCGAACCTCGTCCGGATCGAGCGCGGGCAGGGGCGCCTCTCCATGATTCTCCAGCAGCTGAAGATAGGGGGTGTGAGCCGACGCCTCGCCGCGCACGACAACCACTTCCGGCGGCGAGTCCAGCGCCGCGACGACGCGCGTCAACATGGCCCCATAGTCGTAGCCGCGATATTGGTGCGCCACGAAGATCATGCGGCTTTTTATGTCGGCGAGCATGAAACGCAGATCGTGATCCCTAAGCGACGGCAGGATCGGATGGGCCACCATTCCGGCCAGGGTCGCCGCCAAATATATCTCGGCGGCTTCATGCCAGTTGGGCAGCATGAAGGAGACGACGCCGCCCGGCGCGAAGCGGCTCAGCATGGCCCTGGCCAGCCGTTCGGCGCGCGTGTGCAGCTCGGCGGCGGTAAGGCGCAAGGCGCCATCGACGATCAGCACCCGGTCGGGGTCGTCGGCGGCCAGGCGATGCAGGGCGTCGGCGCAGGTCTCTTGCCGCCAAAGGCCCGCCTCATAGGCTTGCTGCGCCCGCGCCGCATCCCACCGGATGCGCCATCCGCCGGCCGTCAGCCTTGTCGCCCCTGCATTTTCGGTCATGACCTGCCCATCACTCCCGGCGGCGGGGCGTCTATCGCCGCGCCGTCTTCACCCTGCTTAGCGCGGCGCCATCCGGATCGCGCCATCCAGGCGGATCACTTCGCCGTTGAGCATCGGGTTGGCGATGATAGCCTCGACCATCTGAGCATATTCGGCGGGTTTGCCCAACCGGCTCGGGTGCGGCACCTGCTTGCCCAGGGAATCTTGCGCCGCCTGCGGCAGGCCCATCAGCATCGGGGTCAGGAAGATGCCCGGGGCGATGGTGACGACGCGGATGCGATGCTGCGCCAGGTCGCGAGCCGCCGGCAAGGTCAGGGCGACCACCCCGCCCTTCGAAGACGCATAGGCCGCCTGTCCGATCTGCCCATCGTAGGCCGCCACCGACGCGGTGTTGACGATCACACCCGCCTCTTCGCCCTCGATCCCCGCCGCGATCAGGCGCGCGGCGAATTTCGAGATCATGTTGAAGGTGCCGATCAGATTGACTTCAACCGTCTTGCGATATGCATCGAGCGGATGCGCCACGCCTTCTTTGTTGACGATGCGGATGGCCGGCGCGACCCCGGCGCAGTTGACCAAGACGCGCGCCGGCCCGTGCGCCGCTTCGGCGGCCGCCAGCCCATCGTTCACCGATGCTTCACTGGAGACGTCGACCTTGAAGAAGGCGCCCTTGATCTCGTTCGCCGCCGCCGCGCCGACCTCTTCGTTGAGGTCAAAGATGGCGACCTTGGCGCCGCGGCTAGCCAATAGCTTCGCCGTCGCATTGCCCAGCCCAGACGCGCCGCCCGTGACGACTGCGGCCACTCCATTCAGTTCCATTCGCAGTCCTCTTGACCAATTGCATCCCCGAACGGGAGGCGTTCCCGACCGGCCATGCCGAAGGCGGCGTCGCGCGCAGGCATTTAAGGCAAGCTAGCTGTATTAGCGCTGGAGCCCTGTCAAGAAGCCGAGCAACCTGCCGCTCCGGCGATATTCGGCATGGACATGGCCGCATCGGTCTCTTCGGCCATTTAAGCGCTAAGGTTCCGCCAGTCTCAATAAGCGTTCTGGAGTTGAAGGAACCGATGAGCGAAATTTTGCAAGCCGATTACGGCGTTCGCCAATTGCATGGACGCTTCATGGACGCGGTTTGGCGACAGGACGCCGCGAGTTTCGCGGATTGCTTCGCGAAGGACGGCGAATGGAAAATCGCCGGGATGCACGTGCGTGGGCGCAGCGAGATCGGCGAGGCCTGCGGCAAGCTGCTTGGGCGGTGCGAAAAGATTCAATTGATCACCCAGCCGGCGGTGATCGAGTTCGCGGATGGGGCCGGGCAGGGCCGTATTCATATGATCGAATTCGCCAAAATGTTCGACGGCAGTTCTGCCATGACGTTTGGCGTCTATCACGATCGCTACGTCGAAGAGGACGGGCGCTGGCGGTACGCTTGGCGGCAGTGGAGTTTCAAGTATCGCGGCCCCCCTGACCTTTCCGCGGCGTTTGTCGACACGCCGGACTACGGCCCCTTCCCTGGAATGCCCGGTCCGGACGAGCCAACCTTTGTCCGCAAGGGGTAGGCAGGGGCGGCTGCGGCGAGATATCGCTCGGGCGAAATCGCCCAAAATTCCGATGTGATTAGAGGCGCAACGCACATCAATCCGGCCCTCGACGGCGTGCCTACGACCGTCATTGCTCCTTGCTAATAGGCATCACTGTTGATCAGATGACGCCAATTAAAAAATTGGGAGTGGATATGGGCTGCGAGCCTACGCGGACGGTGACGGCCGACGAGATCGACATCCCGGCTTTGCGCGACAAATATGCCCAGGAGCGTGACAAGCGCCTGCGCGAGGCGGGGCAGACCCAATATGTGCGCCCCACAGGGGGCGTCGTGGAGAATTTCGCCGCCGATCCGCATAAGCCGATCGAACCGCGCGCGCCGATTTCCGAGGATATCGACGTCGCCGTGCTTGGCGCGGGATGGGGCGGCATCATGGCCGCCTATCACCTGACCAAGGCGGGCGTGACCAACTTCCGCAATATCGACAGCGCGGGCGATTTCGGCGGCGTGTGGTATTGGAACCGATATCCCGGCATTCAGTGCGATAATGACGCCTATTGCTACCTGCCACTACTCGAAGAGACGGGATTTATGCCGTCCAAGAAGTTTTCGAACGGCAGCGAGATCTATAGATATTGCAAACAAATCGCCGACAAATTCGGTTTCGCCGACAAGGCGCTAGTTCACACCCTCGCCAATACATTGCGCTGGGACGATGAGATCAAGCGTTGGCGGGTTGGAACCAACCGCGGCGACGAGATCCGTGCGCGGTTCGTCATTATCGCCGCCGGCGTGCTCAATATGCCGAAGCTCCCGGCCATTCCTGGGATCGACGCGTTCAAGGGCAAGATCTTCCATACCTCCCGCTGGGACTATGGCTATACGGGCGGCAGCTACGAGAACCCGGTGCTCGATAAGCTGGCCGACAAGCGCGTGGCGATCGTCGGGACGGGCGCCACCGCCATCCAGGCGGTTCCCTATCTCGGCAAATATTCAAAGCATCTCTATGTGGTTCAGCGCACGCCTTCCAGCGTCGATGAGCGGCCAAACCCGCCGACCGATCCGGCCTGGGTGGCGGCCCTTGAGCCCGGTTGGCAATCCGAGCGCCAGGCCAATTTCCACCGGGCGGCCAGGGAAGCGCTGGGACCGGGCGACCCAGACCTGATCTGCGATATCTGGACTGAGGTCGCTCGAAACCTGGCCGCGGAACTGGCGGCCGAAGGCTGGCCGGCGCTTACGCCAGAGCAGTTCATGGCGCGGCGCGAGAGTGTCGACTATCGGGTCATGGATCGTTTGCGCCACCGGGTCGAATCCCTTGTCGACGATCCCAAAACCGCCGAGGCGCTGAAGCCCTATTACCGCTTTCTCTGCAAGCGCCCCCTGTCGAGCGACGACTTCTACCCGACCTTCAATCGCCCCAATGTCGATCTGATCGACGTTTCGGCGACCAAGGGGCTGGAGCGCCTCACCGAAAAGGGCTTCATCGCCGACGGCAAGGAATATGAGGCAGATTGCGTCATCTTCGCCAGCGGCTTTGAAGTTACCAGCGACCTGGAGCGACGCTGGGGCATGGATGCGGTCGAAGGCCGCGATGGCCTATCGATCTACGATCATTGGCGGGAGGGTCCAAAGACCTTGCACGGGACCATGACCCATGGTTTTCCGAACCAGTTCTATGTCGGCTACATTCAAGGCGGCCTCAACGCCACGGTGACCCAGCAACTGGGCGGGCAGAACCGGCATATCGCCCACATCATCAGCGAGGCCCTGCGGCGCGGTTTGAGCGTGGTCGAACCGAGCGCGGAGGCGCAGGATGACTATGTCCGCCACTTCGAAGAGGTGGAGATCGATCTGTCGCAATTCTCGCGCGAATGCCCTCCGAGCTATTTCAACAATGAAGGCGAGGCGACGCCCAAATGGGCGTTGTTCCGGGGGTACGGCCTTGGCTGGACCGCGTTCGAAGCGCTGCTCGAAAAGTGGCGCACCGAGGGCGACATGGAGGGATTGCTCCTGTCGTGACCATCCTGGCTGCGTTTTGGCTGGGCGAGGACCTGAATTAGAGTGGCGCCGAGCCGATCGGTCCGAAGCGCCCGGGAGGATGTCATGAATAAGCCTGTTGAGATCAGCGTCGAAGATCTGATTGAACCGCTGACCTATTCGGTAGAGGCGTTCACCTCGCGCGACTATGCCGCCGCCGAAGCCGATCTGCTGTGGGCCAAGGTCTGGCAGCACGCCGGCCGTGTCGAGGAAGTCCCCAAGGTTGGCGACTTCATCACCTACGACATTGGCGACGATGCGATCCTGGTCGTTCGGACCGCGCCAGATTCGCTCAAGGCTTATCACAACGTCTGCCCCCATCGCGGCCGCCGGCTGATCGATACGCCTTGCGATGCGAACCGCACCTGCGGCAATCGCAAGCGGTTCGTTTGCGGCTTCCACGGCTGGACCTTCGATCTGCAGGGAAAGAACACCTACATCCTCGACGAGTCCGACTGGAAGGGGGAGCTTACCTCCGAGCGGACCTCCCTGGCCGAGGTCAGGGTCGATACCTGGGGGGGCTGGATTTTCATCAACATGGATCCAGAGTGCGTTCCGCTGCGCGACTATTTGGAGCCCGCCGCCGGCATCCTCGATCCCTTCGCGTTCGAGAAGATGCGCTACAAGTGGCGGCAATGGGTTATCTACGACTCCAATTGGAAGACGGCGCTGGAAGCCTTCATGGAGCCCTATCACGTTCAGGGCACCCATCCGCAGTTGCTCGAATATGGCGAATATTACGCCTATAGCGCCGCCCACGAACTGCACGGGGTCAGCGGTTTCGATCAGCGAAACCCTGATCTGAAAATGGACCAGAGCTCGACGATCACCCGGGCGGGGAAGGGGCCTGACGCCCGCATCTCCACCTATGAGCTGCAGAACGAGATCTACAACACGGTCAATAACGCCAGCACCACCGAGACGCTGGTGAACGCCGCGAAGCGCTTGGTCGACGAGCTTCCGGAGGGGACGCCGGCGCAAGAGGTGATCGCCCATTGGCTCGCCTCGGCCAAGGCCGACGACGCCGCGCGCGGGGTGGACTGGCCGGAGATCACATCGCAACAGATGTCGAAGGCGGGACTGGCCTGGAGCATCTTTCCGAACATGGCCATCCTGCAGGGGATCACCTTTGCGCTGTGCTACCGCGCTCGGCCCTACGGCGACGATCCCAGCAAGTGCATCTTCGAATCCTATGCCATCGAACGCTTCCCCGATGGCCAGGCGCCGAAGACCGAGTGGGTCTATGCTGAGCCGACGGCGGAGAAATGGGGCTCGGTGCTGGCCCAAGACTTCTCCAACATGGCCTCGGTGCAGCGGGGCATGAAGTCTCGGGGCTTTCGAGGCACGCTGCCCAATCCCCACCAAGAGCGGAAGGTCACCAACTTTCATCGCAACCTAGCCCGCTATATGGGCCGGGGCTGGCCGAGACTACTTAAGCGCACCTGATCTGCGTCGCTGATAGCGTTCAGCATTCGTATCCATATTAAAAAAAGAGATAAAGCATGGGCGTGCCGGTTTACAAACGTATACTTGAACTTTTCGAAGTGGAAGGCATCAACACCCTATTTGGCATTCCAGATCCGAATTTCGTCCATATGTTCCTTGAGGCCGAAAAGCGCGGGTGGACGGTCGTCGCTCCCCACCATGAGGCTGCGGCCGGCTTCATGGCCGAGGCCGCTTCGCGCATGACCGGCAAGCCGGCTGTGTGCATCGGCACCCTGGGCCCAGGCATCGCCAACGCCGCACCCGCCATTCAATGCTGCCTGGTTGAGAATTCGCCGGTCATCTTCCTCAGCGGCCAGCGGGCCCGCGTCACCGAGCAGCGCGTGCGCCGCGGCCGCATCCAGTTCGTCAAGCAGATGCCATTGTTCGAGAATTCGGTGAAATACGCGGCCTCGATCGAATACGCCGACCAGACCGACGAGATCATCCGCGAAGGCATCCGCAAGGCGATGGGCGGCACCCCGGGCCCGGTCTATATCGAATATCCCAGCCATATCATCACAGAAGAACTGGACCTGCCCGAGCCCTTGGCGCCCGCGCGCTACCGCCTGGTCAATCAGGGCGCGGACATCGACAGGGTCAATGAAGCGGCCAAGCTGATCCGGGAAGCCAAGAACCCGATCCTGCTTGTCGGCCACGGCGTCCACACCTCGCGCACCGGCGCGGCGGTGAAGGAACTGGCCGAACTGATGAACTGCCCGGTGATCCAGACCTCCGGCGGCACGTCCTATATCCCAGGTCTGGAAGACCGCACCTTCCAATACGTCTTCTCCGACGCCTCCATCGAAGCGGTCACGGAATCCGACCTCTGCCTCGCACTCGGCACCGAGCTGGGCGAGCCGGTGCATTACGGACGTTGGCGGTATTGGGTGAAGAACGAAGCCATCCGCAAGTGGATCTATGTGGAGCAGGATCCCGCCGCTATCGGCGTCAATCGCCCGATCGACGTGCCCCTGGTCGGGGACCTTCGCGGCGTCGTGCCGCAACTGGTCTCAGCGCTCAAGTCCACCCCGCGCGCGCCCGCAGCCGGTCTCGCCAAATTCATGAAGGACGGCGCAGCTGAAATCGCTTCGCTGGCCGAGGAAACGTTGACCAAGAGCGATGGCGCGGGCGACGTGCCCATTCACACCTCGCGCTTCGTCGTCGAGGCCACCAAGGCCTTCCCCAAGGACGGCATCATGATCCGCGATGGCGGCGCCACGGTGATTTTCCAATGGACCTATTCCCAGTGCAAGCCGCACGACGTGATCTGGAACCAGAACTTCGGCCATATCGGCACCGGTCTGCCCTACGCCACAGGCGCGATGCTGGCCGACCAGGCGGCCACCGGCAAGCAGCGCCCAGGGATGCTGCTGACCAGCGACTCGTCCTTCATGTTCCATATCGCCGAGCTGGAGACCGCGGCGCGCACCAACCTGCCCCTGGTCTGCGTAGTCGGCGTGGATAATCAGTGGGGCCTGGAAGTGGGCGTCTACAAGCGCACCTTTGGGCAGGGCACGGCCGAGACGGGCACGCACTGGAGCAAGGATGTCCGCTTCGACAAGGTCGGCGAGGGCTTCGGCTGCCATGGAGAGTACGTCACGAGGGCCGAGGATATCGGTCCCGCCATCGCGCGCGCCTACGCCAGCGGCAAGGTGGGGGTGGTGCATGTGGTGATCGACCCCAAGGCGAATTCCGAGGAAATGCCGAAGTACGCCGAATTCCGCACTTGGTACGCCGAAGGAACACAATAGGCGTTCGACCGGGCGGCCCGCCTACCCGCCCGCACCACGGGAAGGGGGAGGGTTTCAGGATAAGGGAGAAGGCGATGCCGGCGGATCACGGACGCTATACCGCGGGCGGTTCGGCCCGCGCCGTCGAGGGCTGGACGCTGGAGCGGATCACCCCGCCTAGCCGCCTGTTCGGCGCCAATGGTCTGCGCACCAGTCCCGATGGCCGCATCTATGTCGCCCAGGTGTCGGGCAGCCAGATCAGCGCCATCGATGTGGATAGCGGCATGGTGGAGGCGATCAGCCCGATGGGGCGCGCTATCGTCGCGCCGGACGACATCGCCTTCGACGCCCACGGCAATCTCTACGCGACCGAGATCACCGAAGGCCGGGTCAGCATGTTGGCGCCCAATGGCGCGACCAGTGTGGTCTATGGCGACATGCCCTGCGCCAACCCGATCACCATCCATCGGGGCCGCCTGTTTGCAGGGGAGTGCCGTCCCGGCGGCCGGATCATGGAGCTCGACCTCAACGGCGGCGCGCCTCGGATCCTGCTCGAAGACGTGCCCATGCCCAACGCCATGGAGGTCGGCCCCGACGGTATGCTCTACATCCCCATCATGGGGACCAACGAGATCTGGCGCGTGGGCCTGGATGGCGGCGCGGCGGAGACGGTGGCCACGGGTCTCGGCGTGCCCGACGCGGTCAAGTTCGACTCAAAAGGCCGCATCGTCTCCACCCAGGTCCATAGCGGGCAGGTGCTGCGCATCGATCCGCGCACTGGCGACCAGACGGTTCTCGCCGACATCGCCCCCGGCCTCGATAACCTCGCCTTTGTCGGCGAGCGCCTGTTCGTCTCCAGCATTTCCGGTCAGGTCAACGAGGTGCTGGAGGGCGGCGCCCTGCGCTCCGTCGTGCCGGACGGGTTCAACTGGCCCCTCGGTCTGGCCATGGGTTCGGACGGCGTGCTGTTCATCGCCGATGGACCCTATTGCTACACTCTGCGCCCGGGCGAGGCGCGCGCCTTTGCCGCCATGCTGTTCACCCCCGGTTGCCCCGGCTACACCCGCGGCGTCGCAACCTCCGGCCCCGGCGAGTTCGTCGTCACCACCGCCAACGGCCAGGTCGCGCGCTGGCGTCCCGCCGAGCAGTGGAGCGAGGTCATCTGCGAGGGCTTCGACCGGCTTTACGGGGTCGCGGTTGCGGCCGGCGGCGGGGTGGTCTTTGCGGAGGCCGGTACGGGCCGCGTCCTGTCGGCCGCAGCGGGCGATGTCGAAGTGCTCGCCACCGGCCTTCGTGAGCCCATGGGCGTCGCGATCGACACGGATGGCGCCCTCTATGTCAGCGAATGCTTGGGCGGCAGAGTGGTGAAGCTAGCGCGCGGGCGGGCCGAAACTGTGATCGATGGGCTGGAGCGGCCGCAGGGCGTCGTCACTAGAGACGGAAAGCTCTATATCGTGGATGCCCTCGCCAAGACGTTGATCGAGCATGATCTCTTGAGCGGCGCGCGTCGGACCATCGCCTCCAACTTGCCGGTCGGCGCGCCGCCTGGCGTGACGCCTAAGGTCCTGCGCGCCATTCCGCCTCTCTCTGGCCCGATGGGCCCCTTCGCCGGCATAGCCGCCGGAGCGGACGGAGCCTTGTATATCTCGGCCGACGCCGAGGGCAGCATCGTCGTCGTCCGCGCGAACTGAACGGAGAGGCGCCCTCGCAAAGGCGATGTCAGGCGGGTTGGGTCAGCAGCGCCTTGACGTGACCGAGCACCGCCGCCGCCAGTTCGGGCCGACAGATCAATAGGTCGGGCAGGTATGGGTTCTCGCCGTTGTATTGGAGAGGCGAGCCGTCGGCGCGGCTGACGTGCAGGCCGGCCGCCTTCGCCACCGCGGCGGGGGCGCAATTGTCCCACTCATATTGCCCGCCGGTGTGCAGATAGATATCCGCCTCGCCGCGCACCACCGCCATGGCCTTGGCCCCGGCCGATCCCATGCCGAGCAGTTCCGCTCCCATGGCCTTGGCGACCGCGACGGCCTCGGCGGCGGGGCGGGTGCGGCTGACCAACATCTTCAATGGGCTGTTCGCCGGCGGAAGCGGCTGGGGTGCGCCGGAGCTCAAGGTGAGGCCAAGGCCGGGCAGGGCCACCGCGCCGACGCTGGCCACGCCATCCACCGCCAGGGCGACATGCACGGCCCAGTCGGTGCGGCATTCGCCATATTCCCGGCTGCCGTCGAGGGGATCGATGATCCAGACGCGCGACTTGGCGCACCGTTCGGCATTGTCCTTTTCTTCCTCGGAGAGCAGGCCGTCGTCGGGGCGGGCCTCGCGCAGGGCATGGATCAGGAACTGGTTGGCGGTCTGATCGCCGGCCTTGCCCAGGGCCTTGGCCGAGAAGAGGCCGCTGTCGCGCACCGCGAGTAGGATTTTCCCGGCGGTCTCGGCCAGATGCACGGCAAGCGCTGTGTCATCCATCATGGGATCAGCCTGGCTACGATCAAGTCGGCGGCCTCGTCCGGCGTCATGCGGGCGGTTTCGATGTGGATCTCGGGCCGCTCCGGCGCCTCGTAGGGACTATCGATGCCGGTGAAGTTCTTCAACTCGCCCGCACGGGCCTTCTTGTATAGCCCCTTCACGTCGCGCGCTTCGGCGTCGGCGAGGGAGGTGTCGATGAACACCTCGAAGAACTCGCCATCGGGCAAGAGGTCGCGGACCATCTGCCGGTCGGCGCGGAACGGCGAGATAAAGGCGGTGACGACGATCAGCCCCGCATCCGCCATCAGGCGCGCCACTTCGCCGACACGGCGGATGTTCTCGATCCGGTCGGTTTCGGTGAACCCGAGGTCCTTGTTAATGCCATGGCGGACATTGTCGCCATCGAGCAGGAAGGTATGGCGGTTCATCCGCACCAGCTTCTTCTCGACTAGGTTGGCGATGGTCGATTTGCCGGCGCCGGAGAGCCCTGTGAACCATAGCACGGCCGGCTTCTGGTTCTTCAGCGCCGCGTGCGCCTCGCGACTGACCTCCTGGGCCTGCAAGTGGATGTTCTGCGCCCGGCGCAAGGAGAAGTTCAGCATCCCCGCGGCGACGGTGGCGTTGGTGATCTTGTCGACAAGGATGAACCCGCCGAGCGTTCGGCTATCGACGTAGGGTTCGAACACTAGCGGACGATCGGTGGAGATGTTAGCGACGCCGATGGCGTTCAGCTCCAGCGTCTTGGCCGCCATATGCTCCATCGTATTCACATTGATGGTGTATTTGGGCGACTGGATATTGGCCGAGACCGTCTGGGTGCCGAGCTTGAGCCAGTAGGCGCGTCCCGGCGTCAAGGCCTCGTCATCCATCCAGACGATGACCGCCTCGAACTGGTCTGCGACCTGGGGCGGATCGTTGGCGGTGGCGATCACGTCGCCGCGCGAACAGTCGATCTCATCGGCCAGGCAGAGCGTCACCGATTGGCCGGCGACCGCCTGGTCGAGGTCGCCGTCGAGGGTGACGATCCGCGAGACGGTCGAGGTCTTGCCCGAGGGAACCACCCGGATCGGGTCGCCCGGCTTCAAGGCGCCCGTGGCGATGAGGCCGGAAAAGCCCCGAAAATCGAGATTGGGTCGATTGACCCACTGCACCGGCATACGAAACGGCCTCGCCTGGGCCGCGTCGGCGTCCAGCTCCACCGTCTCCAGATGTTCGATCAGGGGTTTGCCGGTGTACCAGGGGGTGTTGGCCGAGGGGGCGGTGATGTTGTCGCCCTTGAACCCCGAAATCGGGATCGGGGTGAAGTTGGCGACGCCGATAGAAGTCGAGAAGGCGCGATATTCCGCCACGATGGCGTCGAACTTGGCCTGATCGTAGTCGATCAGATCCATCTTGTTCACGGCCAGCACGATGTGACGGATGCCCAGGAGGTGGGTCAGATAGCTGTGCCGGCGGGTCTGGGTCAGCACGCCCTTGCGGGCGTCGATCAGGATCACGGCCAGATCGGCGGTCGAGGCGCCGGTCACCATGTTGCGCGTATATTGCTCGTGCCCAGGGCAGTCGGCGACGATGAATTTGCGCTTTTCGGTGGAGAAGAAGCGGTAGGCGACATCGATGGTGATGCCCTGCTCGCGCTCGGCGGCCAGACCGTCCACCAAGAGGGCGAAGTCGATCTCCTGGCCCTGGGTGCCGACGCGCTTTGAGTCCGCCTCAAGACTGGCTAGCTGATCCTCGAAGATCATCTTGGAATCGTAGAGCAGCCGCCCGATCAGGGTGGATTTTCCATCGTCCACCGATCCGCAGGTGATGAAGCGAAGCAGCGACTTGTGCTGATGCTGGTCGAGATAGGCGTCGATATCCTGGGCGATCAGGTCGTCTACGACGTAGATCTGATCGGCTGCGGTGCTGACATCGGCCATCAGAAATACCCTTCCTGCTTCTTCTTCTCCATACTGGCGTCGCCGCCGTCCTTGTCGATGACGCGGCCCTGACGCTCGGAGGTGGTGGTCAGCAGCATTTCCTGGATGACTTCGGAGAGGGTGGCGGCGGTGCTCTCGACCGCGCCGGTCAAAGGAAAACAGCCGAGGGTGCGAAAGCGGATCGAGCGATCGACGATTTCGGGACGGCGGCCCAAAACCTTTTCCATCCGCTCGATATCGTCGGCCATGAACAGTTGCCCGTCCTGCTCATAGGTTGGGCGCACGGCGCTGAAATAGAGCGGCACGATCGGAATGTCGTTCAGCTGGATATATTGCCAAATGTCGAGCTCGGTCCAGTTGCTGATCGGAAAGACGCGGATGCTCTCGCCCTTGGACTTCTTCGCATTGTAGAGGTTCCACAATTCGGGGCGCTGCTTCTTCGGGTCCCAGGCGTGGGACGCCGTTCGGAACGAAAAGATGCGCTCCTTGGCTCGGCTCTTCTCCTCGTCCCGGCGTGCGCCGCCGAAGGCTACGTCAAACCCGTAGTGGTCGAGCGCCTGCTTCAGACCTTCGGTCTTCCACATATCCGTGTGCAGGGGGCCGTGGTCGAAGGGGTTGATCCCCCGCGCTTCCGCGTCCGGGTTCTTATAGACCAAGAGCTCCATCCCGCTCTCGCGCGCCATGCGGTCGCGCAGCTCGTACATGGCCTTGAACTTCCAGGTCGTGTCCACGTGGAGTAACGGAAAGGGAACCTTCGAGGGGTAGAACGCCTTGACGGCCAGGTGAAGCATCACCGAACTGTCTTTGCCGACCGAATACAGCATCACCGGACGCTCGCTCTCAGCGACAGCCTCACGGAGAATTTGGATGCTCTCTGCTTCTAACCGTTGCAGATGGGTCAGAGTGGTCTTGGTCATTCTCGGCATTGCAGCCTTCCATTAGGCCAAAGGAACAGAT
>JAMFTA010000074.1 GCA_026225565.1 Caulobacter sp. | reverse complement strand
GCGGCGGGCGGCGACATAGGGATCGGAGGCGACGCCCAGGACCTCGATCTCCGGATCGCTTTCCAGCACCGCCGCCAGGGTCTGGCGCACGGTGGCGGAGTCATCGACGATCAGTACACGGATTTTGCGGGGCGCGGGCAAGGCCCTAGCGGCGCTGAAACACGGTGTTGGCGATCTGGATCAGCGGTAAATCCAAGCCGAAGATCGATTCCGAATGACCAAGAAAAAGATGCCCCCCAGGCCGTAAATGGTCGCATAACCGTTGCAACACCTTCAACTGCGTCGCCTTGTCGAAATAGATCAGGATGTTGCGGCAGAAGATCAGGTCCATATCCCGATCAACAGCATAGCTGTCGTCCATGAGGTTGATGCGGGCGAACGCAAGTTTGGCGCGCAGCTCTGGCACGATCCGCACCTGTCTACGCGCATCATCCCTGGAACGCATCAGATAGCGCCGCCGCAGCTCCTCATCTACAGGCTCGATCATCGCTTCGGGGAATATGCCGGATACCGCCTGTTCCAGCACCTCGGTGCTGAGGTCGGTGCAAAGGATGGAATAGTCTTGTCGCCGATTTGCGCGGCAATGCTCTTCTAGCACCATGGCCAGGGTGTAGGGCTCCGCCCCGATCGAGCAGGCGGCGCTCCAGACCTTGATCATGCGTCGGCCGGTCTGGGTCAGGGCCGGCAGGGCGCTGTTGGTCAGGAATTGAAAATGGGGCGGCTCGCGGAAGAAATCGGTCTTGTTGGTGGTCACCGCGTCGATCAGGTGGACGATCTCGGCACTCAGGCCATCATCCTCGAAGATGTGCCGGCAATAGTCATTCAAGCCGTTGATGCCTGTGGCGCGCATCCGTCGGCGAAGACGGCCCTCCAGCATGGTGCGCTTGCTGGGCGGCATCTTGATGCCGCTATAGTTGTGGATCAGCTCAGCCAAACGGCTGAAATTGCGGGTGCTGAGAGATTCTTGCCCTTGTCGATCGGTCGCCAGCTCGTCCGCCCAGCGAGCGGCGGGAGGACGGGTCGCCGATGCGCGCGTCATCTCAAGCTGCATCTTGCATCACCAAGGCTGCGGCGTCCTGGCTGGTGAGCAGGCGGGCCAGATCGAACAGGACGATAAAGCTGTCGCCGCGGCGCACAATGCCGCGGATGTACTCTGAATTCCAGCGCACGCCGATATCGGGCGCCGGCTCGATCTCTTCGGAGAGAACTTCGATCACCTCGATCACCCGGTCCGCCACCAGGCCCAGGGACAGCACCCGGCCGTCCATGGGTAAGTCCACCACGAGGATGCGGGTGCTGAGGGTGGGCTCCACAGCCGGCAAGCCGAGCTTGAGCCGCAGGTCCAAAGTCGGGGTCGCCCTTCCCCGCACATCGCTCAGCCCCAGCATATAGGCGGGGCCTTCGGGGATGGCGAACGGTGGGCGATAGTCGAGGATTTCGCGCACGAACTCGACGGGGACGGCGAAAACCTCCGCGCCGAGCGCGAGAGTGACCAATTGCCGTTCAGACGGGGCGCTCATCAGGCATATTCCCTGAATTCGGCGTCCTCGGCGTCCGGGCCGCCCTGAGCCAGGTCCAGGGCGAAGCCCTGGGCGCGGACTTGCTGAGCGGCGACGGTGTTGCGCGGGGCGGGCTTGCCTTGGCTCTTAAACGGGGCCTTTTGCACCCGTGGCGTCTGGTTCATCGACGCGCCTCGCTTCTCATCCGGCCTTCGGGCCGATGATGCGCCGGCGTCCGTGCGGAAATAGGCGATGGAGGCCTGCAGCTCCTCGGACTGGGCCGCCAATTCCTCGGAGGTCGCAGACATTTCTTCGGAGGCGCTGGCGTTTTGCTGAGTGACCCTGTCGAGTTGCTGGATGGCCTCGTTGATCTGGGCGGCGCCGATGTCCTGCTCGCGGCAGGCGGCGCTGATCTCCGAGACCAGTTCGGCGGTCTTGCGGATGTCGGGAACCAGGGCGGCCAGCATGGAGCCGG
>JAMFTA010000073.1 GCA_026225565.1 Caulobacter sp. | reverse complement strand
TGGTGGTCTTGGCCTTCTTCATCGACTGGATCACCTTGCCGGGCATCGAGCCGATGTAGGTGCGCCGATGACCGCGGATCTCCGCCTCATCCCGCACCCCGCCGAGGCTGAGGCGCACGAACTCGCGGCCCGTGGACTTGGCGATGGATTTGCCCAGAGAGGTCTTGCCGACGCCCGGAGGCCCGACGAGGCAGAGGATCGGCCCCTTCAGGTTCCCAGTGCGCGCCTGCACGGCCAGGTATTCCAGGATCCGGTCCTTGACCTTCTCCAGCCCGAAGTGATCCTCATCGAGGATGTCCTCGGCCAGACCCAGGTCGATCGGCTTGGTCTTGGCCTTGCCCCAGGGGATGGACAACAGCCAGTCGAGGTAGTTGCGCACCACCGTCGATTCGGCCGACATCGGGCTCATGTTGCGAAGCTTCTTCATCTCCGCCTCGGCCTTGGTGCGGGCCTCCTTGGAGAACTTGGCCTTGCGGATGCGCTTTTCCAACTCCAAGAGCTCGTCGCGTTGATCGTCCTGCTCGCCGAGCTCGCGCTGGATCGCCTTCATCTGCTCGTTGAGATAGTACTCGCGCTGGGTCTTCTCCATCTGGCGTTTGACGCGGCTGCGGATCTTCTTTTCGACCTGCAAGACGCTGATCTCGCCCTCCATCAGGGCGTAGACCTTCTCCAAACGCTTGGCGACGTTGAAGATTTCCAAAAGCTGCTGCTTCTCGGCGATCTTGATGGCCAGGTGCGCGGCGATCGAGTCGGCCAGCTTGCCTGGCTCGACGATCTGGGGGATCGACGAGAGCGCCTCGGGCGGCACCTTCTTGTTCAGCTTGACGTAGTTCTCAAACTGCTCGGCCACGGCGCGACTGAGAGCCTCGGCTTCCGGCGCGTCTTCGCCATCTTCTTCCAGGTTGGCGGCCTCGGCTTCGAAAAAGCCTTTCTGGTCGGTGAACTTCAGCAGGGCCGCACGGGTCTTGCCCTCCACCAGCACCTTCACCGTGCCGTCGGGCAGTTTCAGCAGCTGAAGCACCGTGGCGATCACGCCGACGTCATAGATGGCCGACGGGGACGGCTCGTCGTCCGAGGAATTCTTTTGGGTGGCCAGCAAAATTTGCTTATCGCCCTGCATCACTTCTTCCAGGGCGCGGACGGATTTCTCTCGTCCGACGAACAGGGGCACCACCATGTGGGGGAACACCACGATGTCCCGAAGCGGCAGCACCGGAAGGGTTCTAATATCCGACATCTTACACTCCTTAGTCCGCGCTCGACCGCACAGGACCGTTTCCGCAGCCGGCTCGCCGCCGTTCTGGCCGACGAAGCTGCAGGACCCGCCCCATCCCAAGCCGCGGCGATGGAATCGGATCCTTGTCGTTAGATTGTAATGTGGCCCATTGTGCGCCGCATTCAAGCGGATGCGATGTCCAAGGCGCATCGGTCGCACAATTGCGGCCAAGCTAGGAGGGATAAACCCCGATTTGAGCGCCACAACGCATAGCCCGCCCCAGGAACGACGCCTTGCGCAAAATCATCCTCACAATGAGCAAATACCCATCGCTGAAAGGCGCCCCATGCTGTTGATCGGGCAATATGACTCACCCTTCGTGCGGCGGGTGGCCGTCGCCCTCACCCTCTACGATCTGCCGTTCGAGCATCGTGCATGGTCGGTGTTTGGGGATGCGGACAAGGTCGCTGACTACACGCCGCTGCGCCGCGTGCCCGCCCTGGTGCTGGACGACGGCGAGACGATGATCGACAGCGCCAGCATCCTCGACGGCCTGGACGGGATCGTGGGTCCAGAGCGAGCGCTGATCCCGCCGGGGGGCGCTGAGCGGCGGGCGGCGATGAGGATCTGCGCCCTCGGCAGCGGTGGGGCGGAGAAGGCGGTGAGCTTGGTCTACGAGCGCTTGTTGCACGCCCGCGCCACGCCGGCCTGGGTCGACCGCTGCCAGCTGCAGATCCACGCCGTGCTGGACACCCTGGAGGCGGATCGCGCCGCCCGCACGACGCCCTATTGGTTTGGGGATGACATTGGCCATGGCGACATCATGGTCGCCTGCCTGCTGCGCTTCCTCAAGGAAGCCCACCCGGACCTGATCGACCCCGCCGCCTGGCCGGCCCTTGCCGCCCACGCCGCTCGCTGCGAAGCCCTGCCCGCCTTCCAGCGCTGCCAGCAGCCGTTCGTCTACACGCCGCCGAAGGTTGGATGAACCCAAACTCCTCTCCCCGGCGGGGAGATGGATAGTTAGCGAAGCGGCCTTAAGCCGCCCCGCCCTGCTTTTTCTCGGTGTAGATCATCAGCGGTTGAGCGCGGCCTTCGACCACCTCGGCGTTGACCACCACCTCTTCGACGCCCTGGTAGCTCGGCATGTCGAACATGGTCTCAAGAAGGATGCTCTCCAGGATCGAGCGCAGGCCCCGGGCGCCGGTCTTGCGCAGGATGGCCTTGCGGGCAACTGCCTTCAGGGCGTCCTCGGTGAAGGTCAGGCCGACGTTCTCCATGTCGAACAGGCGCTGATACTGTTTGACGAAGGCGTTCTTCGGCTCGGTGAGGATCTGCACCAGGGCGGTTTCGTCCAGATCCTCCAGGGTGGCCAGCACCGGCAGCCGGCCGATGAATTCCGGGATCAGGCCGAAGCGCAGCAGATCGTCAGGCTCCACCTGGCGGAAGAGCTCGCCGGTGCGGCGCTCGTCCGGATCGGAGACCTTGGCGCCGAAGCCGATCGAGGCGCCATGCCGC
>JAMFTA010000072.1 GCA_026225565.1 Caulobacter sp. | reverse complement strand
GCGGCGGGCGGCGACATAGGGATCGGAGGCGACGCCCAGGACCTCGATCTCCGGATCGCTTTCCAGCACCGCCGCCAGGGTCTGGCGCACGGTGGCGGAGTCATCGACGATCAGTACACGGATTTTGGTGGGGGAGCCCATGTTCCTGAGCGGCATTGGCCTAACGCCGCTGAAAGACGGTGTTGGCGATCTGCACGACCGGCAGGTCCAAACCGACGATGGATTCAGAGTGGCCGAGGAACAGATACCCGCCGGGCGCCAGATGTCCGCACAATCGCTGCAACACCTTCAACTGGGTCTCCTTGTCGAAATAGATCAGGATGTTGCGACAGAAGATCAGGTCCATGTCCCGATCGACCGGATAGCTCTCGTCCATCAGATTGAGGCGCGCGAAGCTCAGCTTGGCGCGCAGTTCGGGCGCGATGCGGACCTCTGTCCGAGCGGTCTGGCGGCAACGCAACACGTAGCGCCAGCGCAGATCCATGTTCACGGGCTCGATCATCGCTTCGGGAAATACGCCAGCGATGGCCTGCTCCAGCACCTCGGTGCTGAGGTCGGTGCAGAGGATGGAGTAGTCCGCCCCGCGGGCGAGACGGCGATTCTCCTCCAGCACCATCGCCAGGGTGTAAGGCTCAGCCCCGATCGAACAAGCGGCGCTCCAAGCCCTGATGGTGCGCTGACCGGTCTTGCCGATGGCGGGGAGGACAAGGTCCTCCAACAGCTTGAAGTGCAGCGGTTCGCGGAAGAAGTCGGTCTTGTTGGTGGTCACAGCATCGATCAGGTGGACGAGCTCGGACTCCAGCCCGCCCTCTTCGAACAGGTAATTGCAATAGTCGTTCAAGTCGTTGACGCAGCTGGCCCGCATCCGCCGCCGCAGCCGCCCCTCCAGCATGGTGCGCTTGCCGGCGGGCATCTTGATGCCGCTATAGTCGTGCACCAGTTGGGCGAGGCGGGCGAAGTTGCGGGCGGTGAGCGGCTCGCCTCCCCAGGGTGGGCTGGTGACGAGGGGCGAGGGGGCGGCGCGCAGCTTGCGCAGAGGCTCAGGCGGCATGTTGGACTGTGATCGCGGCTGCTTCCTGGCTGGTCAGCAGGCGGGCCAGATCGAACAATACGATGAAGCTGTCGTCCCGGCGCACGACGCCGTGGATGTAGTCCGACCGCCAAGGCACGCCGATATCGGGCGCCGGCTCAATCTCGTCGGGCGAGACTGCGGCCACCTCGATCACCCGGTCCGCCACGAGGCCCAGAGACAAGAGGCGCCCGGCCACGGGGATGTCCAGCACCAGCATCCGGGTGTTGAAGGTCGGGGCCACCGCCGGCAGCCCCAGCTTGAGCCGCAAATCCAGCATGGGGGTGGCGCGCCCCCGCACATCGGTCAGCCCCAGCATGTAGGCCGGCCCGTCAGGAATGGCGAAGGGCGGGCTGTAGTCGAGGATCTCTCGCACGAAGGCCACCGGCACGGCGAAGACTTCGGCCCCGAGGGCGAGGGTGACAAATTGCTGTTCAGAAGGGGTGTCGGCCATCAAGCATACTCCCGAAAGTTTGAATCGTCCGCATCCGGACCACCTTGGGAGAGATCCAAGGCAAAACCCTTCGCCCGCGCCTGCTGGGCGGCGACGGGGTTGCGGGCGACGGAGGTTTTAGACGCCGCTTTAGGGGCGAGTTTAGGGCCGGTCTTCATAGTTCGGGACGCCGGACCCGAGGACGCCTTTTTGGCCGTCGCGACCCGCTGCTGCGCGGGGGACGCCCCATCGAGCTCCGTGCGGAAGTAGGCGATGGAGGCTTGCAGTTCCTCGGACTGGGCCGCCAGTTCCTCGGAGGTGGCGGACATCTGCTCGGAGGCGCTGGCGTTCTGCTGGGTGACCGTGTCCAGTTGCTGGATGGCCTCGTTGATCTGGGCGGCGCCGATGTCCTGCTCGCGGCAGGCGGCGCTGATCTCCGAGACCAGTTCGGCGGTCTTGCGGATGTCGGGAACCAGGGCGGCCAGCATGGAGCCGG
>JAMFTA010000071.1 GCA_026225565.1 Caulobacter sp. | reverse complement strand
GCGGCGCGCTTTGCGCGTCATTGACAGCCGCAACCGATCGCCGACAATTTCCTCCATGGACTTAAGGGCGGGTCCGGCCGGGGGAGCGCCGCCTGTGGACTTGGTCGTGCGTTTCCGCCGATAGTGAAAATGTCGCAACAAGGGCCGGCGAAAAATGAGAAGAACTACCTTCGCATTGGCGACAGTCGTTAGCTTAGTAAACATTAGCGCCGTTGAGGCCACCTCGTTCACGATGACAACTGAATCTGGTGGGGACAGCATAGGATTCATTGATTCTGATACGATTTCATTGGTCGGTGAAATTGGAAAAATTATGTCCTATACTGTCTTAAAAACTGACGCTGCTATTCCCATTAAATTTCCAGCGGACGGTATAGGAAAAGTTTATGCTGCGAGTGCATCTGAAATTTGGTTTGAGTGTAAAGCGCATCATTATTCTATGGCCAATTTATTCTTCTATGATGCTCGCGGTCAATTTTTGCGATCTTACGACCGCCCTGTAGTCGGGGATCAGCCAGTCCCCCCGCAAACAGGCTTGGATGACCAATTCAAATATGTCTGCAACGGCGCGAAACTTTCTAATAAAATCAATCGTTTCAATGACTTCGAGACGCCGTTGCAAACTCTAATCCGGGCAGCGCGGGCGACCCTGAATGATCCCCGTTATGTGCCTTAGGGGCCAATATCCTCAGAAAATTGTCGCTTATCCAGCCTGGCGCGGAGCGATATAGCCGGGACTTGCGTCGGTTCGTTTCTACGAAAAAGCCCCCAGGCTCACACCCAGGGGCTCCTCGCTAACTTACCCGTAGTGCAGCAATCAGACCACCGCATGGATCACCGCCTCCCGCGCCCAAATCCGCCCGCCCGCCCAGCCGCCGCAACAACCTCTCCGGCGACCTATCCCCCCAGCGAGATCAGCTCCGCGTCGGCATCGCTGTTGGCGTCTGTCAGGCCGACCTTCACCAGCATGGGCGCCGCGCCCGGCAGATAGGCGCCCATCTGCGTGCGCCGCGAAATTTCGTTAATAAATTTCGTGACTATTGTGCAGCGCAGCATTATCTCCTCTACTCGGGCGAGTTCCCGTGTGAAGGACGCTCCATGGACCATCGGCTTCGCTCACTCGAAAGCTTGCAAGCCTGCGCGGAATTTGGCGCCAATCCGGGCGCCTTGCGCATGTTCACCTATGCGCCGGCCAATCTTCCCCCAGGGGCGCCCTTGGTGGTGGTTCTGCACGGATGCGGGCAAAGCGCGGCGGCCTATTGCCGGGGCGCCGGCTGGATCGATCTGGCGGACAGGCTAGGCTTTGCGGTGCTTGCGCCCCAGCAGACCTCCTCCAACAATTTCAACGTCTGCTTCAGCTGGTTTCAGGCCGCAGACGCCGCGCGCGGCGAGGGAGAGGCGGCTTCCATCGCGCAAATGATCGAGCAGGCCATCATCGACCACGATCTGGATCGCGGGCGGGTCTTCATCACCGGGCTTTCGGCGGGGGGGGCGATGGCGTCGGTGATGCTGGCCGCCTATCCGGAGCTTTTTGCCGGCGGCGCCATCGTTGCGGGCCTTCCCTACGGCGCCGCGCGAAACCTGCAGGACGCGGTGGGGGCCATGCACAAGGCGCCCGCGCTCACGCCCGAGGACTGGGGCGACAAGGTGAGGGTCGCGTCAGACCATGCGGGGCCCTGGCCGCGGATTTCAATCTGGCATGGGGACGCCGATCGAACGGTCGCGGCGTCGAACGCCGAGGCCATCGTCGCCCAGTGGACAAATGTGGAGCGCATAGGCTCAGCGCCGGCTTTTGAGGACGTGGTGGACGGCTATCCCCGCCGGGTGTGGTGCGGCGCCGATGGGGTGCGGGTGATCGAATCCTATACCCTTGCCGGACTAGGTCATGGGACGCCGATAGCCGCGGGCGATGGACCTGATCGGGGAGGGGAGGCGGGCCCGTTTTTGTTGGAGGCCGGCATCTTCTCCAGCCTGCACATCGCCGCCTTTTGGGGTTTGGCGAAGGCGCCGGCGTTGAAACGCGCATCGCCTCGAGCAGCCAAGACCGAAGCCGCTCCAAAACCGAGGTTGCTTGGCGAAGCGGCGGCCCTGGCCGGCCGGCGTCCCGCCCCTCTTCAGAAGGTCATCGAAGACGCGCTGAAGGTCGCCGGGGTGCTGAAGCGGCGTTAGCCTCGATCGTCGACTTCCGTTTCCGGGCGGTCGTCGCCCTTGGCCAACTCGGCGTGCCAATGGCCGCCGGCGTCTTCGAAATCGATGGCCTCTTCCGATCCGCTCAGGCGCTGATGGGCGGCGGCGTGTTCTGCGGCGGCCGACGCCGCTTCGTGGGAGCGATAGGTCTCAGAGAAGGTGCCCTCGGCCTTATAGGCCCAGCCGCCATCGTGTTCGACGACTTCATAGACAATTTTGGTCATAGTTCTTGCTCGGTTGAGATCGCCTTTTCGATCATAGACGACTTTGCCGCCGGGGAAATAACCTTCCCATGGGGCAGCGCAATGCCGCCGTGCGCAGCCGCCTCGCATCAACCAAAAAGAGGAGGACAGATGGTCGCACTTCAGCAGCGTTAACGTCGTTGCAACGACCCTATCCTATACCTGACAACGGTATCTGGGGGTTCAATGACCATTTTCTTTTTGAGGCTGGGGGGAGGCGCATTGCAGGCGCCCACGAATTTTTTAAGATGTGCAGTTAAGATGTTCAGTAATGAATACCTCCTAGGTTTTCAGCCGCCATCCTCGATCTTGCAGCATTGATACCGACAAGCTTCACAGCTTAGAGCCCGGAAGCAACCACTCATGATTCTTTCAGACGTCTCGATTTCAAAGAAAATCATTCTGGCGTTCGCTTGCGTCATCGTGACCTCGTCTGTTGTCGGAGGCGGCAGCCTTCTGGGGCTGCAGAAGATCCAGTCGGCTGCGGACAAGCGCGGCGAAGCTTCGCGGACGGCGAGTCAGCTCAGCGAGGTTGCTAAGATCATGCCGGATCTTTCCGGTCAGGTGCGTGGCTATCTGCTGACCCAGGACGAAGCCTTCGCCAAGGGCGTCGCCGACGATCATCAGCGGATCAATCAAATGATGGAGGCATTGCGGCCGGCCATGGATCGGCCTGACGAGAAGGCGGCCGTTGACGCCATGGCCGTCGCCATCTCAGGCTACATGTCCGAGGCGGGAGAGCCTGAGCTTAAGTTGGGAAGCGACCCTGCGACCCGCGACCAAGCCGTCGCGCTGATGAAAAGCGGCGTGAATAAGAAATGGATGAACGAGTTCAAAGCGGCTGAGGCGGACGCCCAAAAGGCGGAGGCGCGGGTCAAGGCCGACCGAAATAAGGATATGACCGATGCCGCTCAGGGGGCCAAACTGACGGTGCTTCTCGGGTCGGGGCTGGCCCTTATCCTCGCCATAGCCATGGGCTGGATGTTGACCGGCCTGATCGCAAAACCGGTCGCCAACATGACGACGGCGATGGACAAGTTAGCCGCTGGCGACAACGCCGTGACCATTCCGGCGGTGGGCCAGAAGGACGAGATCGGCCGGATGGCTGGCGCCGTGCAGACCTTCAAGGACGCCGCCATCGAGAAGCTGCGTATGGAAGAGCAGGCTGTCACCGCCCGCCGCGCCGCCGATCAAGAGCGCGCCCGGAGCGAAACGGAGCGGGAAGCCGCCGCCAAGCAGCAGGCCTTTGTGGTCAGTTCGGTGGGCGGCGGCCTGGCCAAGCTGTCGGACGGGGATCTGGTCTATCGCCTGAGCACCCCCTTCGCCGCCGACTACGAGCAGCTGCGCGAAGACTTCAACGGGGCCATGGCCAAGCTGCAGGAAACCATGACCACCATCGCTTCCAACGCCCACGGCATCCGCGGCGGCGGCGAGGAGATCTCCAAGGCCGCCGACGACCTGTCGCGCCGCACCGAACAACAGGCCGC
>JAMFTA010000070.1 GCA_026225565.1 Caulobacter sp. | reverse complement strand
TCTCGCAGGTCAACTGAAAGGGGCTTGGCCATGCATGCTGGCCTCCTCACACCAGCATCCATCCCGAATCAGACCCGCGACCGTTTGGGAATCCCCTTCCGAGTCAGCAGGCTCGGAAACTGCTCTAAAGTCGTGAGCGGATGGTGAAATTGCCTCAGTAGGCCGAGGATTGGAACGCCGCGACAACCGCGGTTTTGACCAGGATCTTCAGATCGAGCGCCAGAGACCAATCGTCGATATAGGCATTGTCCTGCGCCACTCGATCGACCATCCCTTGAAGGGAATGGATTTCGCCCCGGAGCCCGTTCACTTGCGCCAGGCCGGTTATGCCGGGCTTGGCGCGAAAGCGATGGGCGTACTGAGGCACCAGCGCCCCATAATACTGATCGTGGGCCAGGGCATGGGGGCGGGGACCGACAAGCGACATATCGCCGTTCAGCACATTCATCAGCTGCGGCAACTCGTCGATGCTGGAGCGGCGCAGAAACTTGCCGATTCGGGTCACGCGCTTGTCGTCGCGTCCCGCGTGACGGATAGCTTCCCCATCCTCCATCACCTTCATCGTGCGGAATTTGAACACCCGGATCGGTTGGCCGCCAAAACCAGTGCGGCGTTGCACGAAAAACACCGGGCCAGGTGAATCGAGCGTCACCAGGAAGGCTACGACAATGAGCAAGGGCAGGACGAACAGCAACAACATGCTGGCGACCGCCACGTCAAGGCCACGCTTAAACCGGCTCTCCACCGCATTCGGCTGGGTCAGACCCTTCACTGTCTGATCCTTGTCGAAGCCGCTCAAACTGGTGTCACGCCCGAGATCCACCATCGCATCCTCCAAACACTCTAACATCCAGCTTGGCACAGGGGCATAGCCGATTTGTGATTAAGTCATGAAAAGTCGCGCAGTTTCCCATAACGACACAAACCTATCCCATTGTAAGCAAGAAGCAGTCCGTGGCGGCGTCTATCAATAAAAACGATATGGATAAAGGCGCCCCGACCGAAGGTATCGGCCGCCTGCATATCTTGGCGGCAGGTTGCGAGGCAATTCGTATGAAGATGAACGAGCGGTGCCGAGGCCCAGACCAAGGAGAAGAGCCCAGCCGCTTGTAGAGCTGAGGGGGAATGATCTTTTGTTTCGGGAATTTCGTTGCCGCCGGCTTCGCCGGCCTTCGCCTCACGTCCGTCCCTTTAGAGGCCGACACAACGAGCTCCGACTGGAGGAAAATCTTTGAAGCGGGTCAGGCGGTAGATTTCCACCCCACCGATAAACCAGAGAAGGGTCTGCAATCGCAGCCGAAAATAAAAATAGAACCGCGACGAAAAGCATATGCCACGAGTGGCACGTAGCAGCCCTTTGTAGCAACGCCACGCCGGCTGTCTCTGCGGGCTTCTGTTTCCCTTACCCGCCAAGGCGGGGGTCGGTCCTGGTGGAGCCGAGCGGAGTCGAACCGCTGACCTCCTCATTGCGAACGAGGCGCTCTACCAACTGAGCTACGGCCCCAGGACAGGTGGCGATGGGGCGCCCCCGACGAGAGGCGGCACATAAGGTCTGGATGTCAAAGCTGTCAAGCCGCGCCGGAACATCCTTGCGAGCGGCGCACGACCCACGATAAAGAGGCGCTTCAGTGGAACCCAAGCCCCATGCCGATCGTCGCCGCGCTGCTCTTCATCTTCAATACGATTGTCGGCCTGATCATCGCCGTGGTGATCATCAACGCGATCATTTCCTGGCTGGTGGCTTTTGATGTGCTCAACAGCCGCAATCAGACGGTCTATCGTATCGTTCGGGCCTTGGACGGCGTGACCGAGCCCATGCTGCGGCCCCTCCGCCGCATCGTCCCCAACCTCGGCGGCATCGACATCACCCCGATCATCCTGATCATCCTCCTGAAAGCCTTGCAGATCGTGGTCAACGGCTTCCTCGCCGGCGCGCCGATCTGAGGCGGGCCCTCTTTGCCGACCTTCTCTCTGGACGGACGGCTGGCGCAAGGTTCGACCTTCGTTGGCGAACTAGATCTCTGCCAGGCGCGACTGCAGCACGACCGGCGATTTCCATGGCTCGTTCTGGTTCCCCGCCGTGCGGGCGGGCGCGAGCTGGAGGACTTGGCGCCTGAGGACCGGGCCAGCCTGATGACGGAGATATTGGCGGCCGGCCGGGCGGTTCGCGCCATCGGCCCTGTGCTCGGCCCGCCGATCGAGAAGCTCAACGTCGGCGCCCTGGGCAATATCGTGCCGCAGCTGCATGTCCATGTGGTCGGCCGCCATCAAGGGGACGCCGCCTGGCCGGGGCCGGTGTGGGGCTTTGGCGCGGCGCAGCCCTACGTAGAGGCGGATTTGCAGGCGGCGCTGGCGGCGGCGCGGGCCGCCTTGGGTCTTTAGGCAGGGACGCAATGGGTATGGCTAAAACCGGCGAGGATTTCTTCGCCCATCTGGACGCCCACGGGATCGACCACGCCACCCACCGCCATCCGCCGGTATTTCGGGTGGGCGAAGGGGCGGGGGTCAAGGCGGCCTTGCCCGGCGGGCACACCAAGAACCTCTTCCTGAAGGACGCCAAGGGTCAGCTCTGGCTGGTCTCCGCCCTGGACGACACGCGTATCGACCTGAAAGCCCTGCCCAGGGCGATAGGATCGGCCAAGCTGTCCTTCGGGTCGGAGGAGCGATTGCTGGCCGCGCTAGGAGTCAGGCCCGGCTCGGTCACTCCCTTCGCCCTGATCAACGATCCGGATCATGCGGTGCGTTTCGTGCTCGATGGGGCGCTGATGGCCCACGGGACGCTCAACTTCCATCCCCTCTCCAACGACGCGACCACCGCCATTTCGCGCGCCGGATTTTTGAACTTCCTGACGTCCCTGGGGGTTCAGCCCTTGGTGATCGACCTTGGCGGTTTAGAATGATTGCGCGGGCGCGCCGGAGAGACCATCTGCAACGCCAAGAGCGGAGAATCTTATGTTGGATCTGGGCGGCGCCAAGATGGGCGCGAGCATACCTAAGGCCGAGGCGGTGATCGACGCGACGGACGCCAGCTTTGGGGCGGACGTGATCGAGGCGTCGCGCGCCCAGCCGGTGATCGTCGATTTCTGGGCGCCCTGGTGCGGCCCGTGCCGCCAGCTCACTCCCTTGCTGGAAAGGGCGGTGGCCGCCGCCGGGGGCGCGGTGCGCCTGGTCAAGATCAATATCGACGAGAATCCGGCCATCGCCGGCCAGCTGCGAGTGCAGTCCATCCCAACCGTCTTCGCCTTCGCCGACGGCCAGCCGGTGGACGGCTTTCAGGGCGCCTTGCCGGAGAGCCAGATCAAGGCCTTCGTCGATCGCCTGACCGGTCCGCCAGAGGCCTCGGATCTGGAGGTGCTGCTGGAGATGGCGGCGGAGTCCCTGGCCCTGGGTGATATGGGCGGCGCGGCGCAAGCCTACGCCCAGGCCCTGCAGATGGATCCGACCAGCCCCAAGGCCATCGCCGGCCTGGCCCGCTGCTATCTCAGCGCCGGCGACCTGGAGCGCGCCCGGGAGGTGATCGCCATGGCCAAACCGGGCGTCGCCGATCCAGAGCTTACCGCGGTCAAGGCCGCTCTCGCCCTGGCTGAGGCTGGGGGGGGCGAGACCGACGCCTTGCAGCGCCGCCTGACCGCCGATCCGGCCGACCATGAGGCGCGGTTCGAGCTGGCCGGCGCCCTGGCGGCGGAAGGGAATTTCGCCGCCGCCGCCGATCACCTCCTGGCCATTATCGCGGCCGACCGCGGGTGGAAGGATGGCTTGGCCAAGACCCAGCTGCTCACCGTATTCGACGCTGCCGGCCCCGGATCGGACGTGGCGCGCGCCGGCCGGCGCAAGCTGTCTTCCCTGCTGTTCGCCTAGACCGATGCAGGACGCCCTGGACCCTGCCGATCTGCCGGGGGTCATCCCGGTCTTCCCGTTGGATACGGTGCTCCTGCCCCCGCGTGGGCTCCTGCCGCTGAACATCTTCGAGCCGCGCTATCTGAACATGATCGACGACGCCATGGCGTCGGATCGGATGATCGGCATGGTGCAGACCAAACGGGGGGGAGATCCGGAGCGCCCGGCCCTGGCCGACGTCGGCGGCGCGGGGCGCATCACCAGCTTCGCCGAGACCCAGGACGGCCGCTATCTGGTCACCCTCACCGGCGTCTGTCGCTTTCGTTTGGGCGAGGAATTGCCCGCCCTGACGCCCTATCGCCGGGTGCGCGCCGATTTCACGCCGTTCGCGTGCGATCTTTCACTCCAAGAGGGGAGCAGGTTCGACCGCGCGGTCCTACTGGAGACGCTCAAACGCTATCTGAATGGCCGAAACATGGATATCGACTGGGCCGCCGCCGCGGAGGCGCCGATGGAGGCTCTGGTGAACAGCCTGTCCATGGCTCTCCCCCTCAGTGCTCCGGAAAAGCAGGCCTTGCTGGAAGCCGTCACCCTAGCCGAGCGCGCGGAAACCCTGAACATTCTTTTGAAGATCGACACCGCGGGCGAAGATGGCGATACGCCCTCCGCTCTGCAATAGGACCCCCCATGACCGATCTTAAGCCCGTCGATGTCGACCCTCGCCTGTTGGAGGTCCTGGTCTGCCCCCTCACCCGCGGGCCCCTGGACTACGACCGCCAGGCTGGCGAATTGATCAGCCGCAAGGCCAAGCTGGCCTATCCCATCCGGGATGGCGTCCCGATCATGCTGGCGGAAGAAGCGCGGGCTTTGGACGATCCGGCGTGACCTTCGCCGCGCCTTGGCCTGTCGAACTGCGCATTCGCCGAGGAATGGGCCAGGTCGAAATCGATTTTGACGACGGGAGCAGCCATGTCCTTCCCGCCGCGCTCCTGCGCGCCCTGACTCCATCGGCGGCCGACCGAGGTCACGGAGCGGCGTCCCAGCAGCCCCTGGCTCGGCGGTTCGACGGCGTCGCCGTGCTCGCGGCCCACCCGGTGGGCGCCTATGCGGTTCGTTTGGTGTTCGACGACGGCCATGACACGGGCCTCTACACCTGGAGCGCCCTCTATCGGTTTTGCCGGGATCGGGACCGGCTTATCGCCGAACACGACCAGCTGGTCCAACAGGCCCTCACGCCGCGGCTCTAGCCTCGTTCTTTTTCCGCGAGGTTCTTCACCAGGTCGAGGACGCTTCGGCGCACCTGCGGATCTTGAATTTTTGGGAACTCCCGGGCCAGCTCCTGGCCTTCATGGGTGGCGATGAAGTCGTGTACGAACGGCTGATTATCGTTTTCCCCCACGCCAGCCTGTGGGCTCAACGGATCGGCCAGGCCACGGAAGAAATACTCCACCGATGCGTGGAGGGCGTGGGCGATTTCGTAGAGCTTGGACGCGCTGACGCGATTGGCGGCCTTCTCGTATTTCTGCACCTGCTGAAAGGTCAGACCGAGCTTTTCCGCCAATTTTTCCTGGCTGATCCGCACCTCCTTGCGGCGATCGCGTATCCGTTTCCCCACATGGATATCGACCGGATTGGGGGTTCTATCCGAGTCCTTGATCGGGTCGTTTGTCATCAGCGTCCTGCAAGACGGTCTATCGATCTAACTTAGCGGCTTTTCACGCGCCATCTTCGCCCGATTTTGTCAATCGATGCAATGGCGCCCCCCACGATGCAAAAAATCCAGAACGGAATATCCCGCCAATAGCTGAAGGGCGTGCGGCCCAAGGCGGATGGCAGATCCGCGTCGATCACCCCCTCCTTGCCGAGCTCCAAGCGGGCCAGCGTTCGGCCGTAGGCGTCGACCACCGCGGAAACCCCAGTGGGCGTGGATCGAATGACGGGGACGGCTTCCTCAATGGCTCGATAGCTGGCCAGGTTCAGGTGCTGCCAAGGTCCGGACGTCTCGCCAAACCAGGCGTCGTTGGAGACATTGGCGATCCAGGCGGGGCGCGGGCCGCTGCGCGAAAAGGCGCTGGGGAACAGGCTCTCGTAACAGATCAGCGGCTGAAATGGCGCCAGTCCTGGCAAGGACAGGGCGACGGAGCGCGGGCCCGCAGTGAAGCCGTCGCCGATGTGCACCAGGGTTTTGAAGCCGATCAGGGCGGCGAAGCGATCGAACGGCATATATTCTCCGAACGGCACCAGGTGATGCTTGTCATAGGCCGCCAGCATCTGCAGGTCATTTCCGAAGCGACGCACCGCGATCAGGCTGTTGTAATAGAGGGGCGCTGGCGTTCCGCCGCCGACCCGCACCGCGCCGAGCAGCAGGGTCTGGCCGGGGCTCAAGGCCGCCGCGATGGCGGCGCGGCTCCAGGTGTTGGGCGCAAGGAAGTCCTCGGCTGCGTCGGGGATCGCCGATTCCGGCCAGATCACCACGTCCGCCGGCTCTGCGGAGGGGGTCGCGGTCAGGCGCACATAGCGGGCGATGATGTCCTGGAAATTGGCCGCGTCGTACTTGGCCTCCTGGGCCACGTC
>JAMFTA010000069.1 GCA_026225565.1 Caulobacter sp. | reverse complement strand
CGTCGATGCGGGGGACTTCGCAGGCGATCTGGCACCCGTAGTCGGCGGCGTCAAAGGCGGTGATCTTGCCCGCACCGGACTTGCCGGCCAGGATATTCTTCCAGGTCACGTCAACGTTGGCGCCGAGCGGCGTTACGAGACCAATGCCGGTGATGACGACTCGACGCATGCGCGCTCCCTTAGTCAAAACGACCGACGCCCTAGGTCCTCCCGGTCCAAGCTAGACCGGAAGGAGCGTCCCTGTATGTCGCGATTGACGTGGGAGGGCGCAAGCCAGGCCGGGGTTACCCCAACCGGGGTTTAGGCCCCCAGACGCTCGTTGATGAACTTCACCGCGTCGGCGACGGTTTGGATGTGTTCGGCGGCGTCGTCGGGAATCTCGATGTCGAATTCTTCCTCGAAGGCCATGACCAGCTCGACATTGTCGAGGCTGTCCGCACCCAGATCGTCGATGAAGCTGGCTTTTTCGGTCACCTTCTCCGGGTCGGCGTCGAGGTGCTCGATCACGATCTTGCGCACGCGTTCGAGGGTATCGGACATTCTTATCGCCTTCTAAGTTTATGGGACTGAACGAAGCGAAAACTCGCTCCACCACGACGTTGCATCGCACCTAACAAGGTCCGCACGCTTCGGCAAGGTCGCTAGGACCCTTATCGTCTGGCTGAACCCTGCGTACCATACTCTTTTGGGCCGAACCAGCGGAAGAGCGCGCGCACTTTGCCGTGAGCTGACTTGCTCCTGGGGCTCAGATCATCGCCATGCCGCCGTTCACATGCAGGGTCTGACCGGTGACATAGGCCGCCTCCTGGCTGGCCAGATAGACGCAGGCCGCCGCGATATCCTCGCCTTCGCCCAGGCGTCCGGCTGGGATGCGGCTCATGATGACCGCCTTCTGCTGCTCGTTCAGGGCGTCGGTCATCGGGCTGGCGACAAAGCCAGGCGCGACGCAGTTCGCCGTGATGTTGCGCGACGCCACTTCTTGGGCCAGCGACTTGGTAAAGCCGATCATGCCGGCCTTGGACGCCGCATAGTTGGCCTGGCCCGGATTGCCGGTGACGCCGACCACCGAGGTGATGCCGATAATCCGGCCCCAGCGGCGTTTGAACATGCCGCGCAGCACCGCGCGGGTGAGGCGGAAATAGCTTTCCAGGTTCACGGCGATGACGCTCTCGAAATCCTCGTCCTTCATCCGCAGGAGCAACCCGTCCTTGGTGATCCCGGCGTTGGAGACCAGGATGTCGAGGGGACCGGCCAGGGCTTCCGCCTGGCCCACCATGGCGTCCACCGCCGCGCCGTCGGCCAAGTTGGTGGTCTGCACGAAGGCGCGCTCACCAAGTTCGCCCGCGATGGCGTCCAGCGCCTCCTGGCGGGTGCCCGACAGCACCACCGTCGCGCCCTGGGCGTGGAGCTTTCGCGCAATGGCGCCGCCGATGCCGCCCGAGGCTCCGGTGATCAGGGCGGTCTTGCCGGTCAAATCGAGCATCTGCTTATCCTTTTAGAGCGACGCCGCGAAGGCTTCGAGGTCTGAGGGGGTGTTCAGGGCGACGGCGGCGGCGTCCGGCGCGATGCGCTTGGCCATACCCGTCAGCACCTTGCCGGCGCCGGCTTCTGCGAACTTATCCACCCCGCCCTCCTCGGCCAGCCAGATCATGCTTTCGCGCCAGCGCACCCGGCCGGTCACCTGCTCGACGAGGAGCTTGCGAATCGCTTCGGGGTCCAGGGTCGGGCGGGCGGTGATGTTGGTGACCAGGGGGGCGATCGGGGGGGAGATGATGGTTTCCACCAGGGCGCGCGCCATGGCGTCGGCGGCCGGCTGCATCAGGGGACAATGGAAGGGGGCGGAAACGTTGAGGAGGATCGCCCGCGCGCCCAGTTCCTTGGCCCGCTCGATGGCGCGATTCACCGCCGCCTTGGCGCCCGAGATCACCACATTGCCGGCGTTGTTGTCATTGGCCACCACGCAGACGCCCAGTTCCGAGCCCGCCTTGGCCGCCTCTTCCGCCAAAGCCACGTCGGCCTTGGGGCCGATCAGGGAGGCCATCGCCCCCTCGCCCACCGGCACGGCGGCCTGCATGGCTTGGCCGCGCAGCTTCAGGAGCCTCGCGGTGTCGGCCAGGGTCAGGGCCTCAGCCGCCGCCAGGGCGGAATATTCACCGAGCGAATGGCCGGCAACGAAGGCGGCCTTCCCCAGGCCGACGCCGAACTCCACCTTCAGCACGCGGATCGCCGCCAGGCTGACCGCCATCAGGGCCGGCTGGGCGTTTTCGGTCAGGGTGAGGTCTTCTTCCGGGCCCTCGCACATCAGGCGGAACAGGGGCTGGCTGAGGGCGTCGTCCACCTCGTGGAACACCTCGCGGGCGCTGGCGAAGGCTTCGGCGAGCGGCTGTCCCATGCCGATGGCTTGGCTGCCCTGGCCGGGAAATAGGAATGCGAGGCTCATTTCCGCCCTTTGCGTTTGTACTGTTTGGCGCGACGGTTAGGCGAATCCGCCCCGTGCGGCAAGCGAGGGCCGTTCCTACATAGAGGCTGAAGTCCAGCCGGAGCCGAACCATGACCGACGCCGCCGCCCACGCTCAACTGTCCCCGTCGGGCTATGACCTGACGCCGCCTTCGCCCAGCGAACGCAAGGCCCTGGAGGCCGACCTGACCCGGGAGGAGGCGCAGGTGCTGCTGCACCATGGCACCGAGGCGGCCTTCTGCGGCGGGCTTTTGGATAACAAGGCCGACGGCGCCTATTGCTGCCGTCTATGCGGCCTGCCGCTGTTTTTGGCCAAGACCAAGTTCGAAAGCGGCACGGGCTGGCCGAGCTTTTTCGCCCCCTATGACGAGACCCATGTGAAGGCGATCCGGGATGAGTCCTACGGCATGGTGCGGATCGAAACCCGGTGCGCGCGCTGCGATTCGCACCAGGGGCACGTGTTTCCCGACGGCCCGGCGCCCACGCGGCTGCGCTACTGCATCAACTCCATTTCGTTGAGCTTCGTCGGCGCTGGCCTGCCCCTGCCCGACCCCCTGCACCGGGGCGATCCGCCCGTCCACGGCGCCTGAACGACGCGGGAGGCGGCATTCCTGCCGCGCCCTCCAACTAAGCCCGCGACCGCGCAAAAAAACGGGACCCGAAGGCCCCGCTTTCCTGGTCCGTCCTAGCGGGTCACTGTGACGTGACCGCGACGCAGATGGCGGCGATGGTGATGATGAAAAGGCCCGCCGGGCTTGGTCACTTCGTGGCCGGTCACCGCGCCGACGCCAGCGCCGATCACCGCGCCGACCGGACCGCCGATCACGGCGCCCGCCACCGCGCCGCCCGCCGCGCCCGCCACCACGCCCTTATGGGTCGCCGACGCCGTCGTCGCCGCCCCTAGAACAAGAACAGCCGCAGCCGTCGCTAAGATCGCCTTCATCGTCCACACTCCCATGCAGCCGAAGATCGCCCGCGGCCGTTCACCATAGAAGACGCGCGGTTATGGCTAAGGTTCCGAGCGGCGCCCGTCTTCCCTCAGAGCGGAATGTTGTCGTGCTTCTTCCAAGGATTGGCCAATTCCTTGCCCTTGAGGGATTTCAGGGCGCGGATGATGCGGCGGCGGGTGCCGTGGGGCATGATCACGTCGTCGATATATCCACGCGACGCGGCGACGAAGGGGTTGGCGAAGCGGGTCTTATATTCCGCCTCCCGCGCCGCCAGGGCCTCGGGATCCTTGGCCTCGGCGCGGAAGATGATCTCCACCGCTCCCTTGGCGCCCATAACCGCGATCTCGGCGGTCGGCCAGGCGTAGTTGAAGTCGCCGCGCAGGTGCTTTGAGCTCATCACGTCATAGGCGCCGCCATAGGCTTTGCGGGTGATCAGGGTGATCTTGGGCACGGTGGCTTCGGCATAGGCGAACAACAGCTTGGCGCCGTGTTTGATCAGGCCGCCATACTCCTGCTTGGTGCCCGGCATGAAGCCCGGCACGTCGACGAGGGTGATGATCGGGATGGAGAAGGCGTCGCAGAAGCGCACAAAGCGCGCGGCCTTCCGGCTGGAGTCGATGTCCAAGACTCCGGCCAGCACCTGGGGCTGGTTGGCGATGATGCCGACGCTCTCTCCGTCCATGCGGGCGAAGCCGGTGATGATGTTCTTGGCGAAATCGGGCGAGATCTCGAAGAAATCCGCCTCGTCCACCACCTTCAGGATCAGTTCCTTCATGTCGTAGGGCTTGTTCGGATTGGCCGGCACCAGGGTGTCCAGCGAGGCCTCGCCGCGGTCGATCTCATCATAGGTCTCGCGGGTGGGGGCCGGGGTGCGGTTGGACGAGGGCAGGAAGTCCACCAGGCGGCGGATCTGCGTCAGGGCTTCCAGGTCGTTGTCGAAGGCGCCGTCGGCGACGCCGGACTTGCCCGCATGGACCTTCCAGCCGCCTAGGTCGGCGTGGGTCACCGTCTCATTGGTCACCGTCTTCACCACGTCGGGTCCGGTGACGTACATGTAGCTGGTGTCCTTCACCATGAAGATGAAGTCGGTGATAGCCGGGGAATAGACGTCGCCGCCGGCGCACGGGCCCATGATCACGCTGATCTGCGGCACGACGCCCGAGGCCATGACGTTCTCGAGGAAGATGTCGGCATAGCCCGCCAGGCTGTCGACGCCCTCCTGGATCCGCGCCCCGCCGGCGTCGAACAGGCCGATGATCGGCGCGCCGACCTTCATGGCCTGGCGCTGGACCTTGACGATCTTGGCCGCGTGAGCCCCCGACAGCGAGCCGCCGAACACCGTGAAATCCTTGGAGAACACGTAGACGACCTTGCCGTTGATCGTGCCCCAGCCGGTGACCACCACGTCGCCGGAGAACTTCTGCTCGGCCATGCCGAACTCCACTCCCCGGTGCTCGACGAACATGTCGAACTCCTCGAACGAATCCTCGTCCAGCAGCAGGTCGATCCGCTCGCGCGCCGTCAGCTTGCCCTTGGCGTGCTGGGCCGCCACCCGCTTCTCGCCGCCCCCGGCCCGAGCCTCTTCACGACGACGATCCAGTTCCTCGAGAATATGCTGCACGCGGACGCTCCCCTGCTCTCTCAACTGGGCCTTGACTGCCACCTTATGGGCCGAGCCCTAATGGCGCGAGCTTTCCGTGGCAAGACGCACCCCGCCGCCGTGCGGCAATGATCGCCGATACGCTTAGATGGCGGCTTGACGGGCTTCCCCACTGGCCGCCGGTTTCAGGCCGCCCTCATCCACGTCGCAAGGCCGCGAACCAGCGCTCCAGCACCTGGGCCTCGAT
>JAMFTA010000010.1 GCA_026225565.1 Caulobacter sp. | reverse complement strand
GCCTGGGTGAGGATGGCGGCGGTCTCCACCATCTCCATCATGAAGGTCGAGCGGCCGCGCGCCAGATCATCTCCCGCCCCCACCCGGCTGAACAGGCGGTCGACGACGCCCAGGCGCAGGCGGCGGGCAGGCACGAAGGAGCCGGCCTGGGCGAGCACGGCGAGGAGCGCGTTCTGGCGCAGGAAGGTGGATTTACCCGCCATGTTCGGGCCGGTGACGATGGCCAGGCGCGGGCAGGACGGGCCGCCGGCGCCGTCCAGGCGGCAGTCGTTGGGGGTGAAGGGATCGCCGGCCTTCCTCACCGCCGCCTCCACCACCGGATGACGGGCGGCTTCGGCCTCGAACGCCAGGCTGTCGTCGATCTGCGGCCGCACCGCCTCCACCTCGGCGGCCCATTCGGCCAGGGCGGCGGCGACGTCCAGGGTCGAGAGGGCGGCGGCGGCGGCCTGGATCGCCGTCGCCTGCTCGATGGTCTCGGCGCGGAAGGACTCGAAGGTCTCCATCTCGATGTGGAGGGCCCGGTCGCCAGCCTGGGCGATCTTGGCGTCGAGGTCGGCCAGGGCGACGGTGGTGAAGCGGCACTGGCTGGCCAGGGTCTGGCGATGGATGAAGGTGAGGTTCAGCGGCGGTTGGAACAGGGGCTCGGCCGCCTTGGCCGAGGCTTCGACGAAATAGCCCAGCACCCCGTTGTGCTTCACCCGAAGGGCGACGCCGCTCTCCCGCTGCAGCTGGGTTTCCAGGGCGGCGATCACCCGGCGGCTGTCGTCGCGGAGCTGGCGCGCCTGATCGAGCTCCGGCCGGAAGCCCTTGGCGACGAAGCCGCCGTCGCGCAGGCCCTGGGGCAGGTCGGCGCCCAGCCCGTCGCGAAGGGTCCGCAGCAAGCCGCTCAGCGCCGGGGTCTTGCTGAGGGTCAGGGCGTCCAAAGCCTCCGCCATCTCGGCGGGCGGACCGTCCAGGGGCTCGCGAGCGCCGGCGAAGAGGGCGCAGATTTCTTCTCCGGCGAGCAGGCCCGCGCGGATGGCGCCCAGGTCCCTGGGGCCGCCGCGCCCGAGGCCCAGGCGCGAGAGGGCGCGGGCCATGTCGGCGGCCTGGCGCAGGCGCTCGCGCAGGTTTTCCCGCAAAGCCCGCCGCTCCATAAAATAACCCACTCCATCCAGCCGCGCGCCGATGGCGGCGGGGTCGAGCAGGGGCCGAGCCAGGCGGTCGGCCAGCTTGCGGGCGCCGGGCGGGGTGACGGTGCGGTCGATGCAGGCCAGGAGCGAGCCTTCGCGGCCCCCCGATTGCGAGCGTTCGATTTCCAGGCTCGACCGCGTGGCCGGGTCGATGGCCATGGTCTCTGCAGCCCCGCCGCGCCGGGGGGCGGACAGCACTGGCAAGCGCCCCGCCTGGGTGGTTTCCAGATGGGCGGCGATGAGGCCCAGGGCTATGACCTCTGAGGGCTCCAGTGCGCCAAAGCCGTCCAGGGTGTCGACCCCGTAGAGCCGCTTCACCCGGGCTTCGCAGGCGGAGAGCTCGGCCAGGGCGCCGGGCATGGGCTGGGCCAAGCCGCCGGCGCTTTTGATCGCCGCCGCCGTCTCCTCGTCGGCGAACAGGCGGTCCGGGACGAGGATTTCCGACGGGCGCAGCGAGGCCAGGGTCGGCCCCAGCGCCGCCTTGTCGAGCAGGAGGGACTCCACCTCGCCGGTGGAGAGCTCGATGGTGGCTAAAGCCGCCTGACCGCCGCGAACGGCCACGGCGCAAAGGCGATTGGCGCCGCGGGCGTCCAGCAGACTGTCTTCGGTGAGGGTGCCGGGGGTCACCACCCGCACCACTTCGCGCCGCACGATGGATTTATAGCCTCGCTTCTTGGCCTCGGCCGGGTCCTCCATCTGATCGCAGACCGCCACCTTGAAGCCGGCGCGGATCAGCTTGGCCAGATAGGCCTCGGCGGCGTGAGCAGGCACCCCGGCCATGGGGATCGGCTCGCCCCCATGCTGGCCGCGATAGGTGAGGGTGATGCCCAGGGCCTCGGCCGCCTTGCGCGCGTCCTCGAAGAACAGCTCGTAGAAGTCGCCCATGCGGAAGAAGACCAGGGCGTCGGGCTGGCGGGCCTTGGCGTCGAAGAACTGCTGCATCACCGGCGTGGCGCCGGCGGCGTCTGGCGTGTCGCCCTTGGGCGTCTTGATGGGGTTTTGGGCGTTCACAGGCCGATTGCTACCCGCTCCGCGCGCCCGGCGGAAGCGAGAAGCGAGATAGCGCGGTTGTGACCCTGCCCCTGGGCCGTTAGGGTGTGAGCCTCACACTCACCTTGCCGGACCTCATGGAAACCGAAAAGCGTACCTTTACCGACGAAGAAGCCCTGGCGTTTCATTCGCAACCCACCCCCGGCAAGATCGCCGTGCACGCCACCAAACCGATGGCGACGGCGCGGGACCTTTCCTTGGCCTACTCCCCCGGCGTGGCCGTGCCCGTGCTGGCCATCGCCGCCAACCCGGACCTGGCCTACGACTACACCTCCAAGGGGAACCTGGTGGCGGTGATCACCAACGGCACCGCCATCCTCGGGCTCGGAGACCTGGGCGCCCTGGCTTCCAAGCCGGTGATGGAGGGCAAGAGCGTACTCTTCAAGCGCTTCGCCGACGTGGATTCCATCGACATCGAGATCAGCTCCAAGGACCCCGCCGAGATCATCACCGTGGTGAAGAACATCGGCGTCACCTTCGGCGGCATCAATCTCGAAGACATCAAGAGCCCCGAGTGCTTCATCATCGAGCAGGAGCTGCAAGAGCTCCTGGATATCCCCGTCTTCCATGACGACCAGCACGGCACCGCCATCATCTGCACCGCCGGCCTGATCAACGCCTGCGCCATCACCGGCCGCAAGATCGAAGACGTGAAGGTGGTCTTGAACGGACCCGGCGCGGCGGGCATCGCCACCCTGGAGCTGATCAAGGCCGCCGGCGTGCGTCCCGAGAACTGCATCGCGGTGGACCGCAAGGGCACCCTTTATCGCGGCCGCACCGAGGACATGAACCAGTGGAAGTCGGCCCATGCGGTCGACACCCCCCTGCGCACCCTGACCGAAGTCATCAAGGGGGCCGACGTGTTCCTGGGGCTTTCCGCCAAGGGCGCCCTGACTCAGGACATGGTGCGCTCTATGGCGCCCAGCCCGATCATCTTCGCCATGGCCAATCCCGATCCGGAAATCACCCCGGAAG
>JAMFTA010000068.1 GCA_026225565.1 Caulobacter sp. | reverse complement strand
GGCGTCGACGTCGCCGACCAGGGCCAGGAGCTGCTCGGGCGCATAGGGCAGCACCCGCGTGACGGTGTGACGATGCAAGCCTAGGCCGTCCGGCGCTCGAGGGCCTGGCGGGCCGCCGCCAGCTTGGCGAAGTCCTCGCCGGCATGATGGGAGGACCGCGTCAGCGGGCTGGCCGAGACCATCAGGAAGCCCTTGGCCCGCGCGATCGCCTCATAGGCCTTGAACTCGTCCGGCTCGACGAACCGCTCGACCGCGGCGTGCCGGCGCGTGGGTTGCAGGTACTGGCCGATGGTCAGGAAATCGACGCCGGCGGAGCGCATGTCATCCATCACCTGCATCACCTCTTCCTTGGATTCGCCCAGACCGACCATGACGCCGGACTTGGTGAACTGCTGGGGATCGCGCTCCTTCACCCGCTCCAAGAGGCGCAGGGAGTGGAAGTAGCGGGCGCCGGGGCGGATGGTCAGGTAGAGCCGCGGCACGGTCTCGAGGTTATGGTTGAACACGTCCGGCTGGGCGTCGATCATGGTCTCAGCGGCGGAAACGGGTTTCCTCAGAAAATCCGGGGTGAGGATTTCGATGGTGGTGAGGGGTGTTGAGGCGCGGATCGCCCGCACCACGGCGGCGAAGTGGGCCGCGCCGCCATCGTCCAGGTCGTCGCGATCCACCGAGGTGATCACCACGTGCTTCAGGCCCATCTGAGCCACCGCGTCGGCCACCCGCTGAGGCTCAGTGGGGTCCAGGGCATTGGGCTTGCCGGTGGTGACGTTGCAAAAGGCGCAAGCGCGGGTGCAGATCTCGCCCATAATCATCATGGTGGCGTGCTTGATCGACCAGCATTCGCCGATATTGGGGCAGGCCGCCTCTTCGCAGACGGTGGAGAGGCCATGGCTTTTGACGATGGCGCGGGTCTCGTTATAGCCGGCCGAGCCCGGCGCGCGCACCCTCAGCCAATCGGGCTTGCGCAGCACTTCGCTCTCGGGGCGTTCGCGCTTTTCCGGGTGGCGAAAGGCGCGATTGTCGATGATGGTGGCCATGGGACTCAGATCGGACTTAAAGCGGCCGGGATCAAGACGCTGTCTTACCGGGCCAGATGGCTTTGAAGAAATTGTTGCGCTTGTGGCGCTTGTTCTTGCGCGCCGCCGCAGCCTCATCCACCAGCCAGAAGATCTGCAGCACCCGCCGCTCGCCGGCGAAGGGCGGATGGCCATGCCAGGAATCGTCGGCCCGGGCGAAGGCGGCGAATGAGCCGTAGCGGGCGGGAATGGGGGCTGTGCCGGGCCCGTTGAGATCGGGACTGGCGAGGAAGCGCAGAGCCCCCGCCCCGTCGCCCCAATCGTCGTTCAGGTAGACCAGGGCTGTGGCCACCTTGTCCTGCCCGTCCGTGTGGGGATTGCCATCCTTCAGCGCCGACCATTTACGCACCACGATCATCTGTGGACGGTTCATCAGGTCGCGGTTGAGCTTCTCGCCAACGATGCGGGAGAATTCCTTAGAGCGAACGTCGTCCAGAAGCTTTTCGAAGGCGGGCCCGTAGCTGAGCTGCTCGATCGGAAAGAACCCTGTCTTCTTCTCGTCCGGAAAATCCTTCGCCAGCGCCGCCTTTTCGCTGTCCGCCAGGAGGTTTTCCGCCGTCAGGTGCAGAAAAGGCGTCGTAGTGGTCGGCCGCTCGGCCAGGGCTTCAAGATTCAGCATGATCGACACCATACCATCGCAAGGGCCCCTTCGCCATAATCCGCCTCAAAGGTGGAGCACACGCCCATAGGCGTCGAGCACGGACTCGTGCATGGCCTCGCTCATGGTGGGGTGTGGGAATACGGTGGCCATCAGTTCCGCCTCGGTGGTCTCCATAGTCATGGCCAGAGCGAAACCTTGAATCATTTCCGTGACTTCGCCGCCGATCATGTGGGCGCCGAGGAGCTGGCCGGTCTTGGCGTCGAACACCGTCTTTACGAAGCCTTCCAATTCGCCCGATGCAATGGCCTTGCCGTTCACCCGGAAGGGGAAGCGGCCGACCTTCACTTCATGCCCCGCCTTCTTGGCGAAAGCTTCGGTCAGGCCGACCGAGGCGATCTGCGGCTGGGCATAGGTGCAGCCGGGGATCGGCGCGGCGATATCCGGCCCCGCCACGCCGGCGATGTGCTCGACGCAGTGGATGGCTTCGTGGCTGGCCTTGTGCGCCAACCAGGGCGCGCCCGCCACGTCGCCGATGGCGTAGAGGCCGGCCACGCCGGTGGCGCAGTGGCTGTCGATCACCACATGGCCGCGGTCGAGCTTCACGCCCAGGGTCTCAAGCCCCAGGTTCTCCACGTTGCCGTCGATGCCAACGGCGACGATGGCGCGCTCGGCGGTGAGCACCTCGCTCTTACCGCCTGATTCCAAATCGATTTTTACGCCAGACTTGGTAGCCGCGAGCTTGGTCACCTTGGCGCCGATGCGGAATTTCAAGCCGCGTTTCTCAAAGGCCTTCTGGGCAGCTTTGGAAACTTCCTCGTCCTCCACCGGCAGGATGCGGTCGAGCGCCTCGATCACCGTCACATCGCTGCCGAGTGCGCGATAGAAGCTGGCGAATTCGACGCCGATGGCGCCCGATCCGACCACCAAGAGCGATTTCGGGCAAGCTTTCGGCGTCAGGGCTTCGCGATAGGTCCAGATGCGGTCGCCGTCGGGGGCCAGGCCAATGGCGGGAATCACCTTGGCGCGGGCGCCGGTGGCCAGAATCACGCTCTTGGCCTGCACGGTGCGAGCGCCGCCGGCCTTGAGCGCCACCACCACCTTGGGAGAGGGCGAGCCCTTTTCCAGCCTGGCCTCGCCTTCGATCACCTCGATCTTGTGCTTCTTCATCAGGTAGGCGACCCCCTGATTGAGCTGCTTGGCGACGCCGCGGGAGCGGGCGACGATCTTCTCGAAATCGAAACTAGGCTTTTCGACGCCGAGGCCATAGTCGCCGAGGTGCGACAGCTGCTCGAACACCTCGCCGGATTTCAGAAGCGCCTTGGTGGGGATGCAGCCCCAGTTGAGGCAGACGCCGCCCAAAAGCTCCCGCTCGACGATGGCGGTCTTCAGCCCCAGCTGGGCGGCGCGGATCGCCGCCACATAGCCGCCGGGACCGGAGCCGATAACGATAAGATCGAAGTCAAGAGCCATGGGTAATCAGAGCCTTAGAGCAATTTTTCGATGGAGCTGGCGATGTCTGCTGGCTTGGTGGTGGGGGCGAACCGCGCCACCGCCTCGCCGTCACGGCCAACCAGGAATTTGGTGAAGTTCCACTTGATGCCTTCGCTGCCGAGGAGGCCCTTCTTCTCCGCCTTCAGATATTCATAGAGCGGGTGGGCCTTGGGGCCGTTGACGTCGACCTTGCCGAACATGGGGAAGGTGACGTCGTAGGTCAGGCTGCAGAAATTCTGAATTTCATCTGCGTTTCCAGTCTCTTGCCCACCGAACTGATTGCAGGGGAAGCCGAGCACCACCAGGCCCTTGTCGGCGTAATGCCGATAGAGCGCCTCTAGCCCCTCGTACTGGGGGGTGAAGCCGCACTTGGAGGCGGTGTTGACGATCAAGAGCACCTTGTCCCGATAGGCCGCCAGCGGCGCGGGCTGGCCGTCCAGGGTCTCGGCGGAATAGTCGTAGATGCTCATGGTCTCTGCTCTCCCCTAAGGCCGATGCTACGCCAGCATGGTCACCGGATCTTCGATGAAGCCCTTGAACGCCTGTAGCCAGCGCGCGCCGATGGCGCCGTCCACCACCCGGTGATCGCAGGTCAAGGTGACGGTCATTACCGTGGCGATGGCCAGTTGGTCGCCCCGCACCACCGGGCGCTTCTCGCCGACGCCGACCGAGAGGATGCAGCCTTGCGGCTCGTTGATGATCGAGTTGAACGACTTGATGCCCATCATGCCGAGGTTGGAGACCGAGAAGGTGCCGCCCTGGAACTCTTCAGCCTTGAGCTTGCGGGTGCGGGCGCGCTCGGCCAGATCCTTCATGGTCTTGGAGATGTCGGCCAGGGTGCGCCCTTCGGCGGCGCGCACAATGGGGGTGATCAAGCCGCCGTCGATGGCCACCGCCACCGCCACGTCGGCGTGGTGGTGCATGGCGATGCCCTCGGGCGTGTAGCTGGCGTTGGCGTCGGGCACCGCCTTCAAGGCGAGGGCCACGGCCTTGATGACGATGTCGTTGACCGAGACCTTCACCCCCTGCTTTTCCAGCGCCGCATTGATGCGTCCACGAGCGTCCAGCAGGCGGTCGATCTCCAGGTCGATGGTCAGGGGGAAGTGGGGCACGTCGCGGAAGCTGCCGGTCATGCGCCGGGCGATGACCTTCTTCATCGCGTCCAGCGGCACGAGATCGTAGGAGCCGGCGGGAATGCCCATCTGCTCGATCATAGGGATCTGGCCCGACGCGGCCGTGGCCGCGGGCTTGGGCGGCGCGGCGGCGGCGGGTGCTGCGGCGGCTGGCGCAGGCGCAGACTTGGCGTTCTCCACGTCGGCCTTGACGATCCGTCCGTGGGGACCCGAGCCGGTGATGCCGCTAAGGGAGACCTGCTTCTCGTCGGCGATCCGGCGGGCGAGCGGCGAGGCGAAAACGCGGGACGCGCCGTCGGCCTTCGCGGCGACTGGCGCCGGAGCCGCAACCGGCTTGGCTGCTGCGGGGGCTGGAACGGCGGGCGAAGCAGGGGCCTCAGCCTTCGCGGGCGCTGCGGCGGGAGCGGCCGCCTCGTCCTCGCCGCGCAGGCGGGCGATGGCGGTGTTGACCTTCACCCCCGCTGTGCCGGCCGGGACCAGGATGGCGTCCACGATGCCTTCATCGACAGCCTCCACCTCCATGGTGGCCTTGTCGGTCTCGATCTCGGCGATGACATCGCCGGATTTCACCACATCGCCGATCTTCACGTTCCATTTGGCGAGGGTGCCCTCCTCCATGGTGGGAGACAGGGCGGGCATTAGGATGTCGGTCATGCGGACTCTCGAGATAGATGGGCGAGCGAGGCCGCGTGGGCCTCCCAGTTGCGGCCGTCGAAGGCTTCCACCCGGATATCCAGGGCGTCGGCGTCATCCAGGCAGCGGGCGTTGATGGACCAGCCATCGGGATTGGAGCGCGGGCGATAGAAGCTCTTCACCCCGCATGTAGAGCAAAACAGGTGTTGGGCCACGCCGGTGTTGAAGGTGTAGCGGGTCAGGCGATCTTCACCGGCGGTCAGGCGAAAACGGCTCTCCGGCGTGATGATGTGGATGAACCCCACTTTTTCGCACATCGAGCAGTTGCAGGCCTGGGCCTCGATGGTTTCCGGTAGGGCCGCCTCGAAGCGCACGGCGCCGCAATGGCAGCCGCCGGCGCGCCACCGGGGTTCGCCCCCACGGGAGGGAGCCGCAGTCACTTGTAGCAGACCGCCTTGACCGCCGTGACGATCTTATCCACCGAAGGCAGCGCCAGGGCTTCCAGATTGGCGGCGTAGGGCATGGGCACGTCCTCCCCATGCACCCGGGTCGGCGGCGCGTCCAGATAGTCGAAGGCGTGCTCGACCACCCGCTGGCAGACCTCGGCGCCGACGCCGAACGCGCCCCAGCCTTCTTCCACCGAAACCAGGCGGTTGGTCTTCTTCACGCTCGCAACGATGGTCTCGTGGTCGAGGGGGCGAAGGGTTCGAAGATCGATCACCTCGGCCTCAATGCCGTCGGCGGCGAGCTTTTCAGCCGCTTCCAGCGCAAAACCGACCATGCGCGAGTGGGCGGTGATGGTGACGTCCCGGCCCTCGCGGCGCACCTTGGCCTTGCCGATGGGCACGACCCAGTCATCGCCCCCGGGCCCGCTAGGATCTGGCACGTCGAACTCGTGGCCGTAGAGCATCTCGTTCTCAAGGAAGACCACCGGGTTGGGGTCGCGGATGGCGGCCTTGAGCAGGCCCTTGGCGTCGGCGGCGTCGTAGGGGGCGATCACCTTCAGGCCGGGCACGGCGGCGTACCAGGCGGAATAGTCCTGGCTGTGCTGGGCGCCCACGCGCGCCGCCGCGCCGTTGGGGCCGCGAAAGACGATGGAGCAGGCGATCTGGCCGCCCGACATATAGCGCTGCTTGGCCGCCGAATTGATGATGGCGTCGATGGCCTGCATGGCGAAGTTGAAGGTCATGAATTCGACGATGGGCTTTAGGCCCGCAAAGGCCGCGCCGACCCCCAGGCCCGCAAAGCCGTATTCGGTGATCGGCGTATCCACCACCCGGCGCTCGCCGAATTCCTGCAAGAGTTCGCGCGAGACCTTGTAGGCGCCCTGGTACTGGGCGACTTCCTCGCCCATCAGGAACACCTTGTCGTCCCGACGCATCTCCTCGGCGATGGCGTCGCGCAGGGCGTCGCGGACCGAGATCTTGACCAGCTTGGTCCCCTCGGGGAGTTCCGGATCGACCAGGGGCTGTCGGGGCGTAACCGGCGCGGGCCCCTCTCCTTCGGATATTGTCTTCACTGTCTCGGGTGGCTGCTTTTCCGGATCGCCAGCGCTCGATTGGGCGATAACACTTTTGGCGACAGGGGTTTGGGCGGCAGACTTTGTATCGCCTGTCTCGCTTTTGTCGCCGGATGTATCGCCTTTATTGGTCTCGCTTGTCTCGCCTTCGCCGGACAGCTTGGCGATGGCGGTGTTGACCTTCACCCCTTCGGTTCCGGCGGCGACCAAAAGGGCCTCGATCACCCCTTCATCGACCGCTTCCACCTCCATGGTCGCCTTGTCGGTCTCGATCTCGGCGATGACGTCGCCGGATTTCACCGCGTCGCCGACCTTGACGTTCCACTTGGACAGGGTGCCCTCCTCCATGGTCGGAGACAGGGCGGGCATGAGGACTTCGATACTCATTGGGTCTTCAGGCCTCTGCGTAGACGTCGGTATAGAGCTCGGACGGGTCCGGCTCGGGGGCGGTGCGGGCGAATTCGGCGGCGTCGGCGACGATCTTCTTCACCTCGGTGTCCAGCGCCTTCATGGCCGCCTCGTCGGTATAGCCGAGGGCTTCCATCTTCTCGCGCAGGTGATCGATCGGGTCGCGGGTCTTCCTCACCTGGTCGACCTCTTCCCGGGTGCGGTATTTGGCGGGGTCGGACATGGAATGGCCGCGATAGCGATAGGTCTTCATTTCTAGAATGAAGGGTCCTTTGCCAGAACGCGCGTGCTCGGCGGCGCGGGCGCCGGCCTCGGCCACCGCCATCACGTCCATACCATCCACCTGCTCGCCGGGAATGTCGAAGGAGGCGCCGCGCCGGGAGAGATGGGTTTCCGCCGAGGCGCGCTCGACGCTGGTGCCCATGGCGTATTGGTTGTTCTCGATCACGAAGACCACGGGCAGCTTCCACAGCTGGGCCATGTTGAAGGCCTCGTAGACCTGGCCCTGATTGGCCGCGCCATCGCCGAAATAGGTGAAGGAGACGCCGCCGTTCTGACGATACCAGTTGGCGAAGGCCAGGCCCGCGCCGATCGGCACCTGGGCGCCGACGATGCCGTGCCCGCCGTAGAAGCCCGCCTGCACGTCGAACATGTGCATGGACCCGCCCTTGCCGTGGGCGGCGCCGGCGGCGCGTCCGGTCAGCTCCGCCATCACCGACTTAGGATCCATGCCGGCGGCCAGCATATGACCGTGGTCGCGATAGCCGGTGACGATCTGGTCGCCCTTGCGCTTGATGGATTCCATGCCGACGGCGATGGCTTCCTGGCCGATATAGAGATGGCAGAAGCCGCCGATCAGACCCATGCCGTAAAGCTGGCCAGCCCGCTCCTCGAAGCGGCGGATCAACAGCATGTCACGATAATAGGTGAGGAGTTCCGCCTTATCGGGGGCGTTGGCGCCGGATCGGCGGGCGCCGGCCTTCGCCGGGCGGGACGGAGAAGCGGCGCTGGTCTTGGCGTCGGAAACCGATGGGGTCTTAGTTCTGGCAGCGCGCGCCATGAATATCCTCCGTAAGCGCGCTTCGTATAGAGCGCTCCCTCACGTCGGGGAAGGCGCTGGAAGCTAACGCATGGTTCGAATCACATAGTCCCTAGGGTCGGCGAACCCAAGCACCGTTCTTGCCCGCTCCTCCAGAAGATCGCGCGAAAGATTGTCGTTGCTGAGCAGATGCACGCGGGTTTCCAGGTCTTCGCGCTCGGCTCTGAGGGTCTTCAGCTCCACCACGCGACTGGCCAGGGTCTCTTCGCGCATCGCCCCATGCAGGAGGCCGCGATCCCCGGTCATCGCATGGTAGGCGAAATAGAAGATAAGGAGGGCGACGAAGGCCGTCGGCATATAGGGTCTGAAACGCGCCAAGACGGCAGACTCCACGAACGGCGTAAGGAACAGTCCTCATCTATGGGCGATCGTACTTAACAGACGGTTGACCCTTCGCGCCGTGCGCGCATCGACACGCGCACGGCTTCGCAGCGCCCTAGGCGCGGATGACCGCCCGGCCGGCGTAGACCGCCTGATCGCCCAGTTGTTCTTCGATGCGCAGCAGCTGGTTGTATTTCGCCAACCGGTCGGAGCGGGCGAGCGAACCGGTCTTGATCTGTCCGCAGTTGGTGGCGACGGCCAGGTCGGCGATGGTGGCGTCCTCGGTTTCGCCCGAGCGGTGGCTCATCACCGCCGTGTAGCGCGAGCGATGGGCCATATCCACGGCGTCCAGGGTCTCCGACAGGGTGCCGATCTGGTTGACCTTGATCAGGATGGAGTTGGCCAGGCCATCCTTGATGCCTTGCCCCAGGCGCTTGGGATTGGTGACGAAGAGGTCGTCGCCCACCAGCTGCACCTTGTGCCCCATCCGCTCGGTCATCTGGCGCCAGCCGTCGAAATCGTCCTCGGCGAAGCCATCTTCGATGGAGAAGATCGGGAAGGCGTCCACCAGCTTGGCGTAATAATCCACCATGCCGGCCTGATCGAGGGACAGGCCCTCCCCTTCCAACTCATAGCGACCGTTCTTGAAGAACTCCGAAGAGGCTGGATCGAGCGCCAGCCAGAAATCCCCGCCGGCCTTGTAGCCCGCCGCCTCGCCCGCCTTGACGATGAAGGTGAGGGCCTCTTCGGCCGAGCCGATGTTGGGGGCGAAGCCGCCCTCGTCGCCGACGTTGGTGTTGTGGCCGGCGGCCTTCAGCGCCGACTTCAGGGAATGGAAGATTTCCGCGCCCATGCGCAGAGCTTCGGAGAAGCTGTCCGCGCCCGCCGGCACGATCATGAATTCCTGGATGTCGATAGGGTTGTCGGCATGGGCGCCGCCGTTGATGATGTTCATCAGGGGCACAGGCAGCACGCGGGCTGAGACGCCGCCGACATAGGAATAGAGGGGCAGTTCCTTGGATACGGCGGCGGCCTTGGCCACGGCCAGGCTGACGCCGAGGATGGCGTTGGCGCCGAGGCGGCTCTTGTTTTCCGTGCCGTCGAGCTCAATCAGCACCTGATCGATCCGGCGCTGCTCTTCGGCTTCGAAACCGGAAAGGGCGTCGAAGATTTCGCCGTTCACCGCATCGACGGCTTGCAGCACGCCCTTGCCGCCGTAGCGCGACTTGTCGCCGTCGCGCTTCTCCACCGCTTCGTGGGCGCCGGTGGAGGCGCCCGACGGCACGGCGGCGCGGCCGAATGAGCCGTCTTCCAGCATCACGTCCACGTCCACCGTCGGGTTGCCGCGGCTGTCGAGGATTTCGCGGGCTTGGATGTCAGCGATGGCGGTCACGGGCGGCGCTCCAGATAGAGAAAAGGCGGGGGAGCCTTAGCCCACCCGCCCCTTCGATCCAAGCGCCCCGGCCCGTTTGGGCTCGGCGACGTTCGGCTTTTGCTTAGCAGCGCGAGCGCGCGCCATTCTTGGCGATCTCATGCCCAGCTACCGCACCGACGCCGGCGCCGATCAGGCCGCCAGTGACGCTGTGGGTGAGCAGGCCCGTGGCTAGGCCGCCGCCGACCGCACCGATGGCGGTGCCGTTGTTGGCGTGACGCCGCACGCAGGCGTTATAGCGGTGATAGCGGTGATGGCTGTCGTAATAGCCGCGCGGCGCGGCGGAGGCGATGGTCGGCGCGGCCATGGAGGTCGCCAGGACGGCGGCCGATCCGATAACCGCAAGCACGCGAGCGGGGGTGAACTTAAACATTGGCGATCTCCAGAATACGCGCTGCCATACAACGCAGAGGATCCGCCAAATATCCATGCCGGGGATGAACCCGGCCTGAACCCTGCCCAGCCCCGGGGTTCATCGCCCCGGAGCCGATGAGTTTGTAGCCTACTCGCCCTTGGGGGTCAGCACCTGGCGGCCGCGATACATGCCGGTCTTCAGGTCGATGTGGTGGGGGCGCTTCAGCTCGCCGGTTTCCTTGTCTTCGACGAAGGAATTGGACGGCAGGGCGTGGTGCGAGCGGCGCATGTTCCGGCGCGAGGGAGAGACTTTGCGTTTAGGAACGGCCATGGGAAGGATCTCTTTGGTGGGCCAAGCGGCCCGTGAAATGGCTAACGGCGGCGCGCCCTTTTGGACGGCCGCAGCACAAGCCGCGCTCTATGCCAAAAATAAGGGTGAAGTTCAAGCAGTTGCTGAAAGCGAGCGCACCCCGCAACAGCCTATGAACTGCGCGGTCGCGGCGTAGCCTTGCGCGTCGGGGGCTTGCGCAGCTTGTGGGTGGTCGGCGTGCGGCGTTCGGTGCGAGTGGCCTTGCCTTTGACGACCACGGTCTTCTTGGTGGTGGACTTGGCGAAGGCGGGGCCAGGCTTGCGGGTCACCGCCTTGCCCAGGGGCGCCTTCTTGGCGCGGGATGGCTTGATCGCCGGGGCCTTGGGGACCTCGACCTCGGCGGCGGCGGCGCGGTTCATGGCGCGCTTGGGCACGGGTTCGGCGTTCTCGTCCACCACCTGTTTCTTGGGCTTGGTGGGATAGACCTTGGTGTTCTTCACCGCCCGGTTGCCGTCACCCTCCTCGGCATAGGGGTTCTTGTTGGCCTTGATGAAGATGCGGATCGGCACGCCGGGCAGATCGAAACTCTCGCGGAGGCTATTGACCAGATAGCGCTTATATTGCTCGGGCAGATGCTCGGCGCGGCTGGTCATCAGGACGAAGGTCGGCGGGCGGCCCTTCATCTGCGCCATATATTTGGGCTTGATTCGGCGGCCGGAGACGGCCGGGGGCGGGTGACGCTGGATGGCCATGGCTAGCCAGTCGTTCAGGTCCTTGGTCTTTACCTTGGCCGACCAGTTCTTGTGGGTTTCGAACACCGCGGGCATCAGCTTGTCGACGCCCCGGCCGGTTTCGCCCGAGAGCGGCACCAGGGGTGTGCCGCGGAGTTGCGGCAACATGCGCTCGGCGGTCTCGCGCAGTTCCTCAAGGCGCGCCTGGGGATCTTCCACCAGGTCCCACTTGGCGATGCAGAAGATCAGCCCCCGCCCTTCGCGCTCCACCAGGTCGGCGATCTGCAGGTCTTGCGTTTCGAAGGCGTTCTCGGCGTCCATCACCAGGATGACGATCTCGGCGAAGGTGATGGCGCGGATGGTGTCGGAGGTGGAGAGCTTCTCCAGGGTCTCGTGCACCCGGGCGCGGCGGCGCAGGCCCGCGGTGTCCACCAGGCGGATGGGGCGGCCATCGTATTCCCAGTCCACCGGAATGGCGTCGCGGGTGATGCCGGCTTCGGGGCCGGTCAACATACGATCCTCCCCAAGGAGCCGGTTGACCAGGGTGGACTTGCCGGCGTTGGGGCGGCCGATGATGGCGATGCGGACGGCCTTGGTCTCGTCGCCGGCGTCTTCCTCGTCGTCCTCGGGGGCGTATTCACGCAGGGCCGCGTAAAGATCGGCCAGACCCTCGCCATGCTCGGCGGACAAGAGGAGGGCTTCGCCGAGACCCAGGCCAAAGGCCTCCGCCGCGCCCACGTCCGCCGCCTTGCCCTCCGCCTTGTTGGCGATGAGGATCACCGGGCGGTTGCGGCGGCGCACCAGGTCGGCGAACACGCGGTCCAGCGGGATCACGCCCTCGCGCCCATCGATGACGAACAGGCAGACGTCGGCGTCCTCGATCGCCCGCTCGGTCTGTTGGCGCATCCGCGCCTCCAGGCTCTCGTCGTTGACGTTTTCGAAGCCGGCGGTGTCGATCAGATCCAGTTCGAGGTCGCCGATGCGCCCCTCCGCCTCACGGCGGTCGCGGGTGACCCCTGGCAGGTCGTTGACGATGGCCAGCTTCTTACCGGCCAGACGATTGAAGAGGGTGGATTTCCCGACGTTCGGGCGACCGACGATGGCGACTTTGAGAGACATCGCCAGCCTATAGCAAAGAACGCCCCCGCCGCGAAGCCGCAGCGGGGGAGCGCTCTTAGCGGATGGCGATCAACTCGCCGGTGTCGGTGAGCACATAGATCAGGCCGTTCGCGGCAATGGGAGTGGTGAAGGCGGGGGAGCCCAGGCGCAGGGTCTTTTGCGTCGCGCCGGTCTTGGGATCCAGTTGCAGGGCGACGCCCTTGTTAGACACGACGACCAAATGGTTGGAGGCCAGGATCGGGCCCGAGAAGATGGCTCGGTACTTCTTTCGAAGGTTGTCGTTCAATCCGCGGATCCAATAGATCTGACCCGAATCCCGGGCGATGCAGATCACCCGACCCATCTGGTCGACAACATAGACCACGTCGCCCGCCGCCCAGGGGGTGGTGACGATGGCGGTGGGGATCGACCAAGCGCGTTGCCCGGTACGGATGTCCACAGCCGCGACCACGCCCGAGTGGCTGCCGGCGAAGGCGATGCCGCGGGAGATGGTCGGCCGTCCAGCGATGTCGCGGATTTCCGAGAGGGCGTTGTTGCGGTTGGTGAGAGACAGCACGTCGGTCCAAAGGTCGTTGCCGTTGGCGGCGTTGACGCCGACCAGCTCGCCCGAGGCGAATGGCGCGATCACTTCATCTTCCGCCACCGCGGGGCTGGAGGCGATCAGCATACGCGCTGGCTCATCCAGGGCCTGATAGGTCCACAGGGACTGGCCCGTCTTGGCGTCTAACGCCTGCAGCTGATCGGAGACGTCGATGAAATAGAGCTTGCCGCCCGCAATCGTCGGCGCGCCATGCACAGGGGCCGTGGTCGGCGTTCTCCACACCTGCTTGCCAGTCTTGGCGTCATAGGCCGCGGCGAAACGGAAACCGGAAGTGACATAGACAAGGCCGTCGCCATAGGCGACGCCGCCGCCAAAACCTTCGCGGCCAGAGCCGCGGTGGGAGGCGATATCGGTGCGCCAGATGTCGCGCCCGCTGGCGGGATCGAGGGCGGAAAGCTCCGAGCGCCCGTCGAGCACATAGAGCCGCCCATCGCCGATCACCGGGGCGGAGAGGATGAATTCGATCGGCTTGTAGAAGAAGCCGCCCGGCTTGGAATCCCCAGCGCCGATCTTGCGCCGCCAGGCGATCTGGAAGTTGGCGCCCGCCTCAACGTGCTCCACCGCCTGGGTCGGGTTGCCGCCGGGCGTGGGCCAGTCGGCCTGAGGCTGGGGGCCGGGGATTGAGAAGTCCACGCCCTTCAGCGCCGGGGCCGGGGTCAGCGTGACGGTCTGCAGCAGCACCGGAATCCGCTGGCCGTTAGCGGCGCGGGCGGTGTCCTTCTTGTTGGTTTTGAACAGGGCGGCGGGCGCGCGCAGCACCGCGCAGCCAGATGCAGAGACGCCTAGGGCGACGAGAACGACGGCGACGATAGCGCCACGGCGAATCATTGGGCGGCTCCGGCTTGCGGGGCTGAAGGAATAGGCGATGGGGGGAGCGCTGCAAGTTGCGGCGGAAGCGCGGCTGCAGCCTTGACCGCCGCCGGCAGCACTGTCGCCGACCCCGATTGGATCAGATCGGCCGCGGCGTGGGCGCGCGCCTGAGCGGCGGCTGAGACATCCTGCGACAGAGCCAGAACGGTGAAGTCGCTCTTGGCTTCCTGCAGCTTGCCGCCCTGCAGACGCGCCATGGCCAGAGCCTCGCGGGCGAGAGAGCGAAACGGGCTCTTTGCGGCGGTCAAGGGCGTGAGGCGCGCTTCAATTTCAGAAAGCGGAGCCGTATCCATCAGTATCCACGCCGCCTTCAGCCGCGCCGCATCGCCTATAATGACGTCGGGAGCGACCTTGGCGGCCTCATCGAAAAAGCGAATCGCTTCGTCCGACTTCTTTTGATCGGCGCGGATTTGCGCTTCCTGCATCAAGGCGAAGGCGCGGTAGGTTGCGGGCCCTGAGGCGGCGACGCCCGCGAAAGCCTTCTCGGCGCCGAGCGTATCGCCCTTGGCGGCCGCATCCAGGCCAGCCTGATAGCCGATGGAGGCCTTGGTCTGCTCGGAGGCTTCGTGCAGGTTCCAGCCCCAGAAGCCCACGGCGGCGATAACGGCCGCGCCAGCGACGGCGGCGGCGAACGGCCAGCCGCGCTCGAACCAATAGCGCAGGCGCTGGGCGCGAACCTGTTCATCGACTTCTTGAAAAACGTCGGCCACTGGGTAGTCGGCTCCGCGCTGAGGACCATCTTGGCCGGGCAACCTATAGGGTGGGATCGCCCCCGGCAACGCGACGCTGCGCGGATCGCGAAAAGTCGTCCCGCCCTTGCGGCGCAACAGCCCGCCGGTGATGGCGAAAGTGTGGCGGGACGTGCGCCTAGCGGTCCTCCAAGGCTCGGCCGGCCACGAGGGCGCCGGCGAGCACCGCCAGTCCAACGAATAGCCAGACCACCTCGCCGCCGAACGGAAGATCGGCCAGCATCGACAGCTGAGGCGCGAACGGGGACGGCAAATGGCTGAGCCCCTGGCGCGCCGTGGCGAGCATATGCGACGCCCCGCCGATTCGCGCCAAAAGCCCTGAGCCGATCATCTGCCCCACGGTGATCAAGCCCCCCGCCACACCGGCGCTGACGATCAACACCCCCCGCAGCGCCCAGCCGCGTCCGAGCCGATCTTCGATCTGGCTGGCGAACAGGAGCGCGTCGGGAAAGGACGCCGCCTCGCCGAACAGTCGACCGAGCCGTTTCTCAAAGGCCAGATCATCCATGGGTCTGTCTCCCCGTAAGATCGCCGGCGTCGACCGCCGGAACCAGGCGTTGCTTGAGCTTGTCCATACCCCGTTTGACATGGGATTTCACCGTGCCGAGGGGGACGTTCAGGGTGTTGGCCGTTTCCGTGTGGGAAAGCCCCGCCCCGTAACAGAGGGATACACAGAGCCGCTCCATCGGGGCCAAGGTGTTAAGGGCGCTGTCGAGGTCCAGCCTCTGCGCCGCCTGTCCTTCCCCTTCCGACATCGCGTCCGCCGCATCTTCCCCATCGGCGACGGGGTCGAGGCGTGCGCGCCGCTTCCACCGCTTCAGGTAAAGCCGCGCGGCTATCCGCTTGATCCAGCCGGCGAAGGCGCCCTCCCCGCGAAACTCGGCGATCCGCTCGTAGGCGATCAGAAAGGCGTCCTGAGCCAGATCGTCGGCGAGGGCCGCCTCGGCGCCCATACGGCGCAAGAGGGCGCGCACCGCCGAGCCGTGCCGGCGCGCGAGCTCGCCAAAGGCGCTTCGCCCGCCCGCCGCAGCCAATGCGGCTAGCTCGACATCATGGAGCGATGCGAGCGGCGTCTTCGGTGACATCTTCCCCGCCATGGTCCGCCCCCCTTAAGGCGTCCGATCAGGAGGGCCGCTTGCGGCCAAGGGCGGAGAGCAGAAGGAAGGCGAGACCTATACAAAGGGGAATGGCGGCCAAGGCGGCGAAGCTGCAACCCGTTTCAACGGCGCCGCCCACATTGTAGAGCATGGCGTAGAAGGCTGCGCCGACCAGCAGCAACCCCACCCCTACCGCGAGCCAGACCACGCCGCTGCGCAGATCCCGGTCGGATCGATCGCGGATCGGCACATAGGGAACGGCTTCGACCTCGCCGGTCGGCTGCAAGGCCTCCATCAGCTCGGGGGGGACCGGCTGGCCCTTCTCGTAGGCCATGCGCAGGGTTTCATGCAGGCGGTCGCGATCGCGCGAGCGCAGGTATTTGGGCACGACCACAATGGCGGTGATCATAGCGAAAAAAGCGATGGGAACGAGGATTCCGCCGTCCATGAGAATATCTCCAGAAGAGGGCCGGCGCAGCGCCGGATGATGGTCTTACAGGGGAGAGGCTCTGGAAGCGCGGTTCGGATGCGAAGCTTTGCGTTAAATCGCGGTAAGGTTGGAATGGCGCTGATCTTCGGCTGCGACTTTCTTATTTCATATCCGTCTGTAGGTCAGCGAGAAGTTGTTGGCCGGCATGGGCTTCGCCCAGCCAGCGCCAGGCCGCGCCAGGCCGCCAGGGATGGGCTTGCACCACTGAGTGCGTCGCCGATTAAAATCTTCGTCCGCTGGATCGACGCGGAAACACAACCGTTGACACAATATGTGAATATTTTCACGGGTAGAGCGTCGTTAAGCCTTCATCGGTGACGTTGTTCTGAATGGAACGGGGATCGTGATGACGGCGATAAATCCTACTCAAGACTCAGAAGTCTCCTTCATCACTGGCGTCACTGCGGCGGGCGCCGTGGCCGCCACCAGCTTTTGGACCTGGAACGACAATGAGCCGGCGACCTATTCCAACACCAGCTATGAAGCCAAATGGGGCGGCCAGACCATGGGGGCCGGCGCATCCATAACCTTCTCGTTCGACGCCGCATCCAATTGGACCGCGACCGAAAAAAACGCCTTCATCGCCACCATGGACCTGTGGTCGGATGTGGCCAACGTGACCTTCACCCAGGTCGGCGCGGCGAGCGGGGCTGAATTTGTCATCAGCCGCTCAAGCGATGGAACGGCCGAGGGCGGCGTCACGAGCTTCTACCCCGGCGCGGTAGGCGGCAGCCAACTGGGGACTGCGGTCTCCGGCGAGATCAAGATCGACACCAGCGTCGCCGGCTTCGGACCGCTGGGCGCCTCGTTTTCAGATTATGGCGGCTATCCTTGGATGACCCTGCTGCATGAAGAAGGTCACATCTTGGGCCTGGGCCACGGCGGGGCCTACAACGAGGGCGACACCGCCGACACGCCCCAATACACCGCCTATGACAGTAGAGCCTGGACCGTCATGTCCTATAACGAGGCCTCCGCACCCTATAGCTGGGGCGCATCGCTCAGCGACAACGGTCGCACCTACGAAGATGAACCGACGACCTGGATGCCGCTGGACGTCGCTGCGATCCAGCGGATCTACGGCCTGCCGACCGCCTCGCCCCTGTCGGGGGGGCAGATTTTCGGCTTTCACAGCAATATCGTAGGCCCGACCGAAGTCTTCTTCGATTTCAACATCAACACCAAACCGGTGATCACCATCTGGGACGAAGGGCTGGGCAACACCCTGGATGTGTCCGGCTTCGCCACGGCGGCGACCATCGACCTCAACCAAGGCGACTTCAGCAGCGTCGCCGGCCTCACCGATAATATCGCCATCGCCTATGGCGCGCGGATCGATGCTGTCGTCACCGGCGCCGGCGCCGACATGGTGACTGCCAATCCGGACGGCGACACCATCACCCTTGGCGGCGGAGCCGACACAGCGTTCGGCGGCGCTGGCAGTGATCTCATCTACGGCAACGCTGGCAACGACGTGCTGTCCGCCGGCGCCGGCAACGCCACCATTTACGGCGGCCAGGGCGACGATGCGATCACGGGCGGCGGTGGTCACAACTATCTGTCCGGCGACGTGGGCAATGACCGGATCACCGGCGGGCCGACCGCCGATACGATCCTCGGCGGCGATGGAAACGACACCATTGTCGGCGGCGCAGGGCATGAGCTGATCTTCGGCAATCAGGGCGCTGACAATATCAACGTCAGCGGTTCAGACACCTCCACCGTTTATGGCGGCGCGGGCAACGATCTGATCACCGGGGCCGCATCCACCCATGGGCAATGGCTGAGCGGCGACCTGGGCGACGACACCATCACTGGCGGCTCGGGCGCCGACACCCTGCTCGGCTACGACGGAAACGACGTGATCACGGGCGGGTCGGGCACCGCGCAGATCTTTGGCAATGCCGGCAACGATACGCTGCAGGCGGGGACCGGCCCCTCCACTGTCTATGGCGGTCAGGGCGACGACGTGATTACCGTCCACACCGGCGCCGTCGGACAAGTCCTGCACGGCGATCTGGGGAACGACACCATCACCGGCGGCGCGGGCGGCGACACCATCATCGGCGGCGGCGGGGCGGATGTGCTGACCGGCAATGGCGGGATGGACCGGTTCGTCTACACCGCTGTCACCGATTCCCTGGTCAACGCCTCCGACCGGGTGCTCGACTTCAACCCCACCCTCGATCATGTGGACCTGACGGCCCTCAACACAGCGCAAATCGCCGCTGGGGATGCGGCGCTAAGCTATGTCAGCACATTCGACGGCCATGCTGACGAGGTCGATCTCAGCTATAACGCATCGACCAATCAGACCTCGGTTTTGATCGACACCAATGGCGACCGGCTCGCAGATTTTGCGATTCTGCTCAGCGGTCAGGAGAGCAACAGCGGTTGGCTGATCATTTGAATCGAACCCCGATCGGGGCGGCGGCGCTCACCGTAGACGCACGCGGCCATCGTTGCCCGACGCCCACCCTGCGTTTGCGTCGAGCGTTAGAGGGCGCCGCCCTCGGCGATGTCGTATTGCTGCTCGCCGACGATCCCTTGGCCCGGATCGACATTCCCCATTTCGCCGCCGCCAACGGCCATCGATTGCTCGACCTGACCATCGACGGCGAGGTTCTGCGCGTTCGGGTGCGCAAGGGCGACGCCGGCTAAATGCCGCCGGCCGCTTTCAGGGTGCGCTCAACAGATGAGCGAAGTGGCGGCCGAAACCGGAGATGGCGCCCGGAACGATGGCGAGGTATTCATCCATGGATCGGGCCAGGCCCATTCGACCTCCGTCTGCGATAAATCCGCGCGGCGACGCCCTATGGCGTTGGGGACGCTTCCACGTTTATGGTGTCTTGACCCATGGTGCTTAGCTTGCGCGTGTCGGGGTCTCAAGCCTGACGCTGGGTCAGTTTGCACGGGCGAGGGTTCGGTGAAGAGAACGATTTCTGGGTGGGCGTTCTCGTGCTGGTAAACTCTCGGGTGTTGATCCTGGCCAAGGACGACCGCCTGGCCGGGCCGCTGGCCGAGGGGCTGGATAAGCTCGACTGGAAGACGGTCACCGCCCGGGGTCCCCACGGCGCCATGGCGGTGCTGGACGACCTGCAGATCGAGGCGGTGGTGATCGACGCCAGCGACGGCGATCTGGAAATCCTAGCCACCGCCGCCAAGATGAAGACGGCCTACGGCGCGCGCCGGCTGCCGATCCTGGCCTTGGGCGAGCCCGGCGGTGCGGTGCAGAGCGGCCCCTTCGACCTGGTCATGACCCCGCCGGTCCACGCCTCGCAGGTGGCCATGCGGCTGGAGGCCATGGTGCGGCTGGCGGTGGCCGAGGAGGAGTTCGAGCTCCGCGCCAAGACCTTCTCGGATCGGGGGCGCCGCCTGGACGAGCCTGAGGTCGATCCCTCGCCACTGCAAATTCTCACCGTCGGCGAACCGGCGCCGAAATTCCTCGCCCTATCCCACGCCCTGCGCGATCTCGGCGCGGAGACCACCGGCGCCTTCACCGCCTACACAGCCTTCGACTATCTGCATGAGCGATCGTTCGACGCCGTGGTGCTATGGGCCGGCGAGATGCACGCCGAGGCCCTCTCCATCGCCAGCGGCATGAGGCGCAACACCCGCCTTTTTCATGTGCCGACCATCCTCTATCAGCGCACCGGCACCGAGGTCGGGCGCTCGGAGGGCCATAATCGCGGCCTCTCCGACATGGCCAGCGCCGAGACGCCGGAGATCGAAACCGCCCGCCGGGTGGTCGGTCTGGCCCGGGCCTATCGACGCGAGACCGCCATCCGGCGGGCGCTCGACCGCGCCAAGAGCTCTGGCCTGATGGACGCCGCCACCGGGCTCTTCACCCGCGACCTGTTCGCCGCCCACCTGTCGCGGCTGTCCAAGGCCTTGGCCGCGCGCCACCGGCCCCTCTCGGTGGCGGTGCTGAGGATCGCCGATCGGCCGGAGGCGGCCAAGCTCCGAGCCGATGGCTGGATCGATCGCGCCATCCCCCAGATCGGCTCGATGATCAGCCGACTGGTGCGCGCGGAAGACACAGCCGCCCGCCTCGCCCCCGACGTTTTCGCCCTCGCCCTCCCCGCCGCCACCCAGGCCGCAGCCAAGACGGCGGCCGAACGCATCGCCGCCGTCATCGCCTGCACCGCCTTCGACGCCGGCGAAGGACAGCCCCCCTTCACCATCGGTTTCGATATCGGCGCCGCCGAGGTGGCCCCTGGGGAAAACGCGGCGCAAGCCCTGGAGCGGGCGGCGGCGAAGGCGATGATGCGCAAAGCCGGCTGAGCCGCCCCCGCCTCTTTCGCAAAATGTATCGCCTTTATCGGCGAGACGATTTTCAGATCGACGGCGCCGAAAAAGGGGGGAGATGCAGAGGCTGCCGTCGCCCGTGGGCGGCCTGTGCGGGGCGAAATCTGCGGTCGATTTGTCTCTCACTTCTCCCACTTCCACCTTTGGAAGATCGATCAAATCTGTCGTTGCTCTCCCATGGCGCATCTCTCACCTCGCCCATCTTGCACGCACTGACCAGGCGCGGCCAGCGACGCAGCGGCCCCTGACCGGCGCCGGATAAGTCCACGATTTCAAAGACCCATGGGCGCGAGGCCGGACCGAGAGGCCATTGTCACCCTGTTTTTGCGGGCGGGGAGAGATTTTTGTCGGGAGTCGACATGTTGTATCGCTTTGTATCGCGATTATCCGTCCACGAAGACATTTGCGGTTGGCGGCCCGGCGCCCCGATTTGGCTAGAAGCGCCGCTCAAGGGGCTTTGTCCGGGGCGATGTCCGACCGGTGTTCGGTCAGCGTCGCGGGCGCGGTTTGCGTGTTGCGACGGCCATCGCCGCGTGGAGGGCTGCGACGGCGCGGCCGCTCTCCCGGCCAGACCCGCCCTTAAGTCCATGGAGGCAATTGACAGCCGCAAACGCTATCGCCGTATCGTTCCACCATGGGCCTTAAGGGTTTTTGGAATTACGGCTCAGAACTTGCCCTTTGCGCCGATCAGGCGGCGAGCGCCACCTTGGCCAGCTGGGTCAGGATGCGCTCGGCGGCGTTCAGGCGCGCCTCGGGCGAATTCCACTCGCCCTTCACCACGGCCTTTTGATCGGGCCTAAGCTTCCAGTCGGCCGAGCGCTGCTGCACCCATTGCACCAGGCCCAAGGGATTGGGGAAGGCGTTCTCGCGGAAGGTGACCACCGCGCCCTTGGGGCCGACGTCGATCTTGGCCACCTGAGCCTGGCGGCAGAGGCCCTTGATGGCCACCACCTTCAGGAGCTGCCCGGCCTCTTCCGGCAGGGGCCCGAAGCGGTCGATCAGTTCGGCGGCCAGGGCTTCGCGGTCGCCCGGTTGCTCGGCTTCGGATAGACGGCGATAGAGGGAGAGGCGCACGTTCAAATCCGGCACATACTCTTCGGGGATCAAGACGGCGGCGCCGGCGTTGATCTGCGGCGACCAGCTGCGGGAATCGCTTTCCGCCTCGCCGCCCTCGCGCAGGGCGGCCACCGCATCCTCCAGCATCTGCTGGTAGAGCTCGACGCCGATCTCCTTGATGTGGCCGGACTGCTCGTCGCCGAGCAGGTTGCCTCCACCGCGGATGTCCAGGTCGTGGCTGGCCAGCTGGAAGCCGGCGCCCAGGCTGTCGAGCGACTGCAGCACCTTCAGCCGCTTTTCCGCCGCGGGCGTGATCGGCTTTTCGGTGGGGGTGGTCAGGTAGGCGTAGGCCCGCGCCTTGGCCCGGCCGACCCGCCCGCGCAACTGATAGAGCTGGGACAGGCCGAACATATCCGCCCGATGCACGATCAAGGTGTTGGCGGTGGGGATGTCGAGCCCGGACTCCACGATGGTGGTGGAGAGCAGCACGTCATATTGCCCGTCGTAGAAGGCGTTCATCACCTCCTCAAGCTGGGTCGGCGCCATCTGGCCGTGGCCGACCACGAACTTCACCTCAGGCACCGATTCGCGCAGGAACTTCTCCAGCGCCGGCAGGTCCGATAGGCGCGGGGCCACGTAATAGGCCTGGCCGCCGCGATACTTTTCCCGCAGCAGAGCCTCGCGCGCCACCACCGGGTCGTTGGGGGTGACGTAGGTGCGCACCGCCAGGCGGTCCACCGGCGGGGTGGCGATGATCGACATCTCGCGGATGCCAGAGAGCGCCATCTGCAGGGTGCGGGGGATCGGCGTGGCGGAAAGGGTCAGCACGTGTACGTCGGCGCGCAGCTCCTTCAGCTTCTCCTTATGCTTGACGCCGAAGTGCTGCTCCTCGTCGACGATGACGAGGCCGAGGTCCTTGAACGTCACCTGCTTGGAGAGCACCGCGTGGGTGCCGACGACGATCTCCATCTGGCCGTTGGCCAGACCCTCGCGGGTTTCGGCGGCGTCCTTGGCGGCGATCAGGCGCGAGAGGCTTCGAACCTTCACCGGCCAGCCGGCGAAACGTTCGGAGAAGGTCTTGTAGTGCTGACGGGCCAAGAGCGTGGTGGGGCAGACGATGGCCACCTGCTTGCCGCTCATCGCCACCACGAAGGCGGCGCGAAGCGCCACCTCGGTCTTGCCGAAACCCACGTCGCCGCAGATCAGCCGATCCATCGGTTTTCCGCTGGAAAGGTCTGAAAGCACATCGGAAATGGCGTTCAGCTGGTCTTCCGTCTCCTCATAGGGGAAGCGGGCGCAGAACTCGTCGAACACCCCGTGGGGCGGGTCGATGACCTCTGAGTGGCGGATCTGGCGGGCGGCGGCGATGGCGATCAGCCCCTCGGCCATTTCGCGCAGGCGCTGCTTGGCCTTGGCCTTGCGCCCCTGCCAGGCCGCGCCGCCCAGCCGATCCAGGGTCACCCCGTCGCTCTCGGAGCCATAGCGGGTGAGAAGATCGATATTCTCCACCGGCAAATAGAGGCGCGCCTCGCCCCCGTACTGGATGTCCAGGCAATCGTGGGGGGCGCCGGCGACGTCCAGGGTCTTCAGCCCCTCGTAGCGGCCGATGCCGTGGTCGATGTGCACCACCAGATCGCCGGGCGTCAGCGAGGTGGCCTCGGCCAGGAAGTTCTGGGCCCGGCGGCGGCGGCGCGGACGGGCCAACCGGTCGCCGAGGATGTCGGTCTCGGTGATGACGGCCAGACTTGGCGTCTCAAAGCCGTTCTCCACCGGCAAGACGGCGCGCTGGGGCGGCTTGGCCTTGGCGCCGGCGACGCCGAAGCTCTGGGCGTCCGCCCAATCCTTGGCCAGGCGCACCTTGCCCAGGCCATGGTCGGCCAGCATGGTCCCCAGGCGGTCGGACGATCCGTCGGACCAGGAGGCGAACAGCACCCGCTTGCCGGCCTTGCCCAGCGCCTTGGCGTGCTCGGTCACCGCCTCAAACAGGTTGACGCTGTCCTGCGCCCGCTCGGTAGTGAAGTTGCGGCCGATACGGGCGCCGAGGTCTATGGTCCCATCGCCTTCCGCACTGACGAAGGGCGAAAAGCGCCGCTCGGCGTGGCGATCCATGGCCGCGTCCCATTCGGAGAGCGGCAGGTAGAGGCTCTGCACCGGCAGGGGGCGGTAGATCGAGCCGCCGCGCACCTTGGCGGCTTCCTGGCGGGTGGCGTAGGCGTCCTCGATCATGGCGAAGCGCTCGTCGCGGGATTCGACGGCGCGGTGATCCAGCGCGATCAGCGCCTTCTGCCCCACATAGTCGAAGATGGTCTCAAGCCCGTCGTAGAAGAGGGGCAGGAAGTGCTCCATGCCGGCGCGGCGGCCGCCCTCGGACACCACGGCATAGAGGGGATCGTCGTTCACCGCCCCGAACGCCGCCACATAGCCCTTGCGGAAGCGCGAGATCGCCTCCGGATCGATCAGGGCCTCGGAGACGGGCAGAAGATCCACCGACGGCAGATTGCCGGTGGAGCGCTGGGTCTCGGGATCGAACGAGCGGATGGATTCCAAGGTGTCGCCGAACAGGTCCAGCCGCACCGGCTCGTCGGAGGCGGGCGGAAAGACGTCGATCACGCCGCCGCGGATGGCGAACTCGCCGCGCTCGGAGACGGTGGAGGCGCGGGCGTAGCCGTTGACGGCGAAGTAGCGCTCCAGGTCGGCCACCGCCACATCCTCGCCGACGCGGGCCAAATAGCTGGCCTTGGCGATGGCGGCGCGCGGCGGCACGCGCTGCATCAGGGCCGGCACGGTGGCGATCACCATCAGGGGCGCCTGGTCGCCGGCGCGATGGTGGGCAAGGCGGCTCAGCGCCGCCATACGCGCCGCAGCCACCCCGGGCGAAGGCCCTGTACGGTCATAGGGCAGGCAATCCCAGGAGGGGACGCGCAGCTGTTCGATAGCCGGATCGAAGAACCTCAGCGCCTCGGCGAAATCGTTGGCGCGGGGGGCGTCGCGGGCGACGAACAGGGTCAGGCCCTTATGGGCCTTTACCAGATCGGCCATCACCAGGGCGTCAAAGCCCTCCGGCGCGCCCACCAGATCGATGCGGCCGATATCCTTGGCGATGCGGGAATAATCCAAGCTTGGTCTCGCTCAGCCGCCGTTGCGGACGGTGATGTAGGTGTTGGGCAAGAAGGTGCGGATCTTGCGCATCACATCGTGGTCGAACTCGGCGGGCGTCGGCTCGGTTTGGATGATCCAGGCGAACAGGGGCTGGTCCGGCTGATCGAGCAGAAGCTCAAAGGCGTCGAGGTCTGAGGGCGTGAGGGTCGCCAGCTCAGCGTCGGCGAAGGCGCCGAGGATGAAGTCGGCTTCGCGAAAGCCCCGGCGCCAGGCGCGGAACTTCAACTTCTTCAGGCGGGCCGCAGCTGGGCTGATGGGATCATCGGTCATGGGAGGCGAGCGATATAGGGCTCCTGGCCATCAGACGCTATCCTTGCCGCGATGCGCCCCGAGATTCTTTTCCCGCTATTCGCTCCCTCAACCGCGTTGAAGGGGGTCGGACCCAAGGTGGCGCCCCTGGTGGAGCGAGCGGCGGGACCGCTGGTGCGCGACGTGCTGTTCCTGGCGCCCCAAAGCCTGATCGAGCGCCGGCTCGCCAAGGTGGAGGAGGCGCGCGAGGGCGAGGTGCAGATCTTCGCCGTCACCATCGACGCCCACCTGCCCCCCGGCCGCTCCAGCCACCCCTATCGCATCCGCGCCGCCGACGAGACCGGATTCATTTTCCTAAGCTGGTTCAAGGGCTACGGCCCGCATCTTCTGCGCCAGCACCCGGTGGGATCCCAGCGGGCCATCAGCGGCAAGGTGGAGCTGTTTAATATCGAGCGCCAGATCGCCCACGCCGACTATATCCTGCCCATCGAACAGATCGCCGAGATTCCGCCCATCGAGCCGGTCTACCCCACCACCGCCGGCCTACCGCCCCGGAGCCTCAGCAAACTGGTGCTGGAGGCCCTGGCCAAGGCGCCCGACCTGCCCGAATGGCAGGACCCCGCCTGGCTGGCCAAACAACAGTGGCCGAGCTGGCGCGAGGCGATGGCCCAACTGCACGCGCCGCAGAGCCTATACGACCTCGCCCCCCTCAGCCCCGCTCGTCGTCGCCTCGCCTACGACGAACTGCTCGCCCACCAACTGGCTATGGCCCAGCGCAAGGCGGTGAATCGATCCGAAGCCGCTCCGGTGATCCCGCCCAGCGCCCTGGCGGCGCAGCTGGAGGGCAAGCTGCCCTTCTCCCTCACCGGAGCACAGATTCGCAGCCTTGGGGAACTGCGCGCCGACCTCGGCTCGGGACAGCGGATGTCCCGCATCGTGCAGGGGGATGTGGGGTCGGGCAAGACTGTGGTGGCCATGCTGGCCATGGCCGATGTCGCCGCCCTCGGCCGGCAGTCCGCCCTGATGGCGCCCACCGAAATTCTCGCCCGCCAGCATTTTGAAACCATCGCGGACAATCTGGAATCCATTGGCGTTTCCACGATTCTGCTGACGGGTCGCGACAAGGGCGCCGCCCGCTCAGCCAAGCTGGCGGCGATCGCTTCGGGCGAGGCTCGCGTCGTGGTCGGCACCCACGCCCTGTTTCAGGACGAGGTGCGTTTCGACGCCCTTTCCCTGGCCATTATCGACGAGCAGCATCGCTTTGGCGTTTCCGAGCGGCGTCGGCTGCAGGGGAAGGGGGAGGCCGTGCATATGCTGGCCCTTTCCGCCACGCCGATCCCCCGCACCCTGGAGCTGACGGTGTTCGGCGATCTGGATGTCTCGCGGCTGGATGAAAAACCCCCCGGCCGCAAGCCAGTGATCACCAACGCTGCGCCCACCACGCGGCTGGATCAGGCGGTGGAGCGGCTGCGGGCGGCGGTGGCCGGCGGGGCGCAAGCCTTTTGGATCTGTCCCCTGGTGGCGGAGTCAGACCTCTTGGACGTCACCGCAGCCGAGGTGCGCGCCGCCGCGCTTACTGACGCGCTGGGCGATGCGGTCGGCCTGATCCACGGCAAACTAGCCCCCGCTGAGAAGGACCGGGTGATGGCCGCCTTCGCCGAAGGCCGCATCGGCGTTCTGGTGGCCACCACGGTGGTGGAGGTCGGCGTCAATGTGCCCAGGGCCAGCATCATGGTGATCGAACACGCCGAACGCTTCGGCCTCGCACAGCTCCACCAGCTGAGGGGGCGCGTGGGTCGCGGCTCGGCCCAGAGCGCCTGCCTCCTGCTCTACGATCCGCCGCTCTCGCAAACCGCCCAGGCGCGCATGGAGATCCTACGTGAGACGGAAGACGGTTTTCTGATTGCCGAGAAGGACTTGGAGCTGCGCGGCGGCGGCGATTTGATGGGGTTGAAGCAGTCGGGCTTCCCCGCCTATCGCTTCGCCGATCCCGCCGCCCACCGCGACCTCCTGATGGCGGCGGCGGACGACGCCCGTCTGATCCTGGCCCGCGATCCAGCCCTCGCCAGCCTGCGCGGCAAGGCGGTGCAGGTGCTGCAGCACCTGTTCGACTGGCGGGCGGCGGAAGGCTGGGCCGCCGCCGGCTGAGTCAGAGAATTCTATGCACGGGCGCGTGGACCACGGCGATGGATGCTCCCAAGGGCGGGTCGGGCGCCCTATAGCCCGGCGCATGAATCAAGGCGGCGACGCGCGCCTTGGCGTCAGCCTCCTCATTGGCGTAAAAGAGATTGAAGGGCGGCGCCTTCAGACGATCGGTCCATCCGCCCATGCGCTTAAGGGATGGCGATAGAGGGTTGGAAACAAACAAAAATCCGCCAACGCACTGGGCGGAGACCTGATGCGGCGAGAAGGCTGGACGCGCGCCCCATTCGAGCCCCGTGGCGTTGGTGGCGCCGAGGTTGAGTCGAGGTTGCGCCAAGGCGTCGCTGACCATGCCCAACAGGGGATTTACGCAAAGCGGCTGGCGATCCTTGAGGTTTTCGAACTGCCCGTCGGGGGACCAAACCAGGGTGCGCCTGGCCATTTGCGCCGCTTGCATATCGCCGCCGGCCGTCTCCCAAGCCAGGATGCAGCGAGGCTGGTCGGGTCGCGTGCAGGCGGGTACGGGCGCTGACGCCATGTAATGCGCCGCCGGTGCGACGGTGTCGATCAGATAGACCGCGGCCAGCCGGGCGATCAATTTGGGATCGCCATCCACCACATCGTCCATGAGGCGGGCAGCCAAGCCCCCCCCCTGCTCCACCCCGACGATGACGATGGGGCGCCCGCCGTTGTAGCGGCTTAAAAACACGTCGAATGCGCGGCGCACATCCCCATAGGCGAAGCGGCGGGACTCTTGCGCATCCTCCTTGTTGGCCATCAGGGCGTAGAGGCTCGCCTGACGATAGCGGGGCGCGAACACCCGGCCCACCCGCTGGAAGGGCCCGGCATAGTTGGGCGCCATCACATCGAAAAGGAGTTTGGCGGATCGTTTGTCGTCGATCGGTCCGTTCCAATCGCGCCCGCCGTCGAAGGTGGTGGGATGAATGAAAAAGACGTCGGCGGGAGGATCGGACGCCCTCCACAAGGCCGGCGCCGGCGGTAGGATCGCCCAAGCCTGTGGGTTGGCGTAGTCTGGCGCGCGCGGGGGCCGATAGGTCTGGAATGGCTGTTTGGGATCGAGCCAGGTGCGCAGGATGTCGTCGCGCCAGACAAAGGCGGCGCTCACGAAAAAGACCAAGAGGCCCAATCCGAACGCCGTCGCCCACCGGCTGAAACTCATCCTGATCGCCATCGCCGGCAAATTAGGGGGGATGGCGTTTCAACGCCAGAGGCCGGGATCAATTGCCTCAAGCCGAAAGGGATTTGGCCAGGGCGTCGAACTTCAGGAGGTTGGCGACCAGCGCTTCGAATTGCCCCATCGGCACCATGTTGGGGCCGTCCGACGGCGCGTGGTCGGGATCGGGATGGGTTTCGATGAAGACGCAGGCGACGCCCACGGCCACGGCGGCGCGCGCCAGCACCGGCACGAACTCCCGCTGACCGCCCGAGGTGGTCCCCTGCCCCCCCGGCTGCTGCACCGAATGGGTTGCGTCGAACACCACCGGACAACCGATCTGCGCCATCACCGGCAGGGCGCGCATGTCGGACACCAGGGTGTTGTAGCCAAAGGAGACGCCGCGCTCGCAGGCCATCACATTGGGATTGCCGGTCGAAAGAACTTTTTCGACGACATTTTTCATGTCCCAGGGCGCCAGGAACTGCCCCTTTTTGACGTTCACGGCCTTGCCGGTGGCGCCGGCGGCGAGCAGCAGATCGGTCTGGCGCGACAGGAAGGCGGGGATCTGCAGCACGTCGACGACTTG
>JAMFTA010000067.1 GCA_026225565.1 Caulobacter sp. | reverse complement strand
AGTTCGTCGATGAAGCCTTCGACCTTGAAGAGGTTGTGGGTGGGGCCGACGCCGCGCCACCAGCCGACAGGCCGCCCGCCGGGCATGTCGTGGCGCACCCATTCGACCTTCAGATTGGGTAGGTCATAGGGCGGCTCGGCGGCCCCCTCCACCGTATCTGGATCGAGCCCGGATTTGGTGATCGTCACCGGCGCCCAACGGCGGCCGACCGAATCGGAAGTCACCCGGTCGGTCCAGACCAGAGGATAGCCGTCGCCGTCCACCACGGCGGCGATGCGGTCGTAGTAGGGCGGACGGGGAATGTCCTGCTGGATGTCCTGCTCGCGGCTCCAGATCATCTTCACCGGATAGGGGACCTGCTTGGCGATAGCCACCGCCTGCTCTGCCGAATCGGACTCCAGCCGCCGGCCAAATCCACCTCCAAGATATTGATTATGAACGATAATTTTGTCTGCGCTAAGACCCGTGACCTTCACCGCCACATCCACCACCCGGGTCGGTACCTGGGTGCCGAGCCAGATCTCGCAGGCGTCGGCGCGCACCTGCACCACGGCGTTCAGGGGCTCCATCGGCGCGTGGGCCAGGGCGGGGATCTGGTAGATCGACTCGATCTTCTTGCCCCCATGGCTGAGATCGCCCACCTGGCGGGCGACGATCGGCGCGCCGTGCAGCGAGGCGTCGTCCATGGCCTTGGTCAGGGCGGCGCTGGAAAAATCGGCGTTGGGGCCGAGGTCCCATTCGACATCGAGCGCGTCGAGCCCCTTCTTCGCCGCCCAATAGTGGGGACCGGTGACGGCCACGGCGTTGTCGAGCTTGATCACGTCCTTCACGCCCGGTACGGCGCGGGCGGCGGCCTCGTTGACCGACTTCAGCTTGCCGCCATAGACGGGGCAGGTGGAGACGGCGGCGATCATCATGCCGGGCACGCGCACATCGATGCCGAAGGGGGTGGCGCCATCGACCTTACCCGTGGTGTCCAGGCGGCGAAACGCCTTGCCGATCAGCTTGAAGTCCTTGGGATCTTTCAGGGCGACCTTGGCCGGAACCGGCTGGCGGCTGGCGGCGTCCGCGAGGTCGCCATAGGTCTCCGAGTTGCCGCTGTCGGCGTGATGCACCACGCCCCGATCGGTCGTGCAGGTCGACGGATCGACACCCCACTGCTCGGCGGCGGCGGAGACCAGCATGGCGCGCGCCACCCCGCCCGCTTCGCGAAACACCTCCCAGCCGCCGCGAATGGTGGTCGAGCCGCCTGTGGCCTGCATCTGCAAGGCCGGCATGGCGTAGAGCTGCTCATTGGGCGGCGCGTGCTCGACGATCAGTTGGTCGAGCCCAATGTCCAACTCCTCGGCCATGATGGTGGCCTCGCCGGTGTAGGCGCCCTGGCCCATCTCGATATTGGGCATGACCAGACGCACAGGCCCGGTCTTGTCGATGCGGATGAAGGCGTTGGGAGCGAAGGCGGGATGGCCGTCGGCCGCCGCCGCCGCCGGATCGCCCGATTGCGGCCGCGGGGAGCCGATGGCGAAGGCCTTTCCGGCCCGGCCAGCGACCACGAAGGCCAGAGCGAATCCCCCGCCCGCCAACAGGGTGCGGCGAGAAGGGTGGGCGATCACATCCCCGGCCATCAGGCGACCTTTCCGCGGAGGCCGGGCGCGGCTTGGCTGGATGCGGCCGGCGGCGATTGGGCGGGCGGCGAAAGGGGGATGGTTTGCATGGCGTCGGTCCGGCCGGTGGCGGCCAGCTTGATGGCTTCGCGGATGCGCACATAGGTGCCGCAGCGACAGATGTTGCCGGACATGGCGGCGTCGATCTCGTCATCGGTCGGCGTGGGGGTGTGGGTCAGGAGGGCGGCGGCGCTCATCACCTGGCCCGACTGGCAATAGCCGCACTGCACCACCTCGATGTCGAGCCAGGCCTGCTGCACCTTCGCACCGACCGGGGTCTTGCCCACCGCCTCCACCGTGGTGATCGGCTTATCGCCGATGGCGGAGACCGGCAGCACGCAGGAGCGCACCGCCTGGCCGCCCACATGCACGGTGCAGGCGCCGCATTGGGCGATGCCGCAGCCGAACTTGGTCCCGGTCAGCCCGACCACATCGCGCAGCACCCAGAGGAGCGGCATGTCCGGCGGCACATCGACAGCTCGATCTTGACCATTGATATTAAGAGTCACCATCGATCCAGCCCTTCGAACCTCAAGCGCCTGCCCCATAGATGGACCTGCCTAGCGGCAAAGCCAGCGTAGGGTCTCTCTTTTGTCCGCATTTGTCGATTAGCTCGTGGTCGGGGATCGCCCGCGTTGCAGCCGATCCTGGTCGTGATATCCGCAGCACGTCTGTCCGACTAATTTGGAGGTTCGGTTGGTGATCCGTATCGGATTGGATTTCGGGGGGACGAAGATCGAGGCGGCGGCGCTCGACCCGCAAGACGGCTATCTGCATCGCATCCGCCGTCCCAACCCCGGCGCCTACGATCTGGCGGTCTCGACCGTGCGCGACTTAGTGGCCGAACTTGAGGCGGAACTGGGCCAAAAGGCTCCCGTTGGCATCGGCTGTCCCGGCTCGTTGTCCCCAAGCACCGGCCTGATCCGCAACTCCAATTCCCTCTATCTGAACGGCAGACCGTTTCGAGAGGATCTTTGCCAAGCCCTTGAGCGCGACGTGCGCCTGGCCAACGACGCCAACTGCCTGGCTCTCTCGGAAGCGACCGATGGGGCCGCCGCCGGGGTGAAGGTGGCGTTCGCGGTGATCCTGGGCACCGGCTGCGGCGCGGGCCTCGTCGTCGATGGGACGCTCATCGAGGGGCGCAACAACGTCGCGGGCGAATGGGGCCATATTCCGCTGCCTTGGGCTAAGCCCGAGGAATTTCCCGGCCCCCAATGCTGGTGTGGGCTTCGTGGATGTCTGGAGAAATGGGTTTCAGGCACGGGGCTGAGCCTGGATCACCAGACCCAGACGGATCAGACACTGTCGGCCGAGATGATCGTCGACGCCATGCGCCGTGGGGACGCCGATGCATCTAGCACCTTCGACCGCCTGATCGACAGGCTTGGCCGCGCCCTGGCGCTCACCGCGAACATCATCGACCCCGACGTCATCGTCATCGGCGGCGGCCTATCCAATGTCGAGGAGATCTACGCCCGATTGCCCCAAGCGATTCGTCCCTACGTTTTCGGCAGAGAATGGGATGCGATCATCGCGCCGGCCCAGTGGGGCGATTCCTCTGGCGTCAGGGGCGCCGCCCGCCTGCACGCCGACGGGAAGGACTAGGATATTCGTCATCACAGGGTCAGCCACGACGCAACGCGTCAGGCGGCGAGAGTATCGGCGGCGTCGATGGCGTCTGCGGCGCTATCGAGCACCGACTCCATGGCGGCAAATAGCTGAGCGGTCTCGATGGGCTTGGCCACATGGGCGTCCATGCCGACGGCAATGTAGTCTTTAACGTGATGCGCCATCGCGTTGGCGGTCAAGGCGATGATCGGCGTGCGCGGACGCCCTTCCGCCTGTTCCCGCCGACGGATCGTCCTCGTCGCTTCGGGACCGTCCATGACCGGCATCTGGACGTCCATCAATATCAGATCCCACGACCCGGTTGACCACGCCTCCACGGCCTCGGCGCCATTTTCAACGATGACTGGTTCGATCCCCGCCTGGGCCAGAAGGGTTTTCAACACCAAGCGATTTGTAGGGTTATCCTCAGCCGCAAGCACGCGAATATCGAAAGTGGCCGGTTCTTCCTGTTCCGGCGCTGCGCTCCGTTGCTGATCGTCGGCCAGCCTGGTCAGGGGCGCCGCCACCTTGAAGACGGACCCCCGCCCGGGCGCGGAATCGACGGTCAGAGCGCCGCCCATAAGATCGACCAACTCGCTACAGATGGCCAGCCCCAAACCCGTGCCGCCAAATCGCCTTGTCGTCGATGCATCGGCCTGGACGAACTTTTGGAACAGGCCGGCGGCCTCGGCCGTGCTCATGCCGATGCCGGTGTCCGAGACGGTCATCAGCAACTCGCCGTCATGAAAATCGACGGCGACGCGAACTTCACCCTTGGGGGTGAATTTTATGGCGTTGGAGATCAGATTATAGAGCACTTGGCGAATACGCGTGGGATCGCCGCGATAGCGCCCCTCGGCCCGCTCCGTCAAATCTAGCGCGAAGATCAAGCCCGCGTTGTGAGCGAGGGTGGTGAAGACCGCGTGGGCGCCCATGACGATGGCTCCCAGTTCGAAAGGGGTGTCCTCTAGCTCAAGCTTTCCCGCTTCAATTTTCGATATGTCGAGCACGTCGTTCAAAATCGCCAGCAACGCCTCGCCCGAGGAACGGATGACATCCAATCGCTCCGACTGGACCGGGCTTAAATCGTCAAACGCCATGGCCTGGGCCATGCCCAACACCCCGTTCAACGGCGTTCGGATTTCGTGGCTCATAGTGGCGAGGAACGAACTTTTGGCGCGGGTGGCGGCTTCGGAAAGATCGCGGGCTATGGCCAGATCGTCCGCTTGGCGCCGCAACCCCGTAATGTCCGAGACGAGCATCACGACCCCGCCCGAAAGGGTTCGGTTGCTTTCAACCCGGACGAAGCGACCGTCCGACTTCTGTTGATCGAATTGGCTTGAGGCGCCAGCTCGCTCCCGCAAATGGCCCGTGACCCAAGCCGCCTGCGCTTCCAGGGGAATCTTACCTTTGTGAGCGGCCATTGCGCAGTCTAAAATCTCGCGGTAGCGCATACCGGGCTTGATCTCAAATCCCACCGCTGTGATCTCGCGGTGATAGGCCTTGTTGCCCATTACATAGCGATCGTCAGCGTCGAAATAGGCCAAACCTTGCGGCACCCCCTCGATGATTTGCCGCAAAAGCTCTAGGGAAGAGCGCTGGGTGCGAACGTCAGCCCAACCTGTTGCAAGTCCGATGGCGGCGATCAAAATCACCAGGGCGCCCACCCCAACCGCCACGAGACCGGTAGGTACGATATTTGGCGACACCTGGACTGTCGGGTCGAGCGTTATGGTGACGGCGGCCATACCGATAAGGTGAAGGCTGCAAATCGCCAGCGCCATGGTGGCTGAAGAGGCGAGGAACATCACCCCGCTTCTGACCTTAATCGCCAGCCGCAGGGACAGCATGGCGAAAAACCCACCGGCGGCGAGAGAGGCGACCACATAACCGGGATTCCAAGACATCCGCCCCGGCACTCTCAAGACCGCCATATCCGCGTAGTGCATGGCACCAACGCCGAAGCTGAAGAAGAGGCCCCAAATCCAGATGTTCCACGGCTTGGGTGTCCGAAACGTCGCCAAAACGCTCAGGGCGCCCGCAAAAATAATGATCACCAGGGATGCGATGGTTTCCGCAGGGTCGTATCCGGTCGCGACTCCCGGGTTAAAGGCCAGCATGGCGATAAAGTGCGTCACCCAGGCACCGCCGCCGCCGCAGGCTCCGCCAAGGAGCAGCAAGCTCGATTGAGAGCCGCCTCTGGCCTTGGCGCCATACATCATCAACCTAAGCGCCGTGCTGGTGGAGATGAGGCAAACCACGGCCGCCAACGCAAGCAGCCAAGGGTTATGCTGGTAACTGACACAATCGACAATTCTGATCATTCGACCTTCCAGCGCGTCGGTCAAACATGCTTGAAACTATGAAAATATCCGTAAACGCCCCTGTGCTGAGGGCGGTCCGGCAGGACTGGCGACGATGACGGAATACTGTCTAAATTTCTGCCTCCGCAGCCTATGACGAACCCTGGCGAGCGCCCTCGCCGATCACATGGCGCAGGCCGCCGCCGCCGAGCTCAGGCCGTCTTAAGGGGCGACGCCTCGGCGTTGCGGTCCATCGCCATGCGATCACGACAAGTGAAACAGGCGCGAAAGGGTGAAGATGATCAGCCCCGCCAGCCCGCCCACCAAGGTCCCGTTGACGCGGATATATTGCAGGTCCGGCCCGACCTGCAGCTCCAGCCGCTCCACCACGCTGCGGGCGTCCCAGCCCTTGACCACATCGGCGACGAAGCGGCCGATCTCGTGCCGGCGCGGGGCGACGATCCGGCGCATGAAGGAGCGCGCGCCCGTGTTCAGCGCCCGTTGCACCGCCGGATCGTCGCTGAGCCAGGCGCCCAGATCGAGCAGGATGCGTTCGATCTTGGCGCTAAGTTCGTCCGCCCCCCCCGCCCATTCGGTTTGCAGCTGCGCCTCCACCTCGGCCCAGAGCCGATGGGCATGGTCGTGCAAGCGCGGATCGTCGAGGAGTTGCAGCTTCAGCGCCTCGCCCCGGCGCAAAAACTCAGGATCGGCGGAGAGGTCGGCGATCAAATCCTCGACCGCCGCCGCCAGCTGCAATCGCCAGGGATGATCGGTCTGCTGGACGTCCGCCAGCAGTTGCAGCACGCCGCCAGTGATCTTGCGGGCGATGGCGCGGTCCAGCCAGCTCGGCAACCAGCGCCAGGATTGGGCCTGCACCTTTTCCAGGATCACGTCCTGATGGCCGGCGAGATAGTCCCCCAGCAGCGCCGCGCCCCGCTCCACCAGGGGCTGGGCGCGCCCTTCGTTCCATAGAGCGGCCAAGAGCTTCGATGCTGTGGGGGCCGCCGGAACGGCCTTGGCGGCGGCGAGGGCGGCGGAGCCGGCCAAGGCTTCCAAGGCGCCCGGCGGAAGGGCGCGGATGACCTCAGGGCCGAACTGCACCAGTCGCTTGGCGACCGCCTTAGCGTTTTGCGGTCGTTGCAGCCAGGCGCCGCCCCACGCCGCCAGCTCCAAATCTCTCAGTTTGGCGTCCAGCACCCGGGGACTGAGGAAGTTCTCGACGATAAAGCGGCCCAACGCGTCGCCGATGCGATCCTTGTTGTTGGGGATGATGGCGGTGTGGGGGATCGGCAAGCCGAACGGGCGACGAAACAGCGCCGTCACCGCGAACCAATCGGCGCAGGCGCCCACCATGCCCGCCTCGGCGAAGGCGCGAACATAGGCCGCCCCACCCCAGCTTGGCGTCACAAGGCTCGCCGCCAGGTAAAGCGCCGCCATCGCCGCCAGGAGCCCCGTCGCCAACAGCTTGGTACGACCGAGCCGGACGCGGCGGGGATCGCTGCGCCCACCGGCCGAGGCCGCGTTCGGCGCGCCCCGGTCGCTCGTCTCCACATCGGGTTTCAGCGGCATAGGGACCTCGCGAGGCCGCTCATAACAAGGTTTTCGGGCCGCCCCATAAGACTTTTCCGCCGCTGGCGCCGCGAACCGTAACGGTTTTGCAAGCCTAAATAGATAGGTTTGGCAGCCATAACTGCACGGCCCCGGGGATAGATCTTGACCGACCACGCGCTTGAAGCCGGCCTGGCCACCCCATCGTTCGAGCGCGCGACGCTGCCGACCCATGAAGCGGCATGGATCAAGGTCGGCGCCATCATCGCTAAGGCGTTTCCCAAGGGCCCCTATAAGGTATTGGAGGCGGGCGGCGGCTCGCTGACGGCCTTGGGCGCCTTGCGGCAAGCGATCTTCACCGTCATCGACATCAGCCCCGAGCAGCTGGAGCGCAATAGCTACGCCTCCACCAAGCTCCTGGGCGATCTTCAGCAATTTAGCGCCTATCCCGACCGCTACGACGTCATCGTCTGCCGCGACGTGCTGGAACATCTGGAACAGCCGGACGCGGCCCTGGATCGCCTGTTGAACGCCCTGGCGCCAGGCGGCCTTCTGGTGATCGGCGGGCCGGTGCCGACCTCATTTAAAGGGCTTTTGACCAAGTGGAGCCCGCATCCGATCCACGTGGCCTTCTATAGGCTGATCATGGGCGAGCCGGATGCGGGAAAGCCAGGACAGGCGCCGTTCAAATCGCACATGGCCTTCTCCACCCGGCCCGAGGCGCTGAAAGCCACCGCGGCGCGGGCGGGCCTTTCGTGCGTCTTTGAAGCCCTGACCCTGCCCTCCTGGATGCTGCACCGGATGCGTCAGGTCAGCCCGGCGATCCCCATGCTCTATTCGGGGGCCATGACCGCCCTACGCTGGGCCAGCCTCGGTCAATGGCGGCCGGAGCTCGCCGACATGGTCCTGGTGTTCCAGCGCGCCTGAGGACGCGGGCGGGATCGTCAGACGCATGGCCAGGGCAGTGAAGATGAGCCAGATAAAGTCGTTGTAGTTCAAAACCACCGCCTCGGTGATCGTGGTCAGCGAATAGATCACCAGGATCGGCAGCGCCAGATAGGCGCCGCGGATGCGGTAGAGGGCCAAGATCGCCCGGATCCAAGTCTCCACGAAATAGAGCGTCCAAGCAATCAGCCCGATATAGCCGAGCCCCAGCCAGACCTCCAACCAGCTGTCGTGGGCGGAGCGGGCGACGAACTTCGCCTCCTTGCTGATCCAGGCCAAGGGCCCCCAGATGGTCTTGTCGTCCCACACCGCGCCATAGCCGAACCCCGTCCAGGGATGCAGCTGCGCCTGGCGGATCACCGGTCCCCAGACATTGGTCCGCCCGGTCAGGGTGGCGTCTTTGCCGAGGAAGGCCAGGAGCGGGCCCGAGGCGAAGACGACCACCGCCGCCATCAGCATGATCCCGGTGACCGAGAGCAAGGTGGCGGCCACGGCGGCGGCCGGTCCCCGCCGCACGGCGAACACCAGCCCGAAAGTCGCGAGCCCGAACGTCAGCCCCACCAGGGACGTCTTGGATGTGGACAGTAGAACAAGCAGCAGGGCCAGGGCCGCCGCACCGAACCAAAGCCAGCGACGCTGCGGATTGAGCACCGCCGCCGCCACGGATATGGCGACGCCGAGGGCCATATGGTCCCCAAGGGCGTTCTTCTCGTTCCACACCCCCGACCAGGCGCCGGGAAAGATCTCGGTCATCCGCCCCCAGCTGGGAACCAGGAGACCCAGCAGGAAGCTGGCGATCGCCAGACAGCCAAAGGCGGCGGCCAAAACCTCAGCCAATTCAGGCCAGTCATAGCGGGCGGCGATGGCCACGGCGCCCAGGGTGGTGAATAGCAGCGCCACTCCCCGCCGTTCGGTGACGCCAGGGTCGATCGACCAGAAGCTCGATGCAAAGACGATGGCGACGATCAGCCAGAGCAGCGGCGCGCGCATCGCGGTCAAGGCGCTGCTAAGAGGCGCGGTCGCCAGCAGCCACGCGGTGGCGAGATAGGCCGGCACATAGAGGGCGCGCACCAGGCCTGAGGCCTCCGGGTCGCCCTTGGGCCCCAGCACGAACAGCTGCCAACCGTTGCTGAAGATCAGCACGATGAACACCGACAGGACAAAGGCGATCATGGCCTTCCACGACCGAGACGCCTGGACGGGAAAAGCCACTGCGGCCACGCCATTCAACCCCGATGGACCGATTTACAACCGACTGATTGCCCTAGCCCCCACCCCTTTAACATATCACTCCCGATCAGCCCGAGGCCGCCCGCAATCAAAGAGCCAGACACTCGGCGCCGGCTTGGCGGGTAGCAACCTCTTAAGCGGGGCGGCGTAGACATCGATGTCGATAGGAACGAGACCGGACGCCCCATGCCGCCGATGATCGACCGCCGCGCCCTGATCGCCGCGATCCCCGCCGCCACCTTGCTCAGCGCCTGCAACGGCCACGCCCAGGAGGGTGGGCCCACCGCCCCCGTGCCGCCCCTGAAAATGGCGGCGCCCTTTGCGGTGGGAACCTGCGTCTCCACCGACAGCATCGACGATCCACCGTTGCGCGATCTGATCCTCTCCAACTTCTCCCAGCTGACGGCGGAGTGGCAGATGAAGATGGAGACCATCCTGAAGGACGACGGCACGTTCGCCTTCGAAAAGCCGGACGCCATCGTCGATTTCGCCGGGCAAAACAGCCTGCGCGTCCACGCCCACACCTTGATCTGGTATGCGCAAAACCCGGTCGCCTTTCAAAGGATCGACGGGAAGGGCTCAGCCTTCGCCGCCGCCTACCGCAACTATATCGCCGCCGTGGCCGGCCGTTATCGGGGCCGGGTGGTCAGCTGGGACGTGGTCAATGAGCCGGTCAGCGACGAGGGCGGAACCCTGCGCGACTGTCTGTGGAGCCGCAACCTCGGCATGATGGACTACATGCTGTCCGCCTTTCATCTGGCGCGTGAGGCGGACGACCAGGCGGTGCTGTTCATCAACGACTACTGGTTGGAAAAGCGCCCCGAGAAACGGCGGGCCTTCATGCATCTGGTCGAACAGCTGCTGAAGGCGGGCGCGCCCATCGGCGGCATCGGCTCCCAGACGCATCTGGACATCGGCGTCGATCCCGCCAGCATCAAGCCGGCGATCCATGACCTCGCCAGCTTCGGTCTGCCCATTCACATCTCGGAGATGGATATCTCCACCCGCTTTGGCGCGCGCAACTTCTCCAGCGCGCAGGATCGCTCCGCCCAGCAGGCGCGGCTGGTGCATGAGGCGGTGGACGCCTTCATGGGGCTGCCGGCCCATCAGCGCTTCGCCATCACCATGTGGGGGGTTCGCGACTCCGACTCCTGGCTCGCCAACCCGCCAAACCCCGTCGACCTGGATCGGCCGCTTCTGTTCGACGCCGAAGGCCGCCCCAAACAGGCCGCATCCGCCTTCATAGCCGCCCTCAGCGGCCGTTAGCGCCAGCCTCGCCCTGAAGCGTTATGACGCCGGATCGGCGCGGATGATGATAAAGCTGACGTTGTCGGGGGCGTTGCGGTCGAGCGCGGTGGCCAGCAGCCGGTCGGCGGCGTCCTGCGCGTCGCCGTCGAGGAGCGCCTGGGCGATCTCCTGATCGTCGATACAGGCCGTGAGCCCGTCCGAGCAAAGTAGAAACAGGTCGCCGGCCGCGATGGGGGCGAAACGCCGATCAAGCTGCAGGTGGGGGCTGGCCCCCACGGCGCGGGTGATCACATGGGCGCTCGGGTGGGTGCGGCGCTCGCCCTCGCTGATCGATCCGGCGTCGACCAGACTCTGGACGACGCTGTGATCGCGGGTGATCGCTGACAAATGCCCTCCCCGCAACAGGTAGGCCCGGCTGTCCCCCGCCCAGAGGCAGGCGTAGTGCCCTTCATGGGCCAGGAGCGTGACCAGGGTCGATCCGCTGAGCGTGCCTTCGGCATGGGCGCCCCGATCGCCGAGCAGGTCGGCGTTCACCCGCCCCACCTCGCGTTCGATCTGCGCCAGGCAGGCGTAGCCGGAGGCTCCGTGAGGGATGGCCGACAAGGCCTGCACCAGCCGCGCAGCCGCGTCCTCGCCTCCCCGATGGCCGCCCATGCCGTCGGCCACCGCCCAAAGCCCATCCTCGGACCTGTCCAAAATTCGGTCTTCGTTGATGGTGCGTTGGCGACCGGGGTGGCTGCGGGCCGCCGAGGTAAAAGAGGTCGGCGGCGGCGCGATGGAAACCGCAGCGCCCATTAGAGGGTCGCCTCACCCGCTGCGCGGCGATAGGCCTCGCCGAAGGCGCGGGTGACGGGACTCTCCTGGCCGCCAGCCTTGGCGTTGAGCGCTGTGTGGCGCCGGTTATGGATGTCCCAGCAGACGGTGGAGCGACTGCGCATGAGGGAGGCGTGCGCCTTGGCCTCGCTCTCGATGACGGAGGGAGCCAGGGTCTCCATGACCATGGCGTTCACCGCGTTCGCCCCCTGGGCCACGGCCCCAAGATGATTGCTCAGATCTTGAAAAGACGCCCGCACGGCTTCGGCGTCGGAGAGGAAGGCGCCATCCACCGCACACAAAAGGTCCTGGGCCAGCCGCCGGGTCGGCGACCATTTGAAGGGGTTATTGTCGGACGCGCCGAGGGTCGTGCCTTCCAGCTGGTAGGCCTGCTTCACCCGCGCGCGCTCGGCCATCAGCGTCGCCAGGCCCAGCACAGTTTGCTGATAGATGGCGCCGACGCGCCGCATCAGCTCCGCCGGATCTTCGGCCGAAAAGGCCGATGCATCGAGCTTGGCCCCGTTGCAAAAGGCTTCGAGCAGAGACTTATCGCGATGGGGAGGCCGCGCCGCCGGGCCGTCGGACCAGTCGTCGGGCACACGGGGGACGTCTTCAAACATGGGCGGGCTAGAGATCATGGTGGAATCTCCGTTTTTAGTCTCTTGATCGAGCGGCTCGACCAAAATGATCAACGGCCCCAGCCGGATGGACTGATGCGCCTCAAGGGCGACCGCAACCTCTTTGGGCGCGCGATCTCCATTGTCGAGATAGACCCCGTTGGTGCTGTGGTCGGTCATAAGCAACCGCTCCCCCTCGACGGCCAGGGTGCAGTGCAGGCGCGACAGGGCGCCGTCCGCCTCCCCCAAGGGCCAGTCGACCGAGGGATCGCGGCCGATGGTCAACCGACCGTGGGCGATGAGGCGCGCTTCGATCTGTTCGAACGGCCGGTCGCGATGAAACAGGCGGCAGATATACATGGGGTGGGATCAGGCGCTCTGTCGCGGCCAAGCGGGATCGAACGGCGTGTTCGCCTCGCTGGCCGCGCCCGTCGACGGCGTTGGCGATGGGGCGGGTTCCGCGCCCTCGATCCGCGTCTCGTCTAGCGAGCGCGGCCGGCCCGCCGGCCGCTCCGCCGCCAGGAGACGCTCCTGCACCGCCGTGGCCAGAAGGTTGAAGTTGTCGAACAGTTCGCCGAACTCGTCCTTGCGCTTGTGCGAGATACGGAAATCCAGATCGCCCATGGCGGCGTCGCGGATCGCCTGTTTCAAGCGCCGCACCGGCTCCGCCAAGAGCTTGGCCATCGCAAAGCTCACCGCGCCCACCACCAGAAGCACGATAACCCCCAAGGCCAGCATCAGATCGCGGGTGGTCGCGGCGGCGGCCTGCAGACCGGCTTTGGAGATGCTCACCTCGATCATACCAAAGCGGCGCCCCGCGTAGAGAATGGGGTGAACGAAGCGAAAGCCGTCGCGGTGGTTGTCCAGCTTGATGTCGGTGACGGTGACGTCTTGATCTCGATAGACCACCGATTCGCCTACCGGCGCTTGGTATCGCGCGCCCAAAAGGTTGGGATCGCTGGCCCCGCGAATGAGGCCGTCGGCGTCCACCATGGTCATCCAGCGCACCGATTCGTCCTTGGCGGCGGCGGCGATGAAGGCTTGGATCGGGGTCCAGTCGCGTTGTTCGGGGGGCGAGGCGGAGTTCTCCACCGACGGAAGCGCAGCATTGCTGGCGACGAAGGCGGCGATGGAGGCGCCCGAAGACAGGGCCATCTTCTCCATCGCTCGATATTGCAGATTGAGCACCGTCCCGATGCTGAGGCACAGGGCCAGGGCGGTCACCGCCACCATGGCCAAGGTCAGGCGGACCTGCAGGGGCAGATAGCGGCTACGCCCCACCGCATCCGCCTGCACCGCTTCGAAGGCCTTGCCTTCGCGATCGAGGGCCCGGCCCAGTTCGGCGCCATCGGCGAAGCGGCGTTCGGGACGCTTGGCCAGGAGCTTCTCGACGATGAAGCGCAGGCCGCCGGGGCAACCCGGCTCCACCGCGGCGATGGCCGGCGGCATCTGCTGGGTGATCTGCAGTGCGAGGGTGGCGGCGCTGGAGCCGGAAAAGGCCTGGTGGCCGGTGATCAGCTCATAGAGCACCACCCCGACGGAAAACAGATCCGAGCGCCCGTCCACCACGCGGCCCAGGGCTTGTTCGGGACTCATGTAGCGTGGGGTGCCGAGCACCTGGCCGATCTGGGTGCGCAGGTGTTCGCTGTCGGTATGGGCCTCGGCGACGCGGGCGATGCCGAAGTCCAAAATCTTGATCGACCGCCCATCCTTGCCGAGCATGATGTTGGAGGGTTTGATATCCCGGTGAACGACGCCTGACAGGTGGGCGTAGCTGAGGGCGCTGGCCAACTGCTGACCTATGGCCAGCACGCGCTCGCCCGGCAGCTTGCCCTCCCGCGCGATCACCTGATCGAGGGGCGCGCCTTCCAGAAGCTCCATGGCGATGTAGGGATAGCCGTCCGCCTCGCCGACGTCGTAGATGGTGACGATCGACGGGTGGGCGAGCGCGCCCGCCGCCTTGGCCTCCCGAAGGAAGCGGCTGGCGTATTCCGGATTGAGCCGGAACTCGCGTTTCAACAGCTTGATCGCCAGCACCCGGTCGATGCTGGGATCGTGGGCGCGCCAGACCTCGGCCATCGCGCCTTCGCCGATGCGTTCGCGCAATTGGTATCTGCCGACAACCCGCATGGCTCGCGCCTCTTCCTTCCGCGCATCGAAGCCGGCGCGCTTCGCGATCGCCCAGCCCGACGGCTGAGTTAAATTTTACATCTCAAGAGGTTAAAGGCCGGTTTGCCTGACGCCCCTTTAGCGCTTGATGTGAACCGCTCGGCTGATGCGGATCGCCCGCGCCAGATCGCGTTGGATCAAGGCGCTGCCGGGATCCAACGCCAGGGCCTGTTGCAGCAAGGCGACCGCGCGATCGATGGCCCCGCGGTTCATCTGCTCAAGGCCAGCGGCGCGAAGGCGGGCGGCGCGCACGGCGTTGGACGCCTGCGGCGGGGCTGGCGGGAGCGGAGCCACGGCATGAGCCGGCGCGGGCGCGGGCGGCGGCGCGGCGTGCTCGACCGGCGGCGTATGATTGCGCGGAGCCTCCCTCGGCTCGCGCAGTTCTTTGGGCTCAGGATTGGGGATCGGGGCCATGCGCCCGGTCTCCGGAACGGCCCAGGTGGGCGCAGAGGTCGGCTTGACCGCGGCGGGCGGCGCGGTGGCGCACCCACTCAAGGCGAGCGTGGCCAGGATGAACGTCGCGCACGTGACGCGGTGATCAGGGTGGAGACGAGGCTTCATGCTGAAAGGCGACCCACCGGTTTAGGTTGACGATGGCGGGACGGCGCCCGCAGCGAAGCGCACCAGGCGGGATCCTTGGCGAGACGCCGGAAGTCGTCGCCGGACAGGGGCTTGGAGAAATAATAGCCCTGGAACACCCGGCACCCCAGGGCCCGCAAGGTTTCGACCTCGGCGGCGTCTTCAACCCCCTCGGCGAGGACGGCCAGACCCAGCCCCTGCCCCAGCCCGATCAAGGCCGTGCAAATGGCGCGGCTGTCGGCGTGATGTTGAATGCCCGTCACGAACTCCCGATCGATCTTGAGTTTGTCGAACGGTAGGTTCTTCAAATAGCTGAGGCTGGAATAGCCGCTGCCGAAATCGTCGATAGCCAGGCTGACGCCCATGGCGCGCAGTTCGGCGAAGAGGTGTTTGGTGCGTACCGCGTCCGCCATGGTGGCCGTTTCGGTCAGTTCCAGTTCCAGGGCGCCGGGGCCCAGATCATGGCGCTTCAGGGTGCGCTCGATCTTGGATTTCAGGGTCGGATCGAGCAGCTGACGGGCCGATAGATTGACGGCGATCTTCAGCCCGTGGAGCCCTTCATCCTGCAATCGCCTCGCCTCGCGGCAAGCGGCGTTGAGCACCCAAAGACCGTATTGCTCGCTGAGCCCTATCGTCTCGACAATGGGAATAAAGCGCGCCGGAGACACCGGCCCAAGGATCGGGTGGTTCCAGCGCAAAAGCGCCTCGGCGCCGATCATGCGGCCGAGGGACAGATCGACGATGGGCTGAAAGAACATGGTCAGCTGTTCTTCGGAAATGGCCTGAGCCAAGTCCTGCTCAAGACTGAACTGCGCCCGCGCTGCATCGACCGATGGTGGATGGACGAGGGAGATCTCCCCGCCGGCCGAGGTTTGCGGCCGCGCCAACGCCGCCATGGCCCGAAGCAGCAGCTGAGCGGCGTCCGAACCGTCCTGAGGGAAGCGCACGGCGCTGGCTTCAATGGTGGGAATGACGGCGATGGCGCCGACGGCGAATTCCTGGCCGCAAACATAGACGATGGCGCGAAATTCGGCGTCCGAGCGCTCCACATCGTCGCCGTCGCGAAACCACACGGCGAAACAGTCCCGGTCGACCTGAGCGACCACCTGTGACGTCCGAGTTCCGCTCACCAGGCGTTGACTGAACTGCTTCAGAGCCGCGTTGGCGGCGGCCGAGTCAAACGCCGCCTGACGGTCGAAATCGGTAAAACGGATCGCGCCCATCAGCCGAGGGCCGCATCCTTCGGCGATGTCGGCCGCGATGGCGCTATAGAGGTGCTCGCGGGTCGGCAAACCGGTTGTCGCGTTCACATTGGCCGTGCGATGGGCGGTCGCCTCCAGCCGCTCCGAAATGCGCGGCAGGGTTTGCGATAGAGGCGCCCCGCGGGCTTCGGCGCCATCGCACAGGGTGGCGGCCAGACGCTCCGCCGCAGCCTGACTGCGCATCGCGACCGCCAAGACCGCCAGACCGAGCAGCAGCGCCGCCGCTGCAAAGGCCGGTGCGATCACGCCCGCCGCCCAGGCCGCCGACGCCGTCGCGACGGCGAACACCGCCAACGACGTGCGGACTCCGTCGGTGGGCAGAGCGAACGGCCCTCTAAGCGAAAACGTTTTGCGGTTCATCGGCTTACAGTTTAAGCGATTGATCCCAACCGGACATATTGATTTACCGCAGCGATATTAATCAATCATAGCTGGCGGCGTCCGATCATAAGTTTTTCGGCGTGGATATTTTCAGCGCGCGCACCGAATTGCAATGAGCGACCGCACTGTGCTTTCGCTAAGCTTAACCATACGGGCGTTACAGCGGCTTGGGATGGGTAAAGGCGTGCAAACGGCCTCGTTAGATCGCCGACTTCAGCGCATTCGGTTCGTTCAGGATCGCGTCGATGGTCCACTTGACCAGTTGCGAGAGGGCCTTGCGGTCGATGTCGGGATTGATCACGGTACGCAGACTAATTCCTTGGAAAATCAGGTGAAACATCTCCACCCGCGCATCCAGGTCCGCCGGGTCCAGCGGGCGCCCCATCGCTGCGGATATGAGCGCGCGCAGCTGCTCGCTGATTTTGGCGTCCGCCTCTCGCACCAGGGCGCCTATGGCGGGGTTGCGCGCCGCCTCGGCGCGGATTTCGATCATCAGCGCCGCCTGGTCGGGCTCTGACGCCCGGTTTACCCCCAGCTCGGCGCGATCCTTCAAGGCGGCGCGCAGGTCGGCGGCGTCGCATGGGAGTTCAGCCAATTTTGAAAGTATGTCGTTCGCGTCCTCCCGGACGATGGAGGCGATGATGGCCTCCTTGCTGGGAAAATATCGGTAGATGTGGCCGACGCTCATGCCGGCTTCGTCCGAAATCTGCGCCATGCTTGAGGCGTGAAAGCCATATCGACGAAAACAACAGGCCGCCGCGTCCAATATTTGGCGCCGCCTGACCACGGCGCGAGGCTTTTCCTCCGCCGCGCGGACCTGATCCATGGTACCTGCTCCGCAACGCTCCGCCGCATCTTGACCTCTGGCGGAGCGCGACCTACTTCCGCTTAGACTGAACGTTCATTCTCTTTTTTGCAAGCGGGCCGATCGATGCGATCCAGACGGGTGATGCAAACGGCGGCGTTTGCCGTCGCAAGCCTTTTGGCGCTGCAAGGTTGCGGCAAGCCCAAGGCGCCGCCCAAGGGACCACCTGAGGTGGGCGTGGTCACCATCGAGCCCCAGGCGGTCGTCTTGACCACCGTGCTCTCAGGCCGCACCAGCCCCTACGCCATTTCCGACGTGCGTCCGCAGGTGAGCGGCATCGTTCAGGCGCGACTGTTCGAGGAGGGCTCCAACGTCCACGCCGGCCAGGCGCTCTATCAGATAGACCCCGCCACCTATCAGGCCGCCTACGACCAGGCCAAGGCGCTGGTCGCGTCCGCGCAAGCCAGCCTCGCCACCGCCAAGGTGAAGGCGGAGCGCTATGGCGATCTGGTGAAGATCAACGGCGTCGCCAAGCAGGACTACGACGACGCCCACGCCGCCTATCTGCAGGCTGCCGCCGCCGTGCAACAGGACCAGGCTTCGCTGCAAAGCGCCAAGATCAACCTCGGCTACACCCACATCACCGCCCCCATTTCCGGGCGGATCGGCAGGTCCGCCTTCACCAAGGGCGCCCTGGTCACGGCCGGTCAGGCCGACGCCCTGACCACGGTGCAGACGCTGGATCCCATCTATGTGGATATCAGTCAGTCGGCCGCTGAACTGTTGAAACTTCGGCAAAATCTGTCCGACGGCGCCCTGACCAAGGGCGGTCCGGCGTCGGCGGACATCGCCCTGACCCTGGACGACGGCAGCGCCTATCCGTTGAAGGGACGTCTTCAATTCGCCGATGTCACCGTCGATCAGACCACCGGCGCGGTGACCCTGCGCGCCATCTTCCCCAACCCCAAGGGGGTGCTGCTGCCCGGCATGTATGTGCGCGCCACGGTCACCCAAGGCGCCAAACCCTCGGCGCTCCTGGCGCCCCAGCAAGGGGTGACCCGCAATCAGTCCGGACAGCCTGTGGCCACGGTGGTGAACGCGGAGGGCAAGGCTGAAACGCGGATATTACAAACCGGCGGCGTGGTCGGAGACAAGTGGCTGGTCACCGACGGTCTGAAGGCCGGCGACCGGGTCATTGTGGAAGGGCTGCAGAGGGTGCAGCCGGGGATCTCCGTTCACGCCGTGCCGGCAGGTTCGACCAGTCCCGCCTCCACGCCAGCGCCGCAGCACTAGATGACCGTCTCTCGCTTCTTCATCGAGCGGCCCATCTTCGCCTGGGTGGTGGCGGTGGTCATCATGCTCGCTGGCGTCTTAGCGATCATGTCGCTGCCGATCGCCCAGTATCCGTCGATCGCCCCGCCCGCTGTCTCCATCGCCGCCACCTACCCGGGCGCGGATGCGGAAACCCTTGAGAGCTCGGTCACCCAGGTGATCGAACAGCAGCTCAAAGGGCTGGACCACCTACTCTACTTCTCCTCGACCAGCCAATCCAACGGCACGGTCACCATCACCGCCACCTTCGCGGCGGGAACCAATCCCGACATCGCCCAGGTGCAGGTGCAGAATAAGGTGCAGCAGGCGACCCCCCTGCTGCCGACCGAGGTCCAGCAACAGGGCATCACCGTCGCCAAATCCCAGTCGAGCATCCTTCTGGTGGTCGGCGTCTATGGCGATGGCGGCCGCAACTCGCTCATCGACGTCAGCGACTTCGTCAACAGCAAGCTGCAGGACCCCATCTCGCGGGTGAACGGGGTGGGCGACATCCAGGTCTTCGGCAGCCAGTACGCCATGCGGATCTGGCTCGATCCCTACAGGCTCAACAATTACAAGATGACGGTGGGCGATGTACGCACCGCCGTTCAGGCCCAGAACATCCAGGTTTCCGCCGGCCAGATCGGCGCCCTGCCCTCCATGCCCGGCCAACAGCTGAACGCCACAGTGACCGTGCAGTCGCGCCTGCATACTGTCGATGAGTTCAGGGCGATCGTGCTGAGGACGGCCACCAACGGCGCCGTCGTGCATCTGGGAGATGTGGCCCGGGTCGAACTCGGCTCGGAGAACTACGACATCGCCGGCCGCTATAACGGCCATCCCGCCGCGGGCTTGGCTGTGAAGCTGGCGCCCGGCGCCAACGCCCTCAACACCGTCGCCGCCGTCAAGGCGCGGATCGAGCAGCTCGAACCCACATTCCCGCAGGGGATGAAGGCGGCCTTTCCGGTCGACAACACCAAGTTCGTCAAGCTTTCGATCCACGACGTCATCCAGACCCTGATCGAGGCCATCGTTCTCGTGGTCGCGGTGATGTTCGTCTTCCTGCAGAGCTGGCGCGCCACGCTGATCCCGGCCATCGCGGTGCCGGTGGTGCTTCTTGGCACCTTCGCCGTCCTGGCCGTAGCCGGCTTCTCCATCAACACCCTGACCCTGTTCGCCTTGGTCTTGGCCATCGGGCTTCTGGTCGACGACGCCATCGTGGTGGTGGAGAACGTCGAGCGAATCATGGCCGACGAGGGGCTTGGCCCCAAGGAGGCGACCATCAAGTCCATGGACGAGATCACCGGCGCCCTGGTGGGCATCGCCCTGGTGCTCTCGGCGGTTTTTCTGCCCATGGCCTTCTTCCCGGGCTCGACCGGGGTGATCTACCGCCAGTTCTCCATCACCATCATCTCGGCCATGGTGCTGTCGGTGCTGGTGGCCTTGATCCTGACTCCCGCCCTTTGCGCCACCCTCCTGAAACCCTTGGAAAAGGGACATGAGCATTCCGATCGCGGCTTCTTCGGCTGGTTCAACCGCAGCTTCGACGGCATGGTGCGGCGCTATGATGGGACGCTGCACAAGCTCTTGAAGCATGTGCTGCCCGCCATGCTCATCTATGCGCTGATCGTGGCGGTGCTGGCCCTGCTGTTTGTCCGCCTGCCCAGCGGCTTCCTTCCCGATGAAGACCAGGGCTCGATGTTCGTGCAATTCTCCCTGCCCGCCGGGGCGGTGCAATCGCGCAGCTTGGCGGTGGCCAAGCAGGTGGAGCACCATCTGCTCGTCGACGAGAAGGCCGACATCGACGGCTCCTTCGTGGTCACGGGCTTCAACTTTGGCGGTTCGGGTCAAAATCTCGGCCTCTCCTTCGCGCTCCTCAAGGATTGGAAGGACCGCAAGGGGGCCACGAATCGCGCCCCAGCCATCGCCCGCCGGGCCATGGGCGTCTTCTCCAAGATCCGCGACGCCCAGGTGTTCGCCTTCATCCCGCCCGCCGTGTCGGAACTGGGCAACGCCACCGGGTTCGACTTCGAACTGGAGGATCAAGGCGGTCTTGGCCACGCCGCCCTCGTCGCCGCCCGTAACCAGCTCCTGGGCATGGCGGCTCACGATTCCAAGCTCGTCGCCGTCCGGCCGAATGGGCAGGACGACACGCCGCAGCTGCATGTGGACGTGGACCTGGCCAAGGCTTCCGCCCTCGGCCTCTCCCAGACCGACATCAACGACACCCTTTCCACCGCCTGGGGCAGCGCCTACCTGAACCAGTTCGTCGATCGCGGGCGGGTCAAGCGGGTGTTCATGCAGGGCGACGCCCCTTATCGCATGACGCCTGAGGATCTGGACCGTTGGTACGTCCGCACCAGCTCGGGCTCCATGGCGCCCTTCTCGTCGTTCTCGCAAACCCACTGGACCTATGGCCCAACCCGGTTGGAACGCTATGACGGGGTGTCTTCCATGGAGATTCAGGGCCAGTCGGCCCCTGGCTTCAGCTCGGGCGCAGCCATGGACGAGATGGAGACCCTGGCCAAGCAGCTGCCCAAGGGCATCGGTTTCGAGTGGACGGGCCTATCCTATCAAGAGCGCCTTTCGGGCAGCCAGGCCCCGGCGCTCTACGCCCTCTCCTTGCTGGTGGTCTTCCTGTGCCTCGCCGCCCTTTATGAAAGTTGGGCTATTCCGGTGTCGGTGATGCTGGTGATCCCGTTGGGGGTGATCGGCGCCCTGATCGCCGCCACCCTGCGCGGGCTCTATAACGATATCTACTTTCAGGTCGGCCTGCTCACCACCATCGGGCTCTCGGCCAAGAACGCCATCTTGATCGTGGAGTTCGCGGTGGCGGCGGAGAAGGGCGGTGCCTCCCCGATGGACGCCGCAATCGAAGCCGCCAAGCTGCGATTGCGGCCGATCCTGATGACCTCCCTGGCTTTTATCGCCGGCGTCTTCCCCCTGGCGGTCTCCACGGGCGCGGGCGCGGGCAGCCAGAACGACATCGGCACCGGGGTGATCGGCGGCATGGTGGCGGCGACCGTCCTGGCCATCTTCTTCGTGCCGATCTTCTTCGTCCTGGTGCGCGGCGCCTTCAAGGATGGCCGCAATCCCAAGACCGCCGCGCCTGACGCCTCACCCGACGCCTCTGGGGAGCCCGTCTGATGCCCGGTTCGTTCAAGCCGTTCGCCGCATCCGGCCTGGCCCTGGCCCTTCTTGGCGGATGCACCCTGGAGCCGGCTTACCAGCGCCCCCCGCCGCCGACGCCCGCCGCCTTCCCTCAGGCTCCCGACGCCGCGCCCTCGGCCACCCCGGCGGCGGCGCTGGGATGGCGTCAATTCTTCGTCGACGAGAAGCTGCGCTCGGTGATCGGCCTGGCCCTGGCCAACAACCGCGACCTGCGCGTCGCCGTCGCCAACATCCAGGCGGCCCGGGCTCAATACCGGGTGCAGCGGGCGGCCTTGCTGCCCACGGTCAGCGCTTCGGCGGGCGCCACCTATACCCGCGAGCCCACATCGGTCATCACCGGCGGAGCGACCGCCGCCGGCGCCTCCGACCACATAGACGCGCACATCTATACGGCCAGCATCGGGGTCAGCAACTATGAGCTCGACCTGTTCGGCCGGGTGCGCAGCCTCTCCCACGCCGCCCTGGAGACCTATCTGGCCACCGAAGAGGCCCGCCGCGCCGCCCAGATCGGCATCGTCTCCGAAACGGCAAGCGCCTATCTGACCCTCGCCGCCGACCAGGCTATCCTGAAGGCGGCGCGGGATACGCTGAAGAGCAGCCAGGCCTCGCTCGATGTGGCGCAAAAGCGCTTCGACTACGGGATCACCTCCGAGCTCGACGTCCGCCAGGCCCAGACGGTCGTGGCCCAGGCCCGCGCCGACGTGGCCTCCAACACCACGGCGGTGAACCAGGACAAGAACGCCCTGGACCTCCTGGTCGGCGCCAGCGTCCCGGACGCCCTCTTGCCCGCGCCGCTGGAGGATCAAGCGCTGGTCTTGGCGGACCTGCCGGCGGGCCTGCCGTCCGAGGTGCTGCTGGCCCGGCCCGACGTCTTGGAAGCCGAGCATCAGCTGAAGTCGGCCAACGCCCAGATCGGGGCGGCCCGCGCCGCCTTCTTCCCCACCATCTCCCTGACCGGATCAGGCGGCGGGGAGAGCACCAGCCTGTCCAACCTGTTCAAGGCGGCCTCGGCCGCCTGGACCTTCGCCCCGCAGATCTCCGCGCCGCTGTTCGCCGGGGGCGCCAATCGGGCCAACCTCGCCTATGCTAAGGCGCAGCGCAGCGTCTTTGTCGCCCAGTACGAGAAGGCCATCCAGACCGCCTTTCGCGACGTGGCCGACGCCCTGGCCCGCCAGGCCACAGTCGGCGAGCAGGTGGCGGCGCAGCAGGCTCAGGCGGCGGCGGCGGCGGACAGTCTGAAGCTGTCGCAAGCCCGCTATGACCGGGGGGCCGACACCTATCTGAATGTCCTCACCGCCCAGCGGACGGTCTATGCCGCAGAGCAGTCCCTCTCCAGCGCGCGGCTGATCCGGGCGACCAACATCGTGGCCCTCTACGCAGCGCTCGGCGGCGGCGGGCAATTGGATGCCCCCACTAAATAACACGCATAGGTTGAAATAAGTCGATCATTACACAGTGCAATCTGTGCAATCTCGCCGATGGGCGGCGACGACGCGTGCCGCGGGCCAAGTCGCAATTGCACTCAAGCCCGCCCGATTGCACAGTGCAAAGGGTGCAATCGGGCCCTCCCTCCGCCGCCGGGAAACCCGGCGACGCGTTACTTCGGCGCGCCGGTGATCTCCTTGATCAGAAGCTGCACCGTGGCCTTGCCGCCGGCGGCCCACACCCGTTTCAGGTGTTCAAGGGTGCGCGCGCCAGCGTCGTCCATCTTCCACTCGCAGTCATGGAAGCGACAGCCCTTGAAGCTGGGCGGCTCTCCGCCGCTATAGACCAGGCGACAATCGCGAAACTCACAATCGACAAAACCTTCACCGTCCAACACGACCGTCTCGTGGTTGAACATCGTCGCCGTCTGCATGAAATTCCTTTACTTTTCGTCCGACGGGTCGGGCGATCCGGCGCCCGCTTCAGCGGCGGCCCTGTCGGCTTCTTTTTGAGCGCGCTTGGCGTTGGCCTTTTCGGCCGCCTTGATCGCCTGCATGCGTTCACGCTCCCGCCGCTCAAAGGAATAGTTGGGTTTGAGCGCCATAGCGGGTGTCCGATCTTCTTGGAGTTACGACTGACTGTCAGCAGGTAATGGCTTTGGGGCCATTTGCCAAACGGCGAACGGCCGATGGGGCGAGATCGCCGCAATTGGGCGCTGTTTTTCTGCGCGGCGCCCCTTCAAGCCGGCAGGCGGCGGCGCTAAGGAACCCTTGCGCGCCCGGCCAGTGCGCGCCCCGAAGGGAAGTCCGATGCCCAACCAGCCTCCCTTGATCTTTATCGCGTCAGATGGTCTCAGCGCCCAGATCGATCCCCTGGGAGCCCAGCTGTTCGCCCTGAAGGACGCCGCCGGCGCGGATCTTTTGTGGGGTGGCGATCCAGCGGTCTGGGCCGGGCGGGCGCCGATCCTGTTTCCCATCGTCGGGACCTTGGCGGAAGGACGCTATCGGCTAGGGGACGGGTCGACCTACGCGCTGCCACGGCACGGCTTCGCCCGCCACAGGCCTTTTGAAGTGCAGGACGCCAGCCCCACCGCCGCGATCTTTCGCCTGCGGGCCGATGACGACACCCTCAAGGTCTATCCCTTCCGCTTCGAGCTCGACATCCGCTTCGCCATCGCCGGGCGGACCCTGAACCTGACCGCCACGGTGAAGAACGAGGGCCAGGCGCCCATGCCGGCCAGCTTCGGCTTCCATCCCGCCTTTCGCCGCCCCCTGCCCTACGGTGGCGCGAAATCCGACCACCGGATCGCATTCGACCTGGATGAGCCCGCCCCCATCCGGCGCATCGATCCTGAGGGATTGCTGAAACCCGAACCCTTAGACACCCCGGTGGTCGGGCGTGTCTTGGCGCTGCGCGACGACCTCTTCATGGACGACGCCCTGATCTTCGACCGGCTGAACAGCCAAGCGCTCATCTATGGCGCGAAGGACGGCCCATCGCTGCGGATCGCCTTTCCCAAGGCCCCCTACTTAGGCGTCTGGAGCAAGCCCGGCGCCGACTTCATCGCCATCGAACCCTGGCGCGGGGTGAGCGATCCCGAGGGCTTCGACGGCGACATCTTCGCCAAGCCCGGCGTCTTCACCGTGGCGCCAGGGGGAGCGGCGGAGATGGCGATGTCGATCACCCTGGAACCCTGAGCTGTCATCCCGGAAAGCGGAACCGCAGTTTCTGGGTCCCGGCTCTACGGCCGGGATGACACCCGGCAATTACCGCGTGAACTTCTGGAACTTGATGCGGCGGGGGATCAGGCTGTCGGCGCCCAGGCGCCGCTTCTTGTCGTCCTCATAGGCTTCGAAGTTGCCCTCGAACCATTCCACGTGGCTGTCGCCCTCGAAGGCCAGGATGTGGGTGGCCAGGCGGTCCAGGAACCAGCGGTCGTGGCTGATGACCACGGCGCAGCCGGCGAAGTTCTCCAACGCCTCTTCCAGGTTTTGCAGGGTTTCGATGTCGAGGTCATTGGTCGGTTCATCGAGCAGCATCACATTGCCGCCCTCGGTCAGGGTCTTGGCCAGGTGGACACGGTTGCGTTCACCCCCGGACAACTGGCCGACCTTCTTCTGCTGGTCGCCGCCGCGGAAGTTGAAGGAGCCGACGTAGGCGCGGGTGTTGATCTCCCGCCCGCCGACTTTGAGGATATCCAGGCCCTGGGAAATCTCCTCCCAGACGTTCTTCTTGTCGTCCAGGGCGTCGCGGCTCTGGTCCACATAGGCGAGCTTGACGGTCTCGCCCAGGCGCACCGTGCCGGCGTCCGGCAGAATGGCGCCGGTGATCAGTTTGAACAGGGTGGATTTGCCCGCGCCATTGGGGCCGATCACCCCGACGATGCCGTTGGGCGGCAGCTTGAACGTGAGGCCCTTGAACAGGACCTTGTCGCCATATTCCTTTTCCAGATTCTCCACCTCGATCACCACATTGCCCAGGCGCGGGCCGGGGGGGATCTGGATGGTGGTGGTGGTCTGGGCCAGGCGGGCGTTTTCCTGGGCGTTGACCATCTCGTCATAGGCGGCCAGGCGGGCTTTGGATTTGGCCTGGCGGGCCTTGGCGCCGGATCGCACCCATTCCAGCTCGCGGGTCATGGCGCGCTGACGCGCTTCGGATTCCGACTGCTCCTGGATCACCCGCTTGGTCTTCTGCTCCAGCCAGCCGGAGTAGTTGCCCTCGAAGGGCAGGCCCTTGCCGCGGTCCAGCTCCAGCGTCCACTTGGTCACCTGATCCAGGAAGTAGCGGTCGTGGGTCACCAGGATGACGCAGCCCGGGAAAGCTTCAAGGTGGTGCTGCAGCCAGGCTACGGATTCCGCGTCCAGGTGGTTGGTGGGTTCGTCCAGCAGCAGCATGTCGGGCTTGGACAGCAGCAGACGAGCCAGGGCGATGCGGCGCTTCTCACCGCCCGACAGCTTGTCCACCGGCGAGTCGTCCGGCGGACAGCGCAGGGCGTCCATGGCCATCTCGATCTTGGAGTCGATGTCCCAGAGGTCGCCCGCGTCCAGCTTTTCCTGCAGCGCGGTCATCTCTTCCATCAGTT